>CAZUOD010000012.1:0-20594 GCA_964621975.1 uncultured Atopobium sp.
GCCCCTCACCCCCGCGGCTCGCGGAGCTTCTCGCCGAGGAGCTCGATGAAGCGGTCGAGCAGCGCGGGGCGCCTGCCGCGGCGCACCCGGACCCCAAAGGTGATCGGCTCCAGGTCCTCGATGGGGATGTAGCGCATGTGCGGGATGCGCATGGCCGGGATGTCCGCCTGGACCGTGCAGGCCACGCCCGTCCCCGCGAGCGAGAGCGCGATCTCGGTGTTGTATCCCATCATGATGGCGTCGGCGGGCAGGCCCGCCGTGGCCTTGCGCTGCATGTCCACGACGGCCGGCGCGCAGTGGCGCGGCTCGCCCACCGCCACGCGCCCGCAGCGTGCGAGGTCCCCCAGGCTCAGGGTCTCGCGGCCGGCCATGGGGTGGTCCTCGGCGCACACGAGGACCGGCTCGCAGCTCAGCAGCGCCCTCAGCGACGTGGCCCCGCTCGGCGTGCCGTCGGGGTCGCGGTACTCGGGCACCACGTCCACGATGCCGTCCTCGAGCATCGTGCGCAGCACGGAGGGGGGCGCCATGCGCACCAGCGGGTCGAGCTCGGGCTCCGTGCGGTTGAGCTCGCCCAGCGCCGGTCCCATGAGCTGCGCCTCAAGGCCGTCGTGCACGCCGACCCTCAGGGTGGTGGCGCTCCGCTTCCTGCTGCGGGCCAGCTGGCGCCGGGAGCGCTCGACCAGGTCCACGATCTCGATGGCGTAGCCGAGGAAGGCGTGGCCCTCCTCGGTGAGCCGCACGCTCCTCGTGCTCCTCGTGAGGAGCCGCGCGCCCAGCTCGTCCTCCAGCGAGCTCACCTGGTGGCTCACGGTGGGCTGCGAGAGGTGCAGGTTCTGCGCCGCGCGCGAGAACGAGAGCTCGTTGGCGACCTCGACGAAGCACTCCAGCTGGGTGGTGTTCATGGGACCTCCATCTTGCTTCTCGTTACCTGCATTTATAGGGATTCATTATAAGTGATAGAGAATACAACAGATAGAGGTCGCTTAAACAGGTCAATACTACCTCCGTGTGAACGGCATGAAAAGACAGGGAGGAACGAATGAGCCCAGTTTTCGCCCCATTGGGGCGGTACAAGAAGGAGGTGGCGCTCGCGGTCGTGGGGACCGTGGGCGAGGTGGTCATGGAGGTGCTCCTGCCCCTCGTGATGGCCCTGCTCATAGACGAGGGACTCCAGGCCCAGAGCATGCCCGCCATCGTGCGCTACTGCGCGATCATGGTCGTCCTGGCCGTGGTGAGCCTGGTGTTTGGCCTGATGTCGTCGTACTTCTCGGGCAGGGCCTCGGTGGGGTACGGCTGCGGCCTGCGTGAGGCGATCTTCGACAAGGTTCAGACCTACTCGTTCGCCAACATCGACCGGTTCTCGACCGCGGGCCTCGTGACGCGCATGACCACCGACGTCACCAACATCCAGAACGCCGTGATGATGCTCCTGCGCGTGGCGGTGCGCTCGCCTGTCATGCTCGTCTCGAGCCTCGTGGCCTGCCTCGGCATCAGCCTCGGGCTCTCGCCGGTCTTTCTGGTCGCCATCGTGTTTCTGGCGGTCGTGCTCGGCACGATCGTGGTCTTCTCGACGCGCGTCTTCAGCCAGGTCTTCGACGCCTACGATGACCTCAACGGGAGCGTCCAGGAAAACGTCGGCGCCATCCGCGTGGTGAAGGCCTTCGTGCGCGAGGCCTATGAGAACGAGAAGTTCGGCCGCGCGGTCGACAAGCTCTACCGGCTCTCCGTGAAGGCCGAGAGCATCGTGGCCTTCAACAGCCCCGCGATGATGCTCGCCGTCTACGGCTGCATCATGGGCATCTCGTGGTTCGGCGCGCAGCTCGTGGTGGGCGGCTCCATGTCCACCGGCGAGCTCACGAGCATGTTCAGCTACGCCATGCAGATCCTCATGAGCCTCATGATGCTCTCGATGGTCATCGTCATGGTGACGATGAGCCTCGCGAGCATCCACCGCATCTCCGAGGCCCTGACCGAGGTCCCCGACATCGCCAACCCCGAGAGCCCGGTGGCCGAGGTGGCCGACGGCTCCATCGACTTCGACCACGTGAGCTTCTCCTATGGGAAGGGGGACTCCGAGGAGTCCGAGGACGTGCTCCAGGACATCGACCTGCACATCAAAAGCGGCGAGACCATCGGCATCGTGGGCGGCACGGGCTCGGGCAAGACGAGCCTCGTGAACCTCATGAGCCGCCTCTACGACGCGACCGAGGGCTCCGTCAAGGTGGGCGGCGTGGACGTGCGCGACTACGACCTCGAGACCCTGCGCGACAGCGTGTCCGTGGTGCTGCAGAAGAACGTCCTCTTCTCGGGCACCATCGCCTCCAACCTGCGCTGGGGTGACGAGGACGCCACGGACGAGGAGCTCGTCCAGGCGTGCCAGGCCGCGGCGGCCGACGAGTTCATCGACCAGATGCCCGACGGCTACGACACGCGCATCGAGCGCGGCGGCACGAACGTCTCGGGCGGCCAGAAGCAGCGCCTGTGCATCGCGCGGGCCCTGCTCAAGCACCCCAAGGTCCTCATCCTCGACGACTCGACCTCGGCCGTGGACACCGCGACCGACGCCAAGATCCGCGAGGCCTTCAAGCGCTACATCCCCGGCACCACCAAGATCATCATCGCCCAGCGCATCTCCAGCGTCGAGCACGCCGATCGCATCGTGGTGCTCGACGAGGGCCGCATTGACGGCGTAGGAACCCACGAGGAGCTCATGGAACACAACGAGATCTACAGCAGCATCGCGCGGTCGCAGGCCGAGGGCACGGGTGACTTCGACGTCACCGCGGACCCGGCGCCCGCGAGCGCAGGAAGGGAGGCGTAGGGCACATGGCACGAGACACCACCTCCCCCATGGGGGGCGCCCCCGCCGGCGCCGGCAGGACCTTCTCGTTCAAGGCGCTCTTCCGCGCCATCGGCTACATGCTCAGGAACTACGGCGGGCTCTTCGCCGTGGTCGTGGCCTGCGTCCTCATATCGGCGGTCGGGACGTCGTACGCGGCGCTCTTCTCGCAGTCGCTGATCGACGACTACATCGAGCCCATGCTCGCCTCGGGCTCCAGCGACTTCTCGGGCCTCGCGTCCGCGATGGCGCAGCTCGCCGCGGTGCTCGTGGCGGCCATCCTGGCCTCCTACGCCTACCAGCGCATCATGGTGAGCATCGGCCAGGGCACCATGCGCCAGCTGCGCAAGGACACCTTCGAGCGCATGGAGAGCCTGCCCATCCGCTACTTTGACACCCACGCCCACGGTGACATCATGTCCGTCTACACCAACGACGTGGACACCCTGCGCCAGTTCTACGGGCAGACGCTCCCGCAGATCGTGAACTCGTGCGTGACGCTCGTGGTGACGTTCATCTCCATGTGCATCCTCTCGGTGCCGCTGACGCTCGTCTCGTGCCTCTTCGTGGTGGTCATGCTCCTGGTCACGAGCCGCTTCTCCAAGTACGCCGGGCGCTACTTCGCCCAGCAGCAGCACGACCTCGGCGAGGTCGACGGCTTCATCGAGGAGATGATGGACGGCCAGAAGGTCGTCAAGGTCTTCAATCACGAGGACGAGGCCCGCGAGGGCTTCCGCGAGGTCAACGACCGCCTGCGCGAGAGCGGCACCAGGGCCGTCCTGGTGTCCAACCTGATCATGCCGATCAACGCCAACGTGGGCAACCTCTCGTACGTGATCGTGGCCGCCATCGGCGCGGTGCTCGCGCTCGGGGGCTACGGCGGCATCACCATCGGCGCGATCGTCTCGTTCATCACGCTCAACCGCCAGTTCTCCCAGCCCATCACGCAGATCTCCCAGCAGATGAGCTTCGTGACCATGGCATCGGCCGGCGCCGAGCGCGTCTTTGCCCTCATGGACGAGGAGCCCGAGGAGGATGACGGCTACGTCGAGCTGGTCAACGCCCGCGAGCTGCCCGACGGCTCGGTGGAGCCCTGCGAGGAGCGCACCGGCACCTGGGCGTGGCGCCACCCGCATAAGGCCGACGGGACGGTGACCTACACCAAGCTCGAGGGCGCGCTCGAGATGGACTCGGTCGACTTTGGCTACAACCCCGACAAGATGGTCCTGCACGACATCACGCTCTACGGCATGCCCGGGCAGAAGATCGCCTTCGTGGGGTCCACGGGCGCCGGCAAGACCACGATCACCAACCTCATCAACCGCTTCTATGACGTGGAGGACGGCAAGATCCGCTACGACGGCATCAACATCAACAAGATCAAGAAGGGGGACCTGCGCCGCTCCCTCGGCATCGTGCTGCAGGACACGCACCTGTTCACGGGCACGGTCATGGACAACATCCGCTACGGGCGCCTTGACGCCACCGACGAGGAGTGCGTGGCGGCGGCCAAGTTCGTGAACGCCGACGGCTTCATCCGGCGTCTGCCGGAGGGGTACCAGACCATGATCTCCGGTGACGGGGCCGAGCTCAGCCAGGGGCAGTGCCAGCTGCTCGCCATCGCGCGAGCGGCGGTGGCCGACCCGCCGGCCCTCATCCTCGACGAGGCGACCTCGAGCATCGACACCCGCACCGAGGAGGTCGTGCAGCGCGGCATGGACGCCCTCATGAAGGGCCGCACGACGTTCGTGATCGCGCACCGGCTCTCCACGGTCAAGAACGCCGACTGCATCATGGTCATGGAGCACGGCCGCATCATCGAGCGCGGCAGCCACGACGAGCTCATCGCCAAGCGCGGCCGCTACTGGCAGCTCTACACGGGCGGCAAGGTGGGGGAGTAGCCGGCGGGGCCCGGCGCGCGCCGAGGCGCCGTCGGGCCCCTGTCCCGCAAAGCCTCACAGGTGGTCCGTCTTTCTCGGTAGGTGCCTGCGTGCAGGTTCCGGACGCTTTCTGCTCGCAAGGCGTCCGGAACCTGCAGGTTTGTCCCGGGTGGGGTCCCCCGCCCCGATCGTACTCAGGGTGCGCTAAGGTTGTGCGCGACAGCAAGCTCACGAGAGGGGTCACGGTGAACGAGAAGGACAAGCGCGACGCCGGCCTGTGGTACGACGCCAACTTCGACGAGGGGCTCATCGCCGAGCGTACCGCCGCGGACGAGGCCTGCTTCCGGCTGAACCAGCTGCCCCCGTCGGCCGCCGACGAGCGCCTGGCCCTCCTGCGCGGGCTTCTCGGCAGCCTCGGCGACGAGGTCGAGATCCTTGGCCCGCTCCATGTGGACTACGGCTACAACGTGCACATCGGCGACGGCACCTTCATCAACCACGGCGCCTACCTCATGGACTGCGCGCCCATCCGCATCGGCTCGCACGTCTTCATCGGGCCCAACCTCGGTGCCTACACCGCGCAGCATCCCCTCGTGGCCGAGGAGAGAAACCGCGGCCTCGAGCGCGCGCTGCCCATCACGATCGAGGACGACGTCTGGATCGGCGGCGACGTCAAGCTGATGCCGGGCGTGACCATCGGCGCCGGCTCGGTCATCGGTGCGGGCAGCGTCGTCACGCGCGACGTCCCGGCCAAGACGATCGCGGTGGGCAGCCCCTGCCGCGCGCTCCGCCCGATCACGGACGAGGACCGCGTGCTGTAGCGCCAGCTCACGGTCCCATCCCACTCAGAAGTCGCCGCCGACGGGAGCCCCTCCCGCCTCGCTACCGCTCCACGCGCATCGCCCTCATGGCGTTCAGGATGGCGATGATGGCCACGCCCACGTCGCCGAAGACGGCGAGCCACATGCTCGCCATGCCGAGCGCCGCGAGCGCGAGGATGAGCACCTTCACGCCGATGGCGAAGATGATGTTCTGCCAGACGATGCGCATGGTCTTTCTCGCCACGCGCATGGCCTGCGCGATCTTGGAGGGCCTGTCGTCCATGAGGACCACGTCGGCGGCCTCGATCGCGGCATCGGAGCCCATGGCGCCCATGGCTATGCCCACGTCGGCGCGGGTGAGCACCGGCGCGTCGTTGATGCCGTCGCCCACGAAGGCGAGCTTGGCGCCGTCGCCCTCCTCGGCGAGCAGTCCCTCGACGGCCTCGACCTTGTCCTGCGGCAGCAGCTGGGCGCGCACGTCATCGAGGCCCAGGCGCCGGCCCACGGCCTCGGCCACGTCGGCGCGGTCACCCGTGAGCATGACGCAGCGGCGCACGCCGGCGGCATGCAGGTCGCGGATGGTCTGCTCGGCGTCGTCCTTGACCACGTCGGCGATGACGATGTGACCCACGTACTCGCCGTCCACGCTCACGTGGAGGATGGTGCCCGTGAGGTCGCACTCGTGCCAGTCGGTCCCGTCCCGGGACATGAGCCTGTCGTTGCCCACGACCACCACGTGCTCGTCCACGTGCGCCCTCACGCCGTGGCCGGACTCCTCGCGGACCTCGCTGATGCGTCCCTGGTCGATCTCGCCGGAGAAGGCCTCGCGCACGGAGACGGCGATGGGGTGGTCGGAGAAGGCCTCGGCGTGGGCGGCGCACGAGAGCACGTAGTCGGGGTCGACGCCCGCCTCGGGGTGGATGGCCACCACGTTGAAGGTGCCGTTGGTGAGGGTGCCCGTCTTGTCGAAGACCACGGTGTCGACCTGCGCCAGAAGCTCGAGGTAGTTCGAGCCCTTCACGAGGATGCCCAGCCGGGAGGCGCCGCCGATGCCCCCGAAGAAGGAGAGCGGCACACTGATCACGAGCGCGCACGGGCAGCTCACCACCAGGAACGTGAGCCCGCGCAGGATCCAGTCGGACCAGGCACCCATGCCCAGCAGCGGCGGGATCACGGCGAGCAGGACCGCCGCGACGGTGACCACCGGCGTGTAGACGCGGGCGAAGCGCGTGATGAAACTCTCGGTGCGCGCCTTCTTCTCGCTCGCGTTCTCCACGAGCTCGAGGATGCGCGCCACGGTGGACTCGCCGAAGGGCTTGGTCGTGCGGATGCGCAGGAGCCCCGTCATGTTGATGCAGCCGGAGATGACGTCGGCGGTGGGCTCCACGTGGCGCGGCACGGACTCGCCAGTGAGCGCGGCGGTGTCGAGCTGCGAGGCGCCGTCCACGACCACGCCGTCGATGGGCACGCGCTCGCCGGGCTTGACCACGATCTCGTCTCCCACGGCCACCTCGGAGGGGTCCACCTGCACGAGCTCGCCGTCGCGCTCCACGTTGGCGTAGTCGGGCGCGATGTCCATCATGGCAGCGATGGACTTCCTGCTCTGGCCCACCGCGTAGCTCTGGAAGAGCTCGCCCACCTGGTAGAAGAGCATCACGGCGGCGCCCTCGGCCATGTGCGGCTCGGACTCGGGGAAGAGCACCATCGCGAAGGCGCCGATCGTGGCCACCGTCATGAGGAAGCTCTCGTCGAAGGCCTCGCCGCGGCGGATGTTGCGCGCGGCCTTCTGCAGCACGTCATAGCCGGCGATGAGGTAGGGGATGAGGAAGAGCGCGAAGGAGGCGTAGAGGTCGCCCGGCGAGCCGAACAGCGCCGTGAGAGCGCCCACCTCGTCGAGGACGTACACGACGGCAAAGATCGCGATGGCGAGGATGATGCGATCTCTCCAGCGGCGCTGCTTCTTGTTCATGGGACGCTCCTTGGGGGCTTGAATATGAACATATGTGCAATCGCGCATATGTATGGCATGAGAGAGGCCGCGCGAGGCGGCCTGGTCCTAGCGGATGATCTCGCAGTCGGGCTCGAGGTCTGCCGTGAGGCGCACGACCTCGCCGAAGACGTCGTCAAAGCGGGCGTCATCGGCCTCGAGCGTCATCTTCTGGGTCATGAAGTTGATCGAGACAGAGCGCACGCCGTCGACCTTGGCGATGGCGTCCTGGAGCTTGCGCGCGCAGTTGGCGCAGTCGATCTCGTCGAGCTTGAAGGTCTTGCGCATGGTGTTCCCTTCGTCGGGCCGCGTCGCGGCCGGCCATTACTCGCAGATGTGGCTCATGCCCTGGTTGAGCATGCTGTAGACGTGGTCGTCGGCGAGCGAGTAGACCACGTTGCGGCCGTCTCGCTGGAACTTCACGAGGTGCGCCTGCTTGAGCGTGCGCAGCTGGTGGGAGACGGCGCTCTGGGTGGTGCCGGTCTCCTCGGCGATGTCGGCGACACAGAGCTCGCGGCCCATGAGGGCGTAGAGGATCTTGATGCGCGTGGTGTCGCTGAACACCTTGAAGAGGTCGGCGAGGTCGTAGAGCAGCTCCTCGTCGGGCAGCTGCTCGGGCGTCTCACCGATGGCGATCTTCTCGGGCATGGCAGCTCCCTTGGGGAAGGGGTCCGGACAATCATGAACACATGAACAAGTGCTCATGTGTTCCTTCTGGCAACGATTATAGGGACGCACGTGGCGCTGTCAACAGAAATCTCGTGGAAGATGTGAGCTCGCGGCGAGACGGGCATTCGAGTGCGTCCGCATGACCACAGCGCCCCGGTGCGACGCTCGCGCCGGGGACGCCGTCCGACTTTGCGGCGGCGGGCTCAGATCATGTGTCGGCCGAAGAAGCGCTGGCGGGGCAGGCGACCCCGATACGGGCTCACGAAGTCCTCCTCGCCGATCTGCTCAGACTTCTCGACCTCGGGCGAGACGCTTTCCACCACGCCGTTGGGCACGTCGGCGACGGGCATGTCCGTGATGTCCGGCACCACGTCACTGACAGGCGAGGGGTCGTTTCTCTGCTCGACCTGCTCGCGGTAGCGGACCATCATGTCGCGCTGGAGCTCGACGATGCTTGGCGGTGCCCAGATGAGCGCGTTCGCGCCGGCGGCGATCGTCGCGGCGGCCGTGTCGTCGCTGCGCCCCCCGGAGGCGATGATGGGCAGGTGCGGGAAGGCGGCGCGAAGCTCGCGGATGACGTCGGGCGTGGACCTGCCGGCGGCGACGTTGATGATGCGCGCGCCGGCGGTGATCTTCTCCGCGGCGTCGTCATCGAAGCGCGTGATCGTGGCGATCACGGGTATGTCGACCGTGGAGACCACCTGCGCCACCATGTCCGGCTCGGCCGGGGAGTTGAGGACGACGCCCGCCGCCCCCTGCATCTCTGAGACGGCCGCGAGCTCGGCCGCGCGCCGGCCGGTGGTGGTGCCACCGCCCACGCCCACGAACAGGGGCGCCTCGGCGACGGTGAGCAGGGCCTGCGTGATGGCTGGCTGGGCGGTGAAGGGATAGACGGCGAAGATGGCGTCGGCGTTCGAGTTGCGAATGGCGGCGACGTCGGTGGAGTAGAGCAGTGTGCGGATGCGGCGGCCGAAGAGCGTGAAGCCCGAGCACGCCTCGAAGTTCTCCGGCACGCGCAGCGGCGCCTTTCTGAGGCGCCCCTCGATGGGGGTGGGGCCGTCAGCTGCCGGGATGCCGCTGACCAGCGAGTCGCTGAAGATGGTGGGCGCAGCGCCCCGCTCAGAGGCCAAGGCCTTCCCGCCGGAAACGTTGTCCATCGGAGCCTCCTCAGATCGTGGCCAATCAACCACTTTTTCCCCATGGGCGGCGTGCGTAAACACTCGATGGGAGACGAGATTTCACCGCCCGACCTGCGCGGCCGGCGGCACCGGAGGCTCGGGTGTTCCCGGCCCCCGCGAGCCCGTGGCCTGGGTGCGATGCGTCGCGAGGTCCCGGGGGTCGGCACGCAGGAGGGCCCGCGCGCGGGCCTCGTCGGGATAGGCGCGGGCGAGCAGGGCGTGGAAGCGGGCGTTGTGGCTGGGCTCCGCGAGGTGCGTGAGCTCGTGGGCGACCACGTAGTCGAGGCATGTGGGCGGGAAGGCCGCGAGCCGGACGTTGATGCGGACGCGCCCCGTCGAGGGCGTGCAGGAGCCCCAGCGAGACGTCATCGTCCGCAGCTGCCAGCCGCTCGCCTGCTGGGACGTGGCCCGCTCCATGCGCGCGACGACCTCGCCGAGGCGTCCGGCGAGCTCGCGGCGGTAGAGCTCGTCGGGGGAGAGGCCCTCGGGGAGCCGCACGAGCTCGCCCCAGAGGGGCACGAGACCGTCGGCGGCGCGCTCGGAGCGCCGTGCCGCGCGGTCTACGCGCTCGCGCAGCCAGGCCTCGTGCGCGTCGAGGAAGCGCCGCGCGTCCGCGATCGAGGCGCGCTCGGGAATGGAGAGGTGCGCCGTTCCGTCCGCGCGCACGCGCAGGTTGAGGCGGCGCACGTGCCTGCGCTCCACCTCGACCTCCACGCCGGCGACGAGGAGCCTCGTGACCTCGCCCGCGGCCGGGCCGGCAGCCCTAGGCATCGGCCTCGCGCGCGCCCGCCGCCTGGCAGGCCGGGCAGAGCCCCTCGAAGAGCGTCGCGTGCGAGACGACCTCGTAGCCCGTGAGCTCGGCCACGTCGGCGTCGAGCTCGGGGTGGTAGGGGACGGGGGCGTCGGCCACCGCGCCGCATGCGAGGCAGATCACGTGGCCGTGATCGTCGCAGCGCCCGTCGAAGCGCTCGCCCCCGCGGGCGCGCACCGAGCGGATCTCGCCCGCGTCGGCGAGCAGGTGGAGGTTGCGGTAGACGGTCGCCCGGCTGATGCGCTCGTCGCGGCCGCGCACCTCGAGGTAGATGTCATCGGCCGTGGGGTGGTCGCAGCGGCCGCGCACGGCCTCGAGCACGAGCTGGCGCTGGTGCGTGTTTCGCCTCTGCGGCATCGTCCCACCCTCCCTGACAGATCCGGCCGGCGCCATCATTGTGCCAAAAAACCGAAATCCGACGCTTGACGTGTCGGGAATTTTACTAATAATAGGACCCAATATCAATAGCGGGGCACACGGCCACGCTCGAAACGGAAAGGAAGCCACCATGTCCCTCATCGGCAAGGAGATCAGCGACTTCAGCGTCGAGGCGTACCAGAACGGCGAGTTCAGGACCGTCACCAAGGCCGACGTCCTCGGCTCGTGGTCCCTGTTCTTCTTCTACCCGGCGGACTTCACCTTCGTCTGCCCCACCGAGCTCGAGGAGCTCGCGGAGCACCACGAGGCCTTCAAGGCCGAGGGCTGCGAGGTCTACTCCGTGTCCTGCGACACCCACTACGTCCACAAGGCCTGGCACGACTCCTCCGAGCGCGTGGGCAAGGTCACCTACCCCATGCTCGCCGACCCGGCCCACGTCCTGGCCAGGGACTTCGAGGTCCTCATCGAGCCGGACGGCCTGGCCGAGCGCGGCGCCTTCATCGTCGACCCCGAGGGCAAGGTCCAGGTCTACGAGGTCACGGCCGGCGGGATCGGCCGCAACGCCAAGGAGCTGCTGCGCCTCGTGCAGGCCGCCAAGTTCGTGGCCGAGCACGGCGACCAGGTCTGCCCCGCCACGTGGGAGCCGGGCGCCGAGACCCTGAGGCCCTCGCTCGACCTCGTCGGCCAGCTCTAGGAAGCATCGTCATCCGGCCCGCCGGCGCGCGCGAGGGGTGCGCGCCGGCGGCCATGCGCCCAACCCGGCAGGAGGCCCCCATGCCCAACCAGACAGACACCACCCTCTACGACGCCGTCATCGTGGGCGGCGGCCCGGCCGGCCTCACGGCCGCGCTCTACCTCGCGCGGGCGCGCTATCGCGTGCTGGTCGTCGAGAGGGAGCGCTTCGGCGGGCAGATCACGATCACGGACGAGGTGGTCAACTACCCCGGGGTCCTGTCCGCGAGCGGCTCCGAGCTCACCGAGACGATGCGCCGCCAGGCGGAGTCGTTCGGCGCGGAGTTTCTGCTCGCCGAGGTCACGAGGCTCGACCTCTCGGGCGACGTCAAGCGCGTGAGCACCACCAAGGGCGAGCTGTCGTGCCTCGCGGTGCTGCTCGCCACCGGCGCGTCGCCCAGGACGGTGGGCTTCGAGGGCGAGGAGGAGTTCCGCGGGCACGGCGTGGCCTACTGCGCCACCTGCGACGGCGAGTTCTTCACCGGGCGGGACGTGTTCGTCGTGGGCGGGGGCTTCGCCGCGGCCGAGGAGGGCGTGTTCCTCACCAAGTACGCCCGCCACGTGACCATCCTCGTGCGCGGGGACGACTTCACCTGCGCGCCGGCCGCCGCCGAGCAGGCGCGCTCCAACCCCAAGGTCGACGTGGTGACCAACGCCGAGGTCGTGAGCGTCTCGGGCGACGACGCGCCTCGCCGCCTCGTCTGGCGCGACCGCCTGACGGGGGCCGAGCACGTCTTCGAGGCCGCGCCGGGCGAGACCTTCGGCGTCTTCGTCTTCGTGGGCTACGCGCCCGCGACCCAGCTCGTGGAGGGCATCGCCGACGTCGACGAGCGCGGCTACGTGCTCACCGATCGCCATCAGGCAACCACGGCGGACGGCCTGTTCGCCGCGGGCGACGTCTGCGTGAAGCCGCTGCGCCAGGTGGCCACGGCCGTGGGCCAGGCCGCCACCACGGCGACCGAGATGGAGCGCTACCTCAAGGCGGCCCAGGAGCGCACGGGCCTCGCGGGCACCCAGCCCACCTCACGGCCCCAGGTCGCGCCCGCGCCCGAGGCGACCTCGGCGCCCGCCGCCGGCACCCTCTTCGACACGGACACCCTCGCGCAGCTCGACGCCGTCTTCGCGCGCATGGGCTCCGCGGTCACGCTGCGCCTGCACCTCGACGAGGGGAGCGCCTCGGCGGAGCTCGCCGCCTACGCGGACGAGCTCGCGCGCCTCACGGACAAGGTCTCGTGCGAGCGTGCCGAGACCTCGGGCGACGACGCCTCCGAGCTGCCCTACGTCGAGGTGTGCCGCGCGGACGGCAGCCCGTCTGGCCTGGAGTTCCACGGCGTGCCCGGCGGCCACGAGTTCACGAGCTTCGTGCTCGGGCTCTACAACGTGGCCGGTCCCGGGCAGCCCGTCTCCGACGAGGACCGCGCGGCCATCGGCCGGATACAGGGCCCCGTGGACCTCACGGTGCTCGTGGGGCTCTCCTGCACGATGTGCCCGGAGGTCGTGGTCGCGGCGCAGCGCATCGCCGCCGACAACCCCGCGGTCACGGCGCGCGTCTATGACATCGCCCGCTTCGGCGCCCTCAGGGAGCGCCACAACGTGATGAGCGTGCCCTGCCTCGTGGTGCGCCGCGCTGACGGCTCCGAGCAGGTGAGCTTTGGCAGGAAGACCCTCTCCCAGGTGCTCGAGCTCATCGGGTGACGCCCCTGGGCCCCTCCGGGCGGCCGGGCGTGTTACCCATATTTGAAATCATCTCAAAAATCCCCGTCCGACGGTCGTCGGGCGGGGCTCTTTGGGTACTCTGGATGAGATTGCCAGCACCGCATAGGCCCGGGAGCCACCGCACAGGCCCTCGGCACGGAGGAACAATGCTTGAGCTCAGGAACATCTGCAAGAGTTACGTCACCCCGTCGTTCACGCAGGTCGCGCTCGACCACGTCTCGGTGGCCTTCCGCGACTCCGAGTTCGTGGCGGTCCTCGGCCCGTCGGGGTCGGGCAAGACCACGATGCTCAACATCGTGGGCGGCCTCGACCACTTCGACGACGGCGACCTCGTGATCGACGGCATCTCGACGCGCGAGTACAAGGACCGCGACTGGGACGCCTACCGCAACAACCGCATCGGCTTCGTCTTCCAGAGCTACAACCTCATCCCACATCAGACGATCCTCGCCAACGTGGAGCTCGCGCTCACGCTCTCGGGCGTGGGCCGCACCGAGCGCCGGCACCGCGCGCTCGAGGCCCTCTCGCGCGTGGGCCTCGCCGAGCACGTCGACAAGCTCCCGAGCCAGCTCTCCGGCGGGCAGATGCAGCGCGTGGCCATCGCGCGCGCCCTCATCAACGACCCGGAGATCCTGCTCGCCGACGAGCCCACCGGCGCCCTTGACTCCGAGACCTCCGTGCAGGTGATGGACCTGCTCAAGGATGTCGCGAAGGACAGGCTCGTGGTGATGGTCACCCACAACCCCGAGCTCGCCCGGCGCTACGCCACCCGCATCGTGGAGCTCCGCGACGGCCACATCGTCTCGGACTCCGACCCGCTCGACCCCGACGGCGTGGCCCGCCGCGCCGCCCGCCCGCCGAGAAGGACCTCGATGTCGTTTCTCACGGCCCTCTCGCTCTCGTTCAACAACCTCATGACCAAGAAGGGCCGCACCTTCATGACGGCCTTCGCCGGATCGATCGGCATCATCGGCATCGCGGCCATCCTCGCGCTGGCAAACGGCGTGAACACCTACATCGCCACCGTGGAGGAGGAGACGCTCTCCGAGTACCCGCTCGAGATCCAGAGCTCGAGCATCGACATGTCGTCGCTGCTCTCCCAGGACTCCTCGTCCTCGGGCGGCCCCTCCTCCGACGACGACGTGAGGGTGTCCGAGACGCTCACGAGCATGCTCTCGAGCGTCGGCAGCAACGACCTCGCCTCCTTCAAGGCCTACCTCGAATCCGGCTCCTCCGGGATCGAGCAGTACGTGAGCGCCATCGAGTACACCTACGACGTCACGCCCCAGATCTTCCTCACGGAGGACGACGGGACCGTGCGCCAGGTGAACCCCGACTCGTCCCTCTCGCTTCTGGGCCTCGGGTCCACCACGAGCTCGAGCAGCCTGCTCTCCTCGGTGATGTCCACCGACGTCTTCTACCAGCTCCCGAGCGCCTCGAGCCTCTACGAGGACCAGTACGACGTGGTGGCCGGCCGCTGGCCCGAGAGCTACGACGAGCTCGTGCTCGTCCTCACGCCGGGCGGCAGCATCTCCGACTTCCTGCAGTACACGCTCGGCCTTCGCGACTACGACGAGCTCGAGGACATGGTGAGCCAGTTCGCCTCGGACGAGGAGGTGAGCACGCCCGACGACGTGTCCGGCTACTCCTATGACGACCTCCTCGGCACGACCTTCAGCCTCGTGAGCGCCACCGACTACTACGAGTACGACTCCGACTACGGCGTCTGGCGCGACAAGACCGACGACGATGACTACATGGCCGAGCTCGTGGCCAACGGCGAGACGCTCACCATCGTGGGCATCGTGCGGGCCAGCGAGGACGCCACGGCGTCGATGCTCTCCTCGGGCATCTACTACACCACCGACCTCGTCGACCACGTGATAGACACCGCCGCCGAGAGCGAGATCGTGCAGGAGCAGCTCGCCGACACCTCCGTGAACGTCTTCACCGGCAGCGCCTTCGGCGAGGATGACGACGACACCTCGATCGAGCTGAGCAGCCTCTTCACCATAGACGGCGACGCCATCGAGGCGGCCTTCGCCATCGACGAGTCGGCCCTGACCGAGGGCCTCTCGGACCTCTCGCTCGACCTCTCGGACGTGAGCCTGGACACCTCGTCTTTGGGGTCGCTCGATGTCTCGTCGCTCTCGCTCGACCTCTCCGGCGTGGACCTGAGCTCGCTCTCCTTTGACCTCTCGGGACTTGAGCTCGACCTCGACGGCGCCGCCCCCACCGTGGACACCTCCGTCATCGCGCAGGCGATGGGGGAGGTCATGGAGGGCTTCTACCCGTGGTACCAGGAGCACGTCGAGGAGTTCGAGGGCGAGGAGGACCCGACCTCGGCGGCCCTCGACGCCTACCTCGCGAGCGATGAGGTCCAGGCGACGCTCTCGGAGGCCGTGGCGGGGTCGGTCGACCTCAGCGGCATGGAGGATGGGCTGGCCGCCCAGCTCGAGGAGCAGCTCGGCGAGCAGGTGGGCGCGCAGATCCAGGCGCAGGTGCTGCCCGCCATCCAGCAGGCCATCACCTCGCAGCTCGAGTCCCAGCTCACGAGCGCCATCTCAACCTACGTGAGCTCGGCCGTGCAGACCGTCATGACGCAGATGACCTCTGCGATCCAGGAGCAGGTCTCCTCGGCGATGGAGCAGATGATGGCGCAGCTCGCCACCAACATGGCCAGCGCCATGAGCGTCGACGAGGATGCCCTCGCGGACGCCTTCCAGATGAACATGGACGCAGATGACCTGAGCGAGCTCATGAGCGCCCTCATGACCTCCAACGAGACCACCGCCGAGAGCAACCTCGCGTCCTTGGGCTATGCGGATCGCTCCGAGCCCTCCGCGATCACCATCTACCCCACCTCCTTCGAGAGCAAGGAGGCGGTCATCGACATCATCGAGGCCTACAACGCCTCGATGGAGGAGGCGGGAGACGAGGACAAGGTCATCAGCTACACCGACATCGTGGGGACCCTCATGAGCTCGGTCACCACGATCATCAACATGATCACGACGGTGCTCGTGGCCTTCGTCTCCATCTCGCTCGTGGTGAGCTCGATCATGATCGCCGTCATCACGTACATCTCGGTCCTCGAGCGCAAGAAGGAGATCGGCATCCTGCGCTCGATCGGCGCGAGCAAGGGCGACGTCAGCCGCGTCTTCAACGCGGAGACGCTCATCGAGGGGCTCATCTCGGGCCTTCTGGGCGTGGGCGTGACGGCGCTTCTGTGCATCCCGGTCAACGTCGTGATCTACAACTCGTACCAGGTTGAGGACCTGGCCCAGCTGCCGCCTGCGGCCGCCGTGGCGCTCGTGTGCATCTCGGTCTTCCTCACGGTCGTGGCGGGCATCATCCCGTCGAGCAAGGCGTCGCACGCCGACCCCGTCGAGGCGCTGAGGAGCGAGTGACGTGAGGGCCTTCTCCCGGGGCATAGCCCGTGACGTGACGGGCTCCGTCGGGCGCTTCCTCGCGATCATGGGAATCGTCGCCCTGGGATGTGGCTTCTACGCGGGCCTGCGCATGGCGGGCCCGGACATGCGCGCCGCCGCGGATGCCTACTACGACCAGACCTGCCTCTGGGACCTGCGGGTGGTCTCGACGCTGGGGCTCTCCGACGACGACGTGGAGCGGCTCTCCACGGTCGAGGGGGTGCTCGCCGTGGCGGGCTCCACCTCGGTGGACGTGATGGCGCGCATGGGCTCGGAGCAGGTGGCCGTGCGCGTGATGTCGCTGCCCGAGGCCTACGAGGAGGGGGAGGAGCCCGAGGTGAACCGCCTCGTGCTCGAGGAGGGCCGCTGGCCCACGGCAGCGGGGGAGTGCGTGGTCTCGGCCGATGACCCCTCGCTCGACGTGGCGGTGGGCGACACGATCGAGGTGCTCGGCGAGGCGGGGGACGGCGACACCCTCGCCGTGACGACCCTCACGGTGGTGGGCACCGTGAGCTCGTCGGCCTTCCCCTACACGGTGAGCTTCGGCTCGACCACGCTCGGGTCGGGCGTGATCGAGCAGTACCTCTACGTGGCGAGCGGCACCTTCGCCGAGGACACCCCCTACACCGAGGCGTACCTGCTCGTGGAGGGTGCCGCCGAGCTCGAGAGCGGCTCCGAGGACTACGAGGCCCTCGTGGGCGAGGTCCGGGCCGCCCTCGAGGACGAGTCGGCGGAGCTTGCCGCCGCGCGCCTGGAGGACGTGCGCGCCGAGGCCCAGGCGCAGGTCGACGAGGCGAGCGAGGAGCTCGAGGGGCAGCGCGCCGAGGCCGAGGCCGAGCTTGCCGACGCACGCGCCGAGCTCGACGCCGCCGCCGAGGAGCTGGCCTCCGGCGAGGACGAGCTCACCGCTGCCGAGGAGGCGCTCGCGGCCGCGCAGGCCGAGCTTGCCGACGCACGCGCCGAGGCCGAGGCGGAGCTTGTCGCTGCCGAGGAGGCGCTCGCGGCCGCGCAGGCCGAGATTGACGCGCAGGAGCTCGAGCTCGACGCACGCGCGGAGGAGGTCGACGCCGCGCGCGCGGCCCTCGAGCAGGGCACGGCGAGCCTTGTTGCCGCGCTCGCGGACGCGGGCGTGGAGGCGACGGACCTCGCGGGCGCGCGCGAGCAGATCGTCTCGGCGACGTCTGCCGCCGAGGCCGCCCGCGAGCAGCTCAGCGAGGTGGTCCAGGCCCTGGAGGCGGCCCAGGGGGCCGGCGCCGAGCTCACGCCCGCCGAGCTCGCCCAGCTCGCCGCCGCGCGAGAGCAGCTCGTTGCGCTTGAGGGGCAGCTCGCGACCCTCGCCGAGGCGCTCGCGCAGGCGGACGCCCTCCTCGAGGCGCAGGCGAGCGTGGCCGCCTTCGACGAGGCGCGCGCCCAGCTTGCCTCGGCGAGAGAGACGCTCGCCGCCGAGGCATCCACGCTCGCCGCCGCGCGCGCCGCCGCCGAGGAGGAGCTCGCAGCCACGCAGGCCGAGATCGACGCGCAGGAGCTCGAGCTCGAGCAGGCACGTGCCGAGCTCGCCGCCGCACGCGCTGAGTACGAGGACGGCCTGGCCTCATGGGAGCAGGCCCGCGCCGAGGCCGACGAGCTCCTCGACGAGGCGGCCGCCGAGGTCGATGACGCCCAGGCCGAGGTGGACGCGCTCGAGGCCGGCGAGCTCTACGTGCTCGACCGCACGCAGAGCGAGGGTGCCGCCACCTACCAGGCCGACTCCGAGCGCATGGACACCATCGCCACGGTCTTCCCGTTCATCTTCTTCCTCGTGGCCGCGCTCGTCTCGCTCACCACCATGACGCGCATGGTCGAGGACGAGCGCTCGCAGATCGGCACCTACAAGGCGCTCGGCTACGGGCGGGCGCGCATCGCCGGCAAGTACCTGGCCTATGCGGGCGCCGCGGCCACGACGGGCGCCGTCATCGGGGTGGCCGTGCTCTCGCAGGTGCTCCCCTACATCGTGATCTCTGCCTACGGGATCATCTACGCGGTGCCCATGCTGGACCTCCCGCTGCCCCTGGACCCGCTCGTGGCCCTGGGGTCGGGAGGCCTCGGGGTGGGGGTGACGCTCCTCGCCACGTGGGCGGCCGTCGCCGCGAGCCTGCGCGAGACCCCCGCCGAGCTCATGCGGCCGCGCGCGCCCAAGGTCGGCCGCCGCATCCTGCTCGAGCGCGTGCGGCCCGTGTGGAGGCGCCTGTCGTTCTCGTGGAAGGTCACCTGCAGGAACCTCTTCCGCTACAAGCGGCGCCTGCTCATGACCGTGGTGGGCATCTCGGGCTGCGCGGCCCTGCTGCTCGTGGGCCTGGGGCTGCACAACGCCATCTGGGACATCATCGACGGGCAGTTCGGGCCCATCATCCACTACGACACCACGGTGAGCCTCGATGACTCGGTCACCGCCGATGACGTCGACACCGTCGTGGCCGAGCTCACGGAGAGCGGGCTCGTGGAGGACCTCGCGCACGTGCATCTCGAGAACCTCCAGGTGGACTCGGACGCCGTCGAGGGGACGCTCAGCCTGCAGCTGATCGTCGCGGAGGACGCCGATGACCTCGCGCAGGCCGTGACGCTGCGCGAGCGAGTCTCGCAGGAGGCCATCGAGCTCACCGATGACGCCGTGGTCCTCGCTGAGAAGACCGCCACGCGCCTGGGTGTGAGCGTGGGTGACACGGTGACGCTCTATGGCCAGGACGCCATCGGCAACGCGACCGGCGAGGGCTGCGAGCTCACGGTGACGGGCATCGCCGAGAACTACGTGGGCAGCGTGGCCTATGTGGGACAGGGCGCCTGGGAGCGGCTCGTCTCGGCCGGCGTGGCCGATGACGGCGCCTTCTCGACGATCTACGCCAGCTCCGAGGACGACGCCGACTTCCGGGACTCCCTCGTGGACGCCCTCGAGGAGACGGGCCTCGTGTCCACGGTCTCCTTCACCGACGAGACCGTGGAGATGTACCGCGAGCTCCTCTCGGTGGTCGACATGATCGTGGTGGTGCTCATCGTGAGCGCGGCGGCGCTCGCCTTCATCGTGCTCTACAACCTCACGAACATCAACATCGCCGAGCGCGTGCGCGAGATCGCGACGCTCAAGGTGCTCGGCTTCACGCGGCGCGAGGTCCACGCGTACGTCTTCCGCGAGATCGCCCTGCTCGCGATCCTGGGCGACGTCGTGGGCATGGTGCTCGGGACCTGGCTCGAGGGCTTTGTCGTGGTCACGGCAGAGGTTGACATCGTGATGTTCGGGAGAACCATCCACCCCGCAAGTTACGTCGGGGCGTTCGCGCTCACCCTCGTCTTCTCCGTGCTCGTGATGGTGGCGATGCGCCGCAGGCTCGACCGCGTGGACATGGTCGAGAGCCTCAAGTCGGTCGACTAAAAAATTATAGGGGAGGGTAGAAACTTACTCCGCCACCCCTCATTATTTGACAATGCGCCGACTTCTGGAATGACCGTCCCCCTTATTGTTCTTCTCTTGACCTAGAGGTCTCACTACGTTGGGAGAAGGAGACGACGTGAAGGAGTACGGGTACGCGCGCGTATCGAGCAAGGATCAGAACGTAAACAGACAGATAGATGCGCTGATTTCTTTCCCTATACATCCGAGGCGCATATACATTGATCACTACAGCGGGGCGAGCTTCGATCGGCCGGGGTATCGGCGCCTCGTGCGCGCCCTCTCGCCGGGGGATCTGCTCGTGGTGACGAGCATAGACCGGCTGGGGAGAAACTACGAGGAGATCATGGAGCAGTGGCGCTACCTCACCACCCGGCGCGGGGCCGACATCGTGGTGCTGGACATGCCGCTGCTCGACACGCGCTCGGCGAGCAGCGTGCAGGGCGTGACCGGCCGCTTCATCTCCGACCTCGTGCTGCAGGTGCTCTCGTACGTGGCGCAGGTGGAGCGCGAGAACATCCACCGCAGGCAGGCGGAGGGCATAGCGGCCGCCAAGGCGCGCGGGACGCGCTTCGGCCGGCCCGAGAAGAAGCGGCCCGCCCACTACGAGGAGGTGGCGAGCGGATACGCGCGCGGCGAGCTCTCCAAGTCCAAGGCCGCCAGGCGGCTCGGCGTGAGTCGGATCACGTTCGACAAGTGGCTCGCCCAGGACGAGGGCCGCCGCTCCTGAG
>CAZUOD010000013.1:0-20123 GCA_964621975.1 uncultured Atopobium sp.
TCCAGCAGGTCAATCCGACCCGGGCCCTCGTAGCGCAGGAACAGCGCCTCAGAGGCGCCAGCGCTGGCCACGTCCGCATCGCAGGTGTGCCATGCGCGGCCACGAGACACCTCGATCTGGCCCAACACATGGTCTGTCCGCTCGTCGGTCGCAACGACGAGCGTCCCGGCGCCCCCTCGCGTCACAACCTCAACGCGCCGCAGCTCGGAGAGGTCAAAGTACTTGAAGCCCACCACGGAGCCGTCGCGCAGGTTCGCCACGTACTGACGCGCCCGCTCTCCTCGGCCCTCCTGCGTGAGGTACGGGTGCCGCGCGAGCCGCAGGCGCGGCAGCATGCCGTCCACACGGCCCGTACCCGAGGCGGACCACAGGTTGCAGGCGATCCTCGCCGGATAGGTCCCCCTGCCGGCAAGCGGTCCGTCGTTGAGGCCGCAGCTCGTCACCTCCGCCTGGAGGTAGTGCCCGTCCGGGCCGCGACGCAGGCGCTCCGCGCAGGCCTGGCGCGCGTAGGAGCTGCGGTTGGTCTGGCGGTGGTAGAAGACGTAGTCCCTCTCGCCGAGACGGAGAATCCCGCCGTGGGTGTTTCCCAGGTAGTTGGTGGCATGGGCCTCGTCCGGGTGTCCGGGCAGCCCGACGTCTCCCAGGGAGACGAGCGTGCCCCCGAACTCAAAGCCCCCATCCGGCCGGTCGCTCGTGGCGTAGCAGAGCTCGTGGTTGTGCCGTGAGCTGTAGACGAAGCAGTAGCGCCCATCGAGCTTTCTGATGGAGCTCGCCTCGAAGAACTCGTGGCCGACGAACGAGCCCGGGCCCTCCTTGGGAAAGAGCAGCCGCTGCTCCCCGCGAATGGTGAGCGTGTCAGGCTCTAGCTCGAGCACGTAGCCGCCCTCCGAGGCGCAGCGGCACATCCCCGTTGCAAGGCGCGGCACGGGCGTGGCAAAGCCCGTGTAGAGCCAGGTGCGCCCGTCGTCGTCCACGAGCACGCCCGGGTCAAAGGGCAGGCCGTCGCCGGGGCGCCGCCCGTACGGCGTGCCGTCCGGCCAGCGCACGTGCCCGTGGAAGCGGTACTCCCCCGCCGGCGAGTCGCACACGGCCACGCCCATGAGGCCCATGAAGTCGAAGGCGTAGAACAGGTAGTAGCGGCCGTCCGTACCCCGGGCCACGTCGGGCGCGAAGAGCAGGTGGAGGCCCAGGCGGTTCGCCGGGTCCTGCTCGCGCCTGTAGATGGTGCCCTCCAGGCGCCAGCTCGCGAGGTCGTCCACGGGGGCGGACCAGCACACGTAGTCCTCGACACAGAACATGGGGGCACCGAAGCGGTCATGCGAGCCATAGACGTAGACGCGCCCCCCAAAGACATGGGGCTCCCCATCGGGAACGTACTCCCACTCGGGGAGGTAGGGGTTCACCGCCTGACGCCTCATGTGACTCCTTGCGCTCGGGTACACGACGAGTGTAGCGCGGGCGGACCCGCCCCGAGGCCGCGGCCGACCTTGTGGCCCTCCCGGCCGATGGCGTACCATAGCTTACTCAGCTTCGCGCGACGCTAGGAGGAGAGCATGCCCGAGCAGAGCGACCACGACGACCCCGTCTTCGACGAGGAGCAGGCCCACCTCACGGAGCTCTACGCCAAGCTCCTCGAGATCCGTGACGCGACCACCGCCGAGCTCGAGGCGAACCAGGCCACCTCCGTCAAGGACCTCATCGAGATGAGCGAGGAGGTCAACGTCGACGTGCTCGACGTCGACGACCCCAACTACGACGACCTCGCCGAGGCTGCCGCCTCCATCGAGGCGCTCAACTCCATCATCGACGTCTACAACCTGCACCACGACCTCAACGCCGACAAGCTCCGCCGCGCGCTGATGCTGCTCCTGCAGCCCTACTTCGCCAAGGTCACGCTCGAGATGCGCCCGGGGCGCCCCGCACGGGACGTCTACATCGGCACGGTGGGCATGACCGACGAGCGGGGCCGTCCCCTCGTGGTGGACTGGCGCTCGCCGGTCGCCGAGACCTACTACAACCAGGAGATGGGCCCCACGAGCTACACCGTCGACGGACGCACCCGCACCGTCAACCTCATGCTGCGCCGCCAGTTCGACATCGTGTGCGACCGCCTCAACGGCTACTTCGACACCACCGTGGCCATCGAGGACTCCCTCCTGCTCAAGGCCCTCAGGCAGCACCACACCAAGAGGCTCCAGGCCATCACGGCCACCATCCAACGCGAGCAGAACGAGGTCGTGCGTCACGAGGACGTCCCCGTGCTGCTCGTGAACGGCATCGCCGGGTCGGGCAAGACGTCAGTGCTGCTGCAGCGGATCGCCTACCTCCTCTACCGCGAGCGCAAGACGCTCGACGCGAGCCAGGTCTGGCTCTTCACCCCAAACAACGTCTTCGAGCGCTACATAGAGGCCGTGCTCCCGAGCATGGGAGAGTCCAACCCGCAGACCTTCACCTGGCGTGACTTCGTGCGCGAGCAGGGCGCGGGCGAGCGCGACCTGGGCCTGGAGACGAGTCCCGCTGCGCTGCGGCGCCTGGAGGCCGCCGTCGAGGGCCTCACGCTCGAGCGTGACGACCTGCGCGAGATTCGCCTTGACGGCGAGGTGCTGCTCAAGGCGAGCCAGGTCCAGGGGGCTGTGGAGAAGTTCTCCCAGTTCGGCGTGGGACCGCGCTTCACGGCCCTCGTGAAGGACGAGCTCCACGAGCGCCTCGACCGTCGCTTCACGCAGATGGCCAAGTCCGAGGAGGTCCAGGAGGAGATCCTCGGGCTCGACGTCGAGCGTCAGGTCGAGATCTTCGGCGAGACGATCTCATCCGAGGACGAGGCCGAGACGGTCGAGTACGCGCGACGCTACGTGGAGCAGCGCTTCTCGGCGGCCCACGACCAGATCGAGCATCTCTCGTGGCTCAGGCTCGACCGGATAGGCATGCGCCTGCTCGGGCAGCAGGCCCTCTCCGCGACCGAGTGGCTCTACCTGCGCCTGCTCTTCACCGGCACGGGCGAGAAGTCCGCGCGCTACGTCATGGTCGACGAGGTGCAGGACTACACCGAGGCCCAGCTCATGGTGCTCGCGCGACACTTCTCGCGCGCCCACTTCCTGCTCCTGGGAGACGAGCACCAGGCCATCATGGAGGGCACGGCGACCTTCCCTCAGATCGCAGAGATCTTCCGCGAGACGCACGGCAGCGTGGACGAGTGCCGCCTGCTCACGAGCTACCGCTCGTCCCCCGAGATCACCGAGCTCTTCTGCGGGCTTCTCGACAAGGACGAGCGGCGGCGGCTCACGTCGGTCCACCGCGCGGGCGTGAGGCCCGTCATCAAGGAGCTGGATGACACGGACGCCTACCTCGCCGAGCTGCGCGCGGCCGTCACCGAGGGGGGCGAGGGCCTCACGGCCGTCATCGCCGAGAGCGACGCACGGGCGAGCTGGCTTGCGCGCCAGCTCGGCGATGCGGTGTGCGTGCCCGACAGGGACACCGCCCTGCCCGAGAGGGGCACGGTGCTGCTGAGCCTGCGCGTGGCCAAGGGGCTCGAGTTCGACCACGTGATCGTGCCGGACGCCCAGGCCGAGGTCTACCCGGACACCCCCCTCGCCCGCCGGCGCCTCTACACCGTGCTCTCTCGCGCCATGCACCGGGTGACCGTCCTCTCGCAGGGCCAGCTCACGCCGCTGCTCGCCGGGAAGGCCGAGGGATAGGGACAGCGGGCGCAAGGCCCAGATGCCCTTCCTTGCGCGCTACTCCTCGCCGCGGTTCTCGTGGCGCACGAGACGCAGACGGTAGAGCAGCGTCTCACGATGGTTGGCCCAGAACTTGAACGCCTCGGCGACGACCGTGGGCACGACCGAGAGCACCAGCGTGACGACCCAGTCCACGACCCCGATGGGCTCCAGGCCAAAGATCGCGCCCACGGGCTCGACGAGCACCATCAGCGAGAAGGCGGCGATGATGGCGACCGAGCTCCACACGAGCGGCATGTTGTCGCGCACCGTGCGGTGGATGATCGAGTTGCGCGTGCGGACGGTGAAGACGTGCAGCACGCTCGTGAAGGCCATGACGAGGAAGCACATCGTCTGGCCGGCCACGTGCGAGGGGCTCCCCCCGCCCGGCAGCCACGCGAAGGCACCGAGCCAGTACGCGAGAAGCCCGACCACCGAGAAGGCCACCGTCTGCTGCGCGATGGCGCTCGATATGCCCCCGGCGAAGAAGCTCTCCGTGCGCCCGATGGGCCTTCTCGACATGATGCGCTCGTCGCTCTTGTCGCGCGCGAGGTTGAGGCCGGGCAGGCCGTCACCGAGCACGTTGATGAGCAGCAGCATGACCGGCGTGAGGGGCGTGCCCCAACCGGCGAGCTGGGCCCCCAGCATGACGACGATCTCCGAGAGGTTGCACGCCAGCAGGAAGTACACCGTGCGCTTGATGTTGGAGAAGACGTTTCTCCCCTCTCGCACCGCCTCCACGATGGTCGCGAAGTTGTCGTCGGTGAGCACCATGTCCGCGGCGGCCTTGGCGACCTCGGTGCCCGCAAGCCCCATCGCCACGCCCACGTCGGCGGCCTTGAGGGCCGGCGCGTCATTCACGCCGTCACCCGTCATGGCGACGACCTCGCCCTGCTCCTGCCACGCCTCGACGATGCGGATCTTGTCCTCCGGCGAGACGCGGGCGTACACGGAGTAGCTTCGCACGTTCTCGACGAGCTCCTCGTCGGACATCGCGGCGAGCTCACGGCCCGTGACGACGCGACCGTTGCCGCTGAGCAGGCCGATCTGGCGCGCGATGGCACCGGCCGTGGCAGCGTGGTCACCTGTGATCATGACGGTGCGGATGCCCGCGCGGCGCGCGGTGGCGATGGCGTCGGCAGCCTCGCGGCGCGGCGGGTCGATGAGGCCCACCAGGCCCTCGAAGGCAAGGTCGCGCTCGAGCCCCTCAAGGTTGCCGTCGGCGGGCAGCTCGTCGACCACGCGGCTGCCGAGCGCCATCACGCGCAGCGCATCCTGCGCGAAGGAGTCGTGGACGCGCACGCGCTCCTGGAAGCTGTCCTGGTCCGTCCCAGCAAACGGCAGGCGGTCCACGGCGCCCTTGGTGAGCACGAGGTAGCGCCCGTCCGGCAGGGCGTGGACGCTCGTCATCATCTTGCGCTCGGACGAGAAGGGGATCTCGCCCACGCGCGGAAGCCGGTCCTCAAGCTGCTCGCGGGTCTCGCCGCCGGCGCGCAGGAGCCGCACGAAGGCGCTCTCGGATGCGTCCCCGACGATCTTCTCGCCGCCCTCGCCGTCGGGCTCAACGGTGGCGTTGCTCGCCAGCGCGAGGCGCCTCAGGAGGTCGAGCTCGGGACCGTCGGCCAGGGCCTCGTCCCCCACCTCGGCCACCGGGTGGCCGGGGACCCACAGCCGGCGCACGCTCATGCGGTTCTGCGTGAGCGTGCCGGTCTTGTCCGAGCAGATGACCGAGGTCGAGCCCAGCGTCTCGACGGCGGGCAGGCGCCGGATGAGGGCGTGCTTGTCGACCATGTTCTTGATGCCGTGGGTGAGCGTGAGGGTCACGATGAGCTGCAGCGTCTCGGGAACGGCCGCGACGGCGAGCGAGACCGCCGTGAGGACCATCGACCAGAGCTCCTCGCCCTGCCGCAGGCCCGTGATGAGAAGGGCCACGGCCGCCGCGGCCGCGATCGCGGTGATGGTGCGGCTCACGCGGTTGAGGCGGCGCTGCAGCGGCGTCTGGAGCCGCTGGGTGTTGTTGAGGTAGCCGGCGATCTTGCCCATCTCGGTGCCCATGCCCGTCGCGCTGACCACGGCCACGGCGTTGCCCGCCGTGACGAGGCAGCCCGAGAAGACCATGTCGATGCGGTCGCCGATGGCGGCGTCCTCCTCGACGAGCGTGGCGGCATCCTTCTCCACAGGCTCCGACTCGCCGGTGAGCGAGGACTCGTCGACGGAGAGGCCCGTGGCCTCGAGCAGGCGCGCGTCGGCGGCGACGAGGTCACCGGAGCTCAGGAGCAGGATGTCCCCGGGCACCACGTCGGCCGTCTGCACCTCCATGCGCGCGCCGTCGCGCAGCACGAGGCAGGTCGGGCTGTTGAGGTCCTGGAGGGCCTCGAGCGCCTGCTCGGCACCGCGCTCCTGCGTGACGGCGAGGGTCACGTTGATGCCGATGATGACGAGGATCACGATGGGCTCGAGGTAGCCGCCCCCCTCGTAGACGGCGAGCGCCAGCGAGAGGAGGGCCGCGATGACAAGGACGACGTTGGCCACGTCCTTGAACTGGCGCAGTACCATCGACGCGACGCTCTCAGGCTTGGCCTGCTGGTAGGCGTTTGCCCCACTCTCGGCGAGACGACGGGACGCCTCTTCCGAGGAGAGGCCCGTGGACGCGTCGACATCAAGCTCTCTCAGGGCGCTCTCGGCGGGAAGGCTCCAAAGCTTCTTCATGGTCCTCTTTCTTGTGTGAGATGGGCATACGACAAAGGGTCAATGCTCCTTTGTCTACCCAATTCTTTCTGAATTTATACTTAAGGCTTTGACGGACACATCTCGGCCATCGTTGTGCCCCACACGAGGGCCAAGCCTGAGAGGACAAGCGCGTCTCGGGAGCCACGGGCGCAAGAAAAAAGGGCCGGCGCTCGCGCCGGCCCCAGGTCAGGCAGAGGTGTGTCGTTCCGACATCAGCTCTCCTCGGCCTCGATCTCCTTGTTGCGCTTGGCGCCGCGGTAGCAGCGGAAGCCGAGGGCGGCCGCGCCGAGGAGCATGACGGCGCTCGCGCCCCAGACGCCGTACTGCCACGGGGACGGCGAGGTCGTGATGGTGGAGCCGGGGGCCATGCCCTGCATCGCGTTGGAGTTGACGACCGTGTAGAGCACGCGGTGCGAGGCCTCGCGCAGGCGAGCCACGACGCTCGCCTCGCTCGTGCCCTGGAAGGCCGGGGTCATGGCGGCGTAGGTGAGGTGCATGTCCGTGCCACCGTCGAGGCCCCAGTTCTTGTCCATGTAGCCGTAGAGGTTGAAGTCGGTGATCACGCAGCCCTTGAAGCCCCACTCGTCACGCAGGATCTCGGTGCAGAGCGCGTGGCTGCCGCCCGCCCACTGGGTGCCCACGTAGTTGAAGGAGCTCATCATGCCCGTGCAGCCCGGCATGGTCACGGTGGAGACGGTGCCCTGGTCGTCGGAGATGTACTTCATCTCGCACGAGGACTCCTTGATCGTGATCTCGAACGGGCGCAGGTAGATCTCGCGGACCGTCTGCTCGGTCGCCCAGGTGCAGAGGTGCTGGACGCGGTAGGACTCCTGGTCGTTGAGGGCGTAGTGCTTGATCATGGCGTAGCAGCCGTTGCTCGCGGCGCCCGAGACCACCGCAGCACCGATCTTGCCGGCAAGCAGCGGGTCCTCGGAGTAGTACTCGAAGTTGCGGCCGGCGAACGGCGAGCGGTGCGTGTTCATGGCAGGCGCGTACCAGCCGTTGTAGCCGGACGCCAGGGCCTCCTGGCCGATCATCTGGCCCATGCGGTTCATGAGCTCGGTGTTCCAGGTCTGGGCCATGACGAACTCCGAGCAGTAGGCGCAGTTGCCGGTGGCGCCGGTGAGCGAGGTGAAGCCGGCCGGGCCGTCGGGCTCGGAGGTGGCGGGCTTGCCGATAGTCGAGACGGCGGGCGTGTTGTAGGCGCAGTCGTTGAGCATGGAGGTCATGTCGTCGACGGAGAGCTCGTCGAGGAGCGAGTCCCACAGCTCGTCGTCATAGTCCAGGCCGCGCAGGTCGATGAGCGTGATGCCGTTGTCAGCGTCGGTCGTGGGCATCTCCTCGTCGCCGAGGTGCTCGGAGTAGTCGTACTCCTCGAGCGTGATGCCGCAGGACGAGGCCTCCCTGTCCTCGGCGTCCGACGGCCAGGTGCCCGCGAAGTCGGAGCGGGAGAGGTTGTCGCAGTTGGCCTGCATGTACTCCGTCAGGTCGTCAAAGCGGTTGGCGACCTCGTTGCCGGTGGCGGAGTCGGTCGTGTAGGTCTCGGCGCTCAGGGTGATGGTCTGCTCGGCGATCACGTTGTGGGAGTCGGAGCGCAGGCTGATGACGTAGTCGCCCGCGTCGAGCACGTAGGCGCCGTCGTCGGAGCTCCAGGAGGCCATCTCGCGGACCGGGTAGCTCAGCGAGACGGTCTCGGACGCGCCCGGGTCGAGCAGCTGCGTCTTGCCGAAGGCGCCCAGCACCACGGCGCTCTTCTCGATGCCGCCCGTCTCGTAGGGGGCGCTGTAGTAGATCTCGACGACGCACTTGCCGGCCACGGAGCCGGAGTTGGTCACCGTGACGGACACCTCGACGTTGTCGCCGCTCACGGCCACCGAGTCGAGCGTCTGGTCGAAGGTGGTGTAGGACAGGCCGTAGCCAAACGGGAAGACGACCGCGTCATCGTAGTTGAACCCGGAGTAGTTGCCGGCCTCGGCCTCGACGGCCGCCGTCTCGTAGAAGCGGTACCCGAAGTAGATGCCCTCCTTGTACTCCACGAAGTAGGCCGTGCCATCCGAGGCGGTGCTCGTGTAGTTGGTGGCGTAGTAGTCGGAGACGTCGGTGTAGCGCATGCCGCCGAAGTTTCCGAAGGTGGGGTCGGCCGTGAAGTCCGCCGCCCAGATGTCGGTCGTCCTGCCCGAGGGGTTGGTCGTTCCGACGAGGACCTCGCCCACGGCCGTCGCGCCCGTGGCGCCGAGCGAGCCGATGGAGAGGATGGCGTCGACCTCAAGATCGCCGCTCATGAGCGGGCCCATCTCGAGCGGGGTGGAGCCGTTGTAGAGCACGATGACCTTGTCGCAGGAGGCCTTGGCCGCCTCGATGAGGCTGCGCTCCTCGGTGGTGAGCTCGAGCTGGTGCTGGCCCTCCACGTAGTTGGCGGTCTCGGAGTTCTCGACGAACTGGTCGTGCTCCCCGTCGTTCAGCGTGGTGAGAAGGTCCTTGGAGAGGTCGCCGCCCTCGCCGCCGCCACGGCCGATGACCACGAGCGCCGTGGTGCCCGAGATGGACCCCTGCGCGCTGGAGCTGTAGTCGGACCAGGGGATCTCGCCGATGTAGTAGGTGGCCGTGGACGGGCTGTCCATCGTGATGTCGGCCTTGTCATAGCTCGCGTAGTTCTCGAGGATCCAGTTGTAGGCCGTGTCGTTGATGACGAGGCCCGCGGCAGAGATGCCCTCGTAGAGGTCGATGCAGTCGTTGGCGTCGACGGTGCCCGAGCCGGCACCACCGTAGACCGGGTCCGCCGCGTAGCGCCCGAGCAGGCTCACCTCGGTGCCAGACGCCAGCGGGAGGGCGTCGTTGTCGTTCTTGAGCAGGACGATGCCCTCGCCCTCGATCTCGACGACGATGGTCTTGGCGTCCTCGGCCGCCGAGCCGCGGCCACGGTACTGCTGGTCATAGTACTCGGTGTCCCAGTCCTCGGACCCCTCGGCGCTCTCGATCGTGGTCGTGCCGCTGCCGATGTAGTGGTCGAGGGCGGACTTGAACATGTTGGTGCCGATGTTGAGGGCCCCGGTCACCGCGACGAGGCCGGCGGCCACGGCCCCGCTGGCTATGAACCCGCGCCGTGTCATCTTCTTCTTGGGCTTCTTGTCCTTCTTGGACTCGCTCGCAGCCATCTCCTGTCCTTCCTTTCCCTTGCCCTGGGCAAGTAACCTACTTCACTCGCTGCCTCACATATATAGAGGACGGACGGCCCGGATGCGACCATGCTCACAAGTTGTCGGTTTCACAGCGCGAGCCGCATCCGGCGCTTTCAAACGGACACACGGGTCGTGGTCCCACCGCACGCAAAGGGGCGGCGCTAGGCCGCCCCTCTCTACTGCACAAGGTGTCTCGAGCGAGACGGCCTAGCCGTAGAAGTCGAAGTCGATGGTGTCGAAGTCGGCGATGTCGAACAGGGACGCATCGGCCTCGAGAGTCGCCTGGTCGATCACGGTGAGGACGATGTCACCAGAGGAGAGGTGCAGGGTGATCTCCTCCTCGGTGCCCTCCCAGGTACCCTCGTCGGTCAGCAGGTCAGCGTGGGACTCGAGCGGCACGACGGAGCAGGTGCCATCCTCCTCGAGATAGACGTCGAGCATCGGCTCGGTGCCGCCGGCAGTGCCGTAGACGGTCTCGCCGGTGGTCTCGACCGAGCCGCGCCACTGACCGTAGTAGGCCTCGATGGCGTCGAAGTCGCTCTCCTCCTCCGTGGCGGAAGAGTCCGAGCTGCTGTCGCTGCTGCTGCTCGAGCTGTCGCAGGCAACGACAGAGAAGCACAGGGCGAGCGCCAGAGCTCCAACGAGAAGCACGTTCTTCTTCATGGATATAACCTTCCTTCTCCTCCTCGGAAATACAATCCCGCGGCCGGCGCATCCGTGCCGACCGCGCCTCATCCGCACTGTCACGGTACATTTCCATCTCATCGTCTGCTGCCTTTTGTCGCAGGGGGCCCCAATCCCGGCCCATGGGGAGGAAAACCCCGGCGAGTGGCACCGGCGAACGGTCACATCTGTCGGTGAGCGGCACATCCGCATGACAGACGGAAATCGTGCTCGCGCAGGGAAAAGCTCCCCCGGGCGTTTGTTTGCATTACCCTATATATATGGTGGGAAAAGGGAGACGCCGCCGCGGCGGCTTATGCAAGGAGAGACATGTATCGCGCCCTTATCGTCGAGGACGAGCCGGACGAGGCTCGTCGGCTCAGCGACCTCATAGGTCGGTATGCGGTGATGCGCCGCGTCGAGTTCCGCATCACCCGGCATGCTTCGGCCATGGAGATGCTCTCGGACAAGAGCCGCTATGACGTCTGCTTCCTCGACATAGACCTCCCTGGCATCAACGGCATGGAGGCCGCCCAGCTCTTGCGTGTCTACGACCAGACCACGCCCATCATCTTTGTCACCAACCTCGCCAAGTACGCGGTCAAGGGGTATGAGGTCGACGCCGTCGGCTTCATCGTCAAGCCCGCGACCTACGGCGGGCTCAGCATGAACCTGGACCGCGCCATGCGCACCATCCGCCAGAACGCCGGGCGCTCGATCATAGTGCCCACCGAGGACGGCATGCGCATCATGCCCTTCAGCTCCATCATCTTCGTCGAGGTGACGGGCCATCGCCTGACCTACCACGTCGAGGGCGAGAGCCCGCTCGAGGCGCGCGGCTCGCTCGGACAGCTCGAGGAGGAGCTCGGGAACGCCCCCGTCGTCCGCGTCTCCAAGAGCTGCCTGGCCAACATGGACAAGATCCAGATCATCCGCAACGACTGCCTGCTCATGAGCTCGGGTGACACCCTGCACATCTCGCGCACACGCAAGAGGGAGGTTGTCGAGACGGTCACAGACTACCTGGGCGGACGTCGATGAGGGAGTTTCTCGACACCTACTGGACCCTCACGATCCTCGTGCAGATCATCGTCCCCCTCTACCTGCTGTGCCGAAACCTCCCCAAGAGACCCACCACGGCGTGGCGCCTCGCCGCCTCCGTCGGCGTCCTTCTCGCGATAGCCATCGTCCCCATCGCCACCGGGGCCGTCACCGGACTCACCACCTACGAGTCCATCGCCGTGTTCAGCCTCCTGCTCGCCGTCCTCGTGCTGCTCATCGCCTTCACGTACGACGTGAGCCTGTGGCAGGCGCTCTTCTGCGCCACGGCCAGCTACACGCTGCAGAACCTCGCGAGCAGCGCCACCATCCTCGTCGAGAACCTCATGACGGCGAGCCCGCGCCCGAGCCTGCACTCGTCGGTCGAGGGGGTGGTCACGCTGCTTGTCTACGCGGTCATCTACGCAGCAGGCTACCTCCTTCTCATCCGCCGGCTCGACAAGCACGGCCTCATCGTCACCGAGAACAAGATGATGCTCATGATGTTCGTCTTCGTGGCCATCATCATCATCAGCCTCGACGTCGCCATCAAGGGCGTGACCATCGTGGGCATGACCCTCTCGTACGTGCTGCTCCTTCGCGTGGGGCACGTGTTCGTCTGCGTCTTCGTGCTCTTCTCCGAGTATGAGATGCTCCACGCCAAGCGCCTGAAGAACGAGAAGGCCGAGACGGAGCGGCTGCTGGCCGAGCGCGAGCGTCAGTATCGCCTCTCACGCGAGAACATCGAGGCCATCAACATCAAGTGCCATGACATTCGCCATCAGATCCGCCATCTCAGTGGCCTTGAGGGAACGATCGACAGCAAGGTCCTCGCGGACATCGCGCGGGAGGTCAGGGTCTACGAGTCCGTGGTGGAGACCGGAAACGAGGCCCTCGACACCATCCTCACCGAGAAGAGCCTCGCATGCTCCAGCGAGGGCATCGCGCTCTCCGTGATCGCTGACGGCGCGGCGCTCGGGTTCATGGCCCCCTCGGACATCTACTCGTTCTTCGGCAACGCGCTCGACAACGCCATCGAGGCCGTGCGTGGCGTGCGAGACCCCGAGCGCCGCACGATCATGGTCTCCGTGCGGCGTCGCGGCCACATGGTGGCCGTGAACATGGAGAACCACTACGCGCGCCGGCTGCGCTTCCGCGACGGGCTGCCGCTCACCACCAAGGGGGACGACACCAACCACGGCTTCGGCATGCGCTCGATGCGCAGCATCGTGGGGCACTACGGCGGGACCCTCCACGTGGGGACGGACCGCAGCGTCTTCTACCTCAACGCCCTCGTCTGCGACCCCAACGCTTAGCCCACACACCCGTAGCCCCCGAGCTCAACCTGACGCCTGACGGCACAACCGAGGCACCGGCCCCGGCCACTCCCAGAACGCCCGAAGGTAATGCCGAGACTGGCACCCGCCGTCCAAGGGAGGGGCGGGTGCCAGCCGGGGGAAGGAAGGTACGCTCTCGCGACGTCGTATGTCGAATCAGCGCGAGTCGCGGCTCATGAAGCAGGAGACGATCTCCAGCAGGAGGACGGCACCCATGAGCCCACAGAGCATGAAGATGTACCCCGTGTCAGCGCCGCCGCTGAACATGGTGATGCCGGTGAGCATATCCACCAGCGAGCTGATGCTGTTAATCAGGAAGGTGGCGAGCGCATAGGCCGTGAGGCCCACCGCAACGAGGTTTCCGAGGTCGGCGAGCTTGCTGGGAACCAGGGCGAACGCCAGCGCACATGCAGCGGCGCCCGCCAAGGCAACCACCACGGCCATGTTGAAGTTGGAGGCTGCGGTGGCCTCCAAGCCGTACATGACACCCGTCACCACGAGCAACACCGCCCCAACCAGGTTGAGATAGTTCGCGATGCGCTTACCCGCAAGAAAACCCTGAGCCATGTCACTCACCCCCCTTCTCGGCCTTGCCGTCCCAGGCAAGGGCCTTCGCCGCATAGAGGCCAAGGAAGCCGGCCGCCAGCACGCCCGAGCCCACCGTCGCTCCCGTCAGAGCCGTCTGCCACCACGGCGTGGTGTAGATGATCTCTGCGTCAGCGGAGAGGCCGTTCACCAGGATGGAGTTGACCTCGGCATAGATGTGATTCTTCGTCGCCTGGCGCAGACACTGGAGCATGTAGCCGTCACCCTCCTCGATAAGCTGAGGGATGACGTCGCTGGACAGGTCGCTGGCGTCCTCCTGGTCGGCCCCGAAGCCCGCCGTGTCCCAGCACCAGTAGTCCATGCCGGCGGCCAGGTTCTCGGCGTAGTGCTTCTTGTAGTCGGAACCCACCACGGCGTCGGAGCACACGGTCACATGCGCTCCCCACTCGTCGCGCAGCACCGTGGTAAGAAGCTCGTAGGAGCTGCCGCAGTATGTGGTGCCGATGCGGTTGAAGGCTGTCATGAGGCCCGCGGCCCCGCCCTTGGCGTAGGCGCCCTCAAAGGCACGCAGATAGTTCTCGCGCAAGGCCTGCTCGTTGGTGAACGTTGCGGCGGACTCGCGGCGCGCCTCCTGATCGTTCACGCACAGATGCTTGAGTCCCAGGATAATGCCGTACTTCTGACAGACCTCGGCCTGAATCTGACCGACGAAGTATCCCATCATGCCGTCCTCGGAGTAGTAGGCCGTGGCACGGCCGTTGAACGGCGTACGATGGATGTTGGGGCCACCGGACCAGATCTCGGTGCAACCCATGAAGTAGGCCTCGTTGGCGGTATAGGTGGCGCGCTGGGCGATCTCCTCGCGGTTCCACGTGCTTACGGACAAGATGATCGAGGGCCACAGGAAGCCGGACTGGTCGTTGAGCTTGAAGTGCACCTGCTCTAGACAATCCATGTCGTCCCCGCGATAGGAGGCCGGCATGACGATGGAGTCGAGCGCCACCGAGCCGTTGTTGTCCGGCATGATCTGCGCCATCTCCTCGACGGTAAGCTGGTTGAGGAAGGTCTCCCAAAGGTCGTCCTCGTAGTCGATACCGTACATGTCGGCAAAACTGAGCCCGGAGTCCTCACCCTGCGTGAAGCTGTCGACCGAGGGTGCGTCGGAAGGGGTCTCGTAGGTGTAGCCGTCGAGGTCGGCGATCATGTCCGCGGTGGCCGTAACAGCGACCTGCTCCACGGGGAAGGTCCCCTCCCAGTCGGAGCGGCTGAGATACGTCACGGTCTCGCAACCTAGCGTGTTAATGTCGGCGTCGTCAAACTGGTTGGTGACGATGACGTCGGTGTAGCGGGAGCGTGCGTAGCTCGTGGTGTCGAGCGCATCCTCCTCCCAGCTGTAGACCTTGTCGGCGTCGCCGTCGGCCGCGTCACCGCGCACGTCGGTCATGCCCGTGGCGCCCTTGGCGGCAAGGATGTTGTTGAGCGCGTCGTGGGCGTCATCGCCGATGGCAAGATAGTGGGTTCCCTCGGAGATGACATATCCCTTGGCGGTGGTGTAGTCGTAGCTCGCCAGCAGGTAACGCTCGACCTCGATGTCAAGCGTCTGGGAGGCACCGGGGTCGAGCTCGTCGGTCTTGTCAAAGCCAACGATCTGCACGGCGGACTTCTCGATGTTGTTCTGCCGCTCATAGTCTCCATAGGGAGTCTGCGCGTATACCTCGACGACGGACTTGCCCGCCACGGAGCCCGTGTTGGTCACGGTGACGCTCACGGTATAGCAATCCGAGGATTCGTCGTAGGTCACACTGTCGAGCGACTGCTCGAAGCTGGTGTACGAGAGGCCGTAGCCAAAGGGGAACGCTATCTCGTCGTTATAGTCCCAGGACGACCCGGTGGAGGAGCCGGCTGTGCCGTCGGCGTTACCTTGGCCGAGCACGCAGTCCTCGTAGCGCGTCTCGTAGTACTTGTATCCCACATAGATTCCCTCGGCATAGATGAGGTAGTACGAGACAAAGCGGTCCGTGTCCGCACAGCCGTCGAGAACCTCGTCGAGGTTGGCCCAGGTCGGCGTGTTCTTGAGCTGCGCATAGGTAATGGCCGGAGCGGAGAGGGAGTTCTTGGCGAAGGTGTCCACGAGCTTGCCGGACGGACAGACCTCGCCCGTAAGCACGTGCACGACTCCGTTGAAGCCGGTGGCCCCGGGGGCACCCACCCACAGGGCCGCGTCCACACCGTAGTCCTCGAGCTCACCAAGCTCAATGGCCCAGCTCGAGTTCACCAGCACAATCACACGCTGGAAGCGCCCGGCATCCTTCTCCTCCTTGACCATGGCGAGAAGGTCACGCTCCTCGGGATGCAGCGCAAGTGCCGAGATGCCTGTCGGGTCCTCGAGCATGAGGTCACAGTCCTCGCTCGCCTGGCGGGTGAGCATGATGACCGCCGCGTCGTTATAGCCGTCGGCCCAGCTGGCCTTGAGCTCATCGGTGTAGAGTTCGGCCGGCGCCTCGCCGATCTCGGGTTCCTCGGAGTCCTTGACGCGCGTGTAGCCGCTCGTCTGATAGGCCTCCACCATGGTAGGGTTGACCTCATAGGCCCCCTGCATGCACTCGAGGTAGGTCTGCGTGGGCACCATGGCTCCCGCAGCGGCGTCCCCACCGGAGTGATAGCTGTAAAACGGGCCGCTCACCGGCGAGGGCGACCCGAACCCGCCCGATGACTCGCTCTCGAGCGTGCTCTCGACCGAGCTCTGGCCCAGCAGCGTCACGCTGCTACCTGCGGGAAGCGGCAATGCGTCGTTGTCGTTGAGGAGAAGGACGCAGCCCTCCTCAACCTCGCGGATGCCCCACGCGCTACAGTCCTCCTCGAGCTGCGTGAGCGCGGACTCATCATAGATGTCGGTCCCGTAGTCGCTCACGAAGCGATAGGTGTCGTCGGAAGACGCCTCATCCGCAAGGGCCATCGTGGCCCCCGTTCCCGCGCTGATGGCAAGCGCCGCCGAACCCACACCTGCGCTTCTCACCATCCTGAGGAAGTCGCGTCGGCTCACTGTCCTGCCCATCTGCATTACCTACCCTTCGCTCACTACCTGTGACGTGCTGATGCCTAGTGCCGTGTTGATGCGACCCGAATAGGACTCCGCCACCGGTCCCGCGAGCATCGCTATCACGAAGATCGCCAGAGCGATTGCGCACAGCCCCTTCCACACTTCCTTTCGGATATCCCTGATTCCCATGGATTCCTTCCTTTCCGTACGCCATGGCCCACGCGGGGCCCCTTTCCTTGCCCACATTCTCGGGCCGAAAACGACGACAGCCCCCAGTTGCCACATTCAGTCAACGAGATGACTCATCCGGGAATCACCGCTACGAACGGCGCCCATACGACCGCACCCCGAGAGGCCCGTCTCCAGGAATGCGCAGCTCACCTAAGCTCATTTATCATTTATTGACCATGTGAGAAGGGGGGCATCATGTACAACGTCCTCATCGTCGAGGACGATGACGAGATGGCACGCACGCTCACCGAGAGCCTGTCGCGTTACGCGTCGGAGTTCGGGCTCGACTTCAATGTGACCAGATGCGGCAACGCCGTCCTGTTCCTAAAGAACCGGCGCACGTACGATCTCGTCCTCATGGACATCGACCTGCCCGGCATCAACGGTATGGAGGCCGCCACGCTCCTGCGCTCCTACGACACGCAGACGCCGCTAATCTTCGTAACCAACCTCGCGCAGTACGCAGTACGCGGCTACGAGGTTGACGCCCTCGACTTCATCGTCAAGCCAATCAGCTACTACAACTTCTCGATGAGAATGGACAAGGCCGTGAGGGTCATGCGCCGCAACGAGCACAGTCGCCTGCAGGTGAAGACGCGCACCGGCATCCGCATCCTGCCACTCAGGGACATCGTCTACATCGAGATGGTCAATCACGACCTGGTCTACCACCTCGTCGGCGATGACCCAGGGGATGATAGCGCGGAGCCGATGCGCGTGCGCGGTACGCTTGCGAAGCTCGAGGAAGAATTCGAGGGAGGCCCGTTCCTGCGCATATCCAAGGGATGCATCGTCAACATGGACCACATCCGCTCGATACGGGATGGAGTGGTGCACATGTCAGATGGCACGACGCTGTATGCCAGCAGGTCGAGAAGGCGCCCCGCGCTCGAAACCTTCGCCGACTATCTGGGAGGGAGCATCTGATGGGCACCAACGAGCTCACGAACTCGGTTATCACCTGTGCCCAGATAATCGTTGCCGTGTTTCTCTTCGCGGGGAGGCTGCCGCGCAGAAGAACCACGCCCGGCCGCGTCGCTGGCTTTCTCGCCCTGTTCGCGGCTTGGTCCGCGTCCACAGCCTATGCCATCTCCGTCGTAATCGCCCCCAACCAACCCATCCAGACAACGGTGACGTTCGCCACGGCGCTGCTCGTCTCGATCGCGCTCACGGTCTTCGTCTTCGACGCGACCGTCTGGGCGGCGGCCTTCTGCGCCACGGCCGGCTACGCTCTGCAAAACCTCGCGAGTGGCCTCGGCGGCTCACTCGGCCGTCTCGCCCCCCAGATCGAACAGCTCCCGGGCCTACGCCTCCTCTGGATGGTCGTCCCGTTCCTGGTCGTCTACGGCATCTGCTATGTCGTACTCATCTCGCGCATCAACGAGAGCGGTCTGGAGCTCATCCAGCCGCAGGCCATGTTCCTTATGGTTGTGCTGGTCATCCTCGCCGTCATCGCCTACGACGTCGTGGTGAAGCAGCTCTTCGAGCTTCCCGGGATACCTCTGCATGCGCTCGTGGCCATCCGGCTCTCACATGCGCTCCTCTGCACATTCATCCTCGTAATCGAATATGAGCTGCTTTACAACAGACGCCTCCAGCACGAGGTCTCTACGATCTCGCAGATCATGGAGAACAAAAGGGAGCAGTACCAGCTCTCCAAGGAGACCGTCGAGGCGATCAACCTCAAGTGCCATGACATCCGTCACCAGATCAGATCGCTCGGCAACGGCTCCGTCACCATAGACCAGAAGGTCATCAGGAAGATCGTGGACGAAGTCAACGTCTATGACTCGACGGTACGTACGGGAAACGAGCCGCTCGACGTCATCCTCACCGAGAAGAGCCTCCTCTGCAACCGGGAGGGAATCATGTTCTCGTGCATCGCCGACGGTCCGTGCCTCAACTTCATGGAGCCCAGCGACCTCTACTCGCTCATGGGCAATGCGCTCGACAACGCCATGGACGCGGTGCGCAAGATAGGGTCACACGAACACCGGAGCATCAGCCTGGTAGTGAGGCACATCGGAAACACTGCGGTAGTCCATGTGGAGAACTACTTCACGGGAACCATAGAGTTCCACGAAGGACTGCCGCGCACCACCAAGCAGGACGCGAAAGCCCATGGCTACGGAATAAAGTCCATGCGGCTCATCGCCCAGCGCTACCACGGAACCATGCACACTCGCATCCAAGGTGACGTCTTCCATCTCAACGTTATCTTCCCAATCCCGGCATGACGGGCATTCAGCGCATGACCATCGGCCATCGCCAATGCGCCTGGCCCTATAATGGGCTTCCATCAATCACCCGAGGAAGGGCATGTCGTGGACATCACCCCGCAGGAAGTGGCCGAGACCCTCTCGATGGTCTCCGAGCAGAACCTTGACCTTCGCACCATCACGATGGGCATCTCGCTCGCGGGCTGCGCGGACGAGGACATGGGTCGCATGTGCGACAAGGTGTACGACCACATCACGCACACGGCCGCGGACCTCGTGAGGACGGCCGAGGACCTCGAGAGCGAGTACGGCATCCCCATCGCCAACAAGCGCATCTCGGTCACGCCGATCGCGCAGATCGCGGCGTCCTGCCCGGACGAGGACCTCTCGCCCATCGCACACGCCATGGACCGTGCCGCCGAGGCCCTCGGCATCGACTTCATGGGGGGCTTCTCGGCCCTCGTGCACAAGGGCATGGGCAGCGCCGACCGCCGCCTCATCGCGTGCATCCCCGAGGCCCTGGCCACGACCGAGCGCGTGTGCTCCTCGCTCAACGTGGCCTCCACGCGCGCGGGCATCAACATGGACGCCGTGCTGCTCTGCGCGGAGACGATTCTGGAGTGCGCGCGCCGCACGCAGGACATCGACTGCTATGGCGCCGCCAAGTTCGTCGCCTTCGCCAACATGGTGGAGGACTCTCCGTTCATGGCGGGCGCGGTCCACGGCACGGGCGAGGCTGACGCCGTCATCAACGTGGGCGTCTCGGGGCCGGGCGTCATGGCTGCGGCGCTGGCGGAGCTGCCGGAGACCGCGAGCCTCATGGACGTGGCCGAGAAGATCAAGCAGACGGCGTTCAAGATCACCCGTGCGGGCGAGCTCATGAGCCGCGAGGCGTCTCGGCGCCTGGGCGTGGAGAAGGGCATCGTGGACCTGTCGCTCGCACCCACGCCCGCGGCGGGCGACTCCGTGGCCAAGATTCTCGAGATCATCGGCGTGGGTGAGTGCGGGGGTCCCGGCACCACCTGCGCGCTCGCGCTGCTCAACGATGCCGTCAAGAAGGGCGGCGTCATGGCCAGCTCGAGCGTGGGCGGCCTCTCGGGCGCGTTCATCCCCGTCTCGGAGGACGCCGGGATGATTCGCGCGGCCGTGGACGGCGCTCTCAGCATCGAGAAGCTCGAGGCCATGACCTGCGTGTGCTCGGTGGGGCTTGACATGATCGCGATACCCGGCGACACGAGCGTCGAGACCATCGCCGGCATCATAGCCGACGAGATGGCCATCGGCGTGATCAACTCCAAGACCACGGCGGTGCGTCTCATCCCCGCGGTCGGCCACAAGGAGGGCGACGTGCTCGAGTTCGGCGGGCTCTTTGGCTCCGCACCGGTCATGCCGGTCAACCGCTTCGCCGGCACCGTGTTCGCCCA
>CAZUOD010000014.1:0-1629 GCA_964621975.1 uncultured Atopobium sp.
ACCAACAAGGGGCGCTTTCGTGTGGAGAGATCAAAGACCCCCTGTCGCAAGGACAGGGGGTCTTTGTGTATACGGGGTCCACCCCCTGCTCAGTTTATCAAGTACGGTAGGGCGCTGACGGATTATAGGATATATAGTAAAACTAAAAAACATATACGTCTGGTATAGTTGCTGATGTCTTGCGCCGTACTTACCGGATCCTCCGAAACTCATTTTGGAAGACTTTGGAATTCTCAAAGCAACCTCAACGTTAGGATGCTAGTCTTCCCTCATTCGTCGTTCGTTGCTGAAAGAGAGTTTGGAGGATTCAATGCCTGAGACTGTCACGATGCTGCCCCCTGATGAGGGGCCCTCCTTTGGCAGGGTCGCCATGATGCTGTTTTCCGGTGACGGCAGACCGCATATGGTCGCGCTTTGCGCGGAGCCCGGGATGGGTCGCGAGAATGTGGTCACCGAGATGCTTCTGCATGCCACCCGTCGCGGCTCCAAGGTAATCCGTCGTGACTTCAGGCCGCTCTCGCCCGAGACGGCATGTCGGCAGCTCACGAGGCTTGCCCGTGACGTCGCGCGCGGTGAGGACAGCGTGGTCATCGGCATCGATGAGATGCCTGCCTCGGACGAGGCATGCGTTGCTCGCCAGGCGAGGGCCCTGAGGAAGCTGTGGGTCTCCGGGACGTCCGTCATCTTCTCCCTGGCTCCCGAGGCAGGACAGCTCCTGGAGGCGCTTCCCGAGTGCGTCGTGCTGTCCTCCCACGACCTTCTCGTCGATTCGGGAAGGGGCGTGCTGGATGGGCAGGCCGATGTGCAGCGTCTTACCAGGGGAATCCCAAGTCTCGTGAGGTCCCTTGGGCACACGGGCCCGACGGACGTCTCTGTGAGCTCGCTGCCCGGGGCATACTATGACGCCCTGGGCAGGCTCATGGCTCTGGCGCTGCGTCCCTGTCTTTCTGACGAGGAGCTTCGGGTGCGTCTCGCGATGGTCCTTCTCGGACACGGGGGAGACTCGGAGCTGGCGGAGGTCTTGGGGTTCGTCCCGCGCGAGATGCTCGTGCGGCTGGGCGCGACCGCCCCCTTCTTCGGCGTCTCAGGCCGGTCGGACAGCTTCACGTGCGTCCTCTCCGGAAGCTCAGATGTCCTCTCGACCTGTCTGCCCGAGCTCGGACGCGTCTGCTCGCTCTTTCCCGACGTGCTTGAGGCGAGCGTGAGGACGCTCATTGACAAGGGCTCGATCGGGAGGGCGGCGACGCTCTGCAGGATGCTGGGCTACGAGGGAGCCCGTGACCTCATCGTCGAGAGGGGCGTTGAGTTCGTCGAGGCGGGGGAGGCTGCCCTGGTGAGAGGCGCCCTGTCCAGCGCCGAGGGGCAGGAGGGCGTCTCATGTGAGGGGTCTCACGAGGAGGCGCTCCGTCATGCCATGCTGGCGTTGGGGGCCCGCGATGTCAGGGCTGCGCTTGTCGCACCGGGCTCACTGGGTCTCGAGAAGCACAGGGACATCCTGCTCCTCACCGAGGTGAGGTGTGCCCTGAGGGGTGGGCGTCCGGGCATCGAGCTCGGGGACGGTCCCTGGAGCCAGACGGGCAGGAGGCTCCTTGCGCACTGCGAGGCCTTTGGCCTCATGATCAGCGGAAG
>CAZUOD010000014.1:1729-14482 GCA_964621975.1 uncultured Atopobium sp.
CGGGCAGGAGGCTCCTTGCGCACTGCGAGGCCTTTGGCCTCATGATCAGCGGAAGCCTCTCGGCGGCGATGCGGGTGCTCGTGGCCAATCCCTGCGAGGAAGGCCCGCTCAGCGTCTCTCGGGCGCTTCTTGGCTTGGACTTCGAGATGGTGCGCCTCCTCCTGTGCGACAATCCGAGCACATCGCAGGATGCCCTGGACAAGATCAGGGAGTTCCTGGGCGTTCCGTCGATGGCGGGCCTGCATGGGTACCTGCGCCTGGCAGATGTCATCAGGGCGATGATGGTCGGTGACGCCTCCTGCGAAGCCGAGGTCGAGGCCCTCGTGGCCCGCGCCGAGCGGTCGGGTGACACCGTCGTGCAGGCCTTCTCCCTCATCGCCGGGTGTGTCTTCGACCTGAGGAGAGGGGCTGGGGCGCGGGCCAACGTGCGCGCGACGCTCGCGTCCGTCATCGCGGGCGAGGCGGGCCTTGCGTATCTGGCGCGCGTGTCGGAAATCCTGGGTCGGGTCGCTCGCTTCATCATGGGGGAGCGGCCCACGGAGGGCACGGGGACGCGCCCCTCAGATGATCTCGGCAGCATCGCCCAGCTCATCGACGAGGTGACGCTCTGTGAGGATGGGCCGCTTTCGCATGACGGTCCCGTCCCCGACGTTCCGAGGGACGCCCTGTGGCTCCTGCGCGTGCTCCTGGAGGGGATGGGGGACTTCTCGGATCTCTTGAGGTCGCAGCTGCCCCAGCGGTGGGCGCGTGCCGTCGCGGCGCTCAGTCGCAGGGACGGAACGGAAGAAGCGCCCACGGCTGATGGGCCCGCCGAGCAGGTCGCGGCTGACGTGGCGATACTCGCCACGAGCGCCCCGGATGTTGGTGACGAGCCCATAGAGGTCTGTCTCCTCGGAGGCTTCACGGTGCGTGTCCGAGGGGTGCGCATCTCGGACTGGAGGCTCGACCAGAGGGGCGCGAAGTCGCTTCTCGAATACCTCCTGCTCAGGGACGGGGCGAGCGCGAAGCGCTATCAGCTCGTCGAGCAGATCTGGCCCGAGAGCGACTACGAGGCGGGCTTCAACAAGGTCTACCAGGCGACAAGCTCCTTGCGCGCGGCGATTGCCGAGGTCGGGAGGGACCTCGACCCGTTCGTGCGGAGCCGCGCGACCAAGGCGGTGACGCTGGACATGGGAATCATACGGTGCGATGTCAACGTGTTCAGGGCGTTTGCCCGCGAGGCGTCGGACTGCCAGGATGACGTGAGGACGGTGGTCCTGGCGAGGCAGGTGGAGCGCATCTACGAGGGAGACCTCTACATGCCGACGATGGACGCGACGGGCTACGTCTCACAGGTGCGCACGGAGCTGAGGACGCTCTACGCGGATGCTATGGTCGCGGGCGGTGAGGCAGCGCTGCGTCTGGGCCAGGAGCGCACCGCCGCCCGCCTTGCCCTGAACGCGCTGGCTGCTGACGATCTGCGGGAGGATGCTGTCATCGTGCTGGTGACGGCCCTCAAGGCGAGCGGGCGCGGCGTGGAGGCCGAACATCACTACCGCCAGTACTCGCGGCGCCTCGCGAAGGCGGCCGGACGCTCGCCGTCTCGGCGCCTGCGCACGCTGGTGGGAGAGGGGACGCCGGCCCTGCCGGGGTCCCGCGAGAGGTAAAGGGGAAGGAGCGATGGGTGCGCTTTTGGTGAGAGGGTCCCATGAGGCTCGCCCGGAACCATGCCATGAGTAAAGTGTTGGGCGTAAGTGCTCATTCGAGCACTGTCTTCCGAGCGCAAGGGGAGCTACATGCCTAACTTTCTCTCCAAGCTGCTCTCCCTGGGCTCCGACAAGGAGCTCAAGGAGTTTCAGCGCATCACGGCCCAGGTGAACGACCTTGAGCCGAGGTTCATGGCGATGAGCGAGGAGGAGCTCCGGGGAATCACCGCGACCCTTCGCGAGCGTCACGCGCAGGGCGAGACCCTCGATGACCTTCTCCCCGAGGCGTTTGCCGCGGTGCGTGAGGCGTCGCGCAGGACGACGGGGCTTCGTCACTTTGACGTGCAGATCATCGGCGGCATCGCCCTGCACCGGGGGACCATCGCGGAGATGAAGACGGGCGAGGGCAAGACGCTCGTCTCGACGCTGGCGGGCTACCTCAACGCCATACCGGGCAAGGGCGTCCACATCGTGACCGTGAACGACTACCTTGCCAAGCGCGACAGCGAGTGGATGGGACAGATCTATCGCTACCTGGGGATGTCGGTGGGGCTGCTCCAGAACGGCATGAGGCTGCCGCTGAAGAAGCCCGCCTACGAGGCGGACGTGACCTACGGCACCAACTCCGAGTTCGGCTTCGACTACCTCCGGGACAACATGGTGACCCGCCCCACCATGCGCGTCCAGCGAGGCCACCACTACGCCATCGTGGACGAGGCGGACTCGATCCTCATCGACGAGGCGCGGACGCCGCTCATCATCTCGGGCGCCGGCACCAAGTCCGCGAGCACCTACAAGGACTTCGCCCGTGCCGTGCGCGGCCTCACGCCCGAGGTCGACTTCGAGATGGACGAGGCGAAGCACACCATCGCCACCACAGACACCGGCCTCAAGAAGGTCGAGCGTGCGCTGGGGATCGACGACATCTACGCCGACACCTCCGGCCAGCTCGTGAACCACCTCCAGCAGGCCCTCAAGGCCGAGTACATGTTCCATCGTGACCAGCAGTACGTGATCGTTGACGGCGAGGTCAAGATCGTCGACGAGTTCACGGGCCGCATCATGGAGGGCAGGCGCTACTCCGAGGGCCTCCACCAGGCGATCGAGGCCAAGGAGGGCGTGATCGTCCGCGAGGAGAACCAGACGCTCGCCACCATCACGCTGCAGAACTACTTCCTCATGTACGACAAGCTCTCGGGCATGACGGGCACCGCAATGACCGAGGACGCTGAGTTCCGCGAGGTGTACCACATCCCCGTCCAGGTCATCCCACCCAACAGGCCCGTCGTCCGCGTGGACCACGACGACCTCGTCTACCGCACGGTCGACGCCAAGTTCAAGGCGGTCGCCGACGATGTCGTCGAGCGTCACGCGAAGGGCCAGCCGTGCCTGGTCGGCACGGTCTCAATCGAGAACTCCGAGCGCCTCTCCCGCATCCTCAACAAGCGGGGCATCAGGCACAACGTCCTCAACGCCAAGTTCCACGAGCGCGAGGCGCAGATCGTGGCCCAGGCGGGCCGCGAGGGCGCGGTCACGATCGCGACGAACATGGCGGGCCGTGGCACGGACATCCTGCTCGGTGGCAACCCAGACCTCATTGCCGAGGACTTCCTGCGCGCCGACGGAATAGAGCCGGAGGAGGCCACCGACGAGCAGCGCGCGGCCGCGCTCGCCCAGGCCAAGGAGATCTGCGAGACGGAGAAGCAGCATGTCAAGGACGTCGGCGGTCTGTGCGTCATAGGCACCGAGCGCCATGAGAGCCGACGTATCGACAACCAGCTGCGCGGGCGCTCCGGACGTCAGGGCGACCCCGGCGAGACGCAGTTCTACCTCTCCCTGGAAGACGACCTCATGCGGCTGTTCGGCGGGGATCGCATGGACAAGATCTCGGTCATGATGGCGCGCTACGAGATGCCGGATGACATGCCCATCCAGGCGAAGATCGTCACGAAGGCCGTCGAGAGCGCGCAGCGCAAGGTCGAGGAGGTCAACTTTGCGATGCGCAAGAACGTCCTCGACTACGACAACGTCATGAACACCCAGCGCCAGGTGATCTACGAGGAGCGCAACAAGATCCTTGACGGCAAGGACCTGATGGCCCACATCGACGAGGTGGCCCTGGATACCGTCCAGCGCGAGGTGGCGACCTACGTTCCCGAGGACACGAAGCACGGCGAGCGAGACGTGCCCGGGCTCGTCAAGTGGCTCGAGGAGCTCACGGGCCGCAAGGACGTCCCGACGATCGCCGACGACCAGCCGGTGTCCGAGGTCGTCGAGATCGTGGAGGGCTACGTCGACACCTGCTTTGCCGAGAAGTCGGAGCGCATCGGCGAGGAGGCCATGCACGCCCTTGCCACGCAGGTCATGTTGCGCGTGATAGACACCCGCTGGATGGCCTATCTCCAGGAGATGGACTACCTGAAGACGGGCATCGGCCTTCGTGGCTTTGGCCAGCGTGACCCGCTCGTGGAGTACAAGGGCGAGGCGTACGCGGCCTTCTCGGAGCTCGTCAACACGATGTACGAGGACTTCCTGCGCACGATCCTGCGAATCGAGATCACGGTGCGCCCGACGGCGTCGGCGTCTGAGGAGGAGCCCGCCGCGCTGCGCGGCGCCCAGTACTCCGGGCCTTCCGGGGTGGATGGCGACCGAGGTTCCAACCGGGGGGCCGCGGCCCCGAGCCCGGCGAAAGGAGCCCCCGCTCCGGCCCCCGCCAAGCCGCGCACGTACCGCAAGGCCGACGATCCGGACCCGTACGTGGGGGTGGGCCGCAATGATCGCTGTCCGTGCGGAAGCGGTAAGAAGTTCAAGAACTGCCACGGCAGGAACAGATAGATGGCCGAGGTCGGCAGGGCTGCCCTGGAGGCGCTCTCGAGGCGCCTTGACGAGGTGGAGGGCTATCTCCGCCTCGACGAGCGTCGCGAGGAGGTCGCCGAGCTCGAGGCGAGAAGCGCCGCCCCCGGGTTCTGGGACGATGCCGAGGGCGCGCGGGTCGCGATGGAGCGCCTCGCCGCCGCGCGCGGCGACGTGTCCAGCATGGATGCGGCACGCTCGAAGCTCGATGATGCGCTCGCCGCGCTCGAGCTCGGCGAGGAGACGGGTGACGAGGACCTTCTCGCCGAGGCGCAGGGCCTCGCGCAGGACCTCGAGCACGACCTCTCCGAGCTGGAGCTCTCGAGCTGGTTCACGGATGACCTCGACCACGGGGACGCCATCGTGACCGTGACGCCCGGCCAGGGAGGGCTCGAGGCGCAGGACTGGTGCGAGATGCTCTTTCGCATGTACCTGCGCTACTGCGAGCGCCGCGGCTGGTCGGTCACCGTCAACGACGCGCCCGTGGCCGAGGTCATCGGGATTGACCGGGCGACCTTTACCGTGGCCGGCAGAAACGCCTACGGCATGCTGCGCGCCGAGCAGGGGGTGCACCGCCTCGTGCGCATCTCGCCCACAGACGACAAGAAGCGACGCCAGACAACGTTTGCGGGGGTCGAGGTCCTGCCAGTGCTGCCCGATAACGTCGAGGTCGACATCGATCCCAACGACCTTCGCATCGACGTCTACCATGCCTCGGGGCACGGCGGGCAGGGCGTCAACACCACCGACTCCGCCGTGCGCATCACGCACCTGCCGACGGGCACGGTGGTGACCTGCCAGAACGAGCGCAGCCAGCTGCAGAACAAGGCCTTTGCCATGAAGATCCTGCGCTCGCGCCTCTATGAGATGGAGCTCGCCAAGCGTGAGGCCGAGCTTGACGAGCTGCGCGGCCCCAAGCACGAGATCGGCTTCGGCAACCAGATCAGGAGCTACGTGCTCTACCCGTACCAGCTGGTGAAGGACCTGCGCACGGGTGTGGAGACGGGCAACGTCGACTCGGTCCTCCAGGACGGCGACCTCGACAGGTTCGTCGTGGGCTACCACCGTTGGGTCGTCGGAGGGGGAGAAGCAGACTCATGAGCGGCTCCCGGTGGCGCATCGTCGTCCGTGACGCCTTGCTCATCATGATGGGGTCCCTGGTCTTTGCTGTTGGCGTCGACTGCTTCGAGATTCCCAACGGCCTCGCGGCGGGCGGGGTCACGGGCCTCGCGATGGTCATCGCCGCCCTCCTCGAGCCGATGGGGATATCGCTTCCGGTAGGCATCCAGACCATCGTCATGAACGCGCTGCTCATGGTCATCGTCGTGAGGTCGGGCAGCAGGGGCTACGTCGCGCGCACGATTGCGGGCATCGTTGCCTGCGGCGTGCTCACGGACGCGCTCGCGCCCCTTCTTCCTGCGCTCACGGAACGAGAGGACCTGCTGCTGTGTGCGCTCTGGGGAGGCGTCGTCACGGGCGTGGGGCTTGGCCTCGTGTTTCGCACCGGCGGGAACACCGGGGGCACGGACATCCTGGCGCAGCTGCTCTCCCGCAGGCTCGGCATGCCGGTGGGGACGGCCGTCATCGTCGTGGACGGGGCGATCATAGCCCTCTCGGCCACGGTCTTCTCGGTCGAGCAGGCGCTCTATGCCGCGGTTGCGATGTTCATCAGCGGAAAGGCCATCGATGCCGTGGTCGACGGCCTGCGGTCCGAGCGTGCGGCCTACGTCATCTCGACCGAGCACGAGAGGATCGCGGAGGAGATCCTCTACACGCTCAACCGCGGCTGCACAGAGCTGCAGGCGCGTGGCGTCTGGAGCGGCAATCCGCGCCCGGTGCTCCTCTGCGTGCTTGGCCGCTCCGAGAGCATGCGCCTCAAACAGCTGGTCGCAGAGATCGACCCGGAGGCGATCGTCATCATCTCTGCGGTCCACGAGGTCTTTGGCGAGGGGTTCCGCCAGATCGGGGGATGAGCGCTACGCGCCCTCCGTGGTGTCGAGGAGATGGCCGCCTTGGCGTGTGCATTGTGCGGAAGGGCGGGCCAGACGATGCCGTTTGCTAGACTTGAACCCGTATCTGCACATTGCGAGCATGAGAAGAGGAGCTTCTGTGGCCAGTCACTTTCGCAGCGCTGGGCAACAGGGTTCAAAGGACACCAAGCAGCGTACTGTCGCGACGTCCGATGAGGCCTCCCAGAACGGGAAGGTCTCGCCCGATGACACCGGGGCGTTTCTCGCGGCCGGGGCGACCGGGTCGATACGTGGCGTCGAAACCGATCCCTCACAGGGCACCACCCCCGAGGCGGTCCATGTCGTCACGGCGTCCGAACCTGCGGACCCCACCGAGCAGCCCGGCTTCACGAGCGTCTTCGCCCCTCTCGCCAGTGACGGCACCCCCGCCACGCCGCGAACGGGCACCCCGACCGTGTCGTTCAAAAACGTCACCCTGATCTACCCGGCCCAGCCCAACAAGCCCGCCCTCGATGACGTCAGCCTTGACATCTATCCTGGCGAGTTCGTGTTCGTCGTCGGGCACTCGGGATCAGGCAAGTCCTCGCTCCTGCGCCTCATCACGCGCGAGCTGCGCGCGTCCTCGGGGCAGGTCATCGTCGCCGGTCAGGACCTCACCAAGATGCGCAACAAGAAGGTCCCGTACCTGCGCCGCCAGATCGGCACCGTCTACCAGGACTTCAAGCTCCTGCCGGACAAGACGGTCTACGAGAACGTCGCCTTTGCCCTTGAGTGCATCGGCAAGCCCCGCTCCGTCATCAAGGCCCAGGTTCCCGAGGTGCTTCGTCTCGTGGGCCTCGGTGAGAAGACCAAGCACTTCCCCGACCAGCTCTCCGGTGGAGAGCAGCAGCGCGTCTCCGTCGCTCGCGCGATGGTCAACCGCCCGCCGCTGCTTGTCTGTGACGAGCCCACGGGCAACCTTGACCCCGCCATCTCGCTCGGCATCATGAAGCTGCTCGACCGCATCAACCGAGCGGGCACCACCGTGGTCATGGCCACGCACGACCGCGAGATGGTCGACTCCATGCGTCGGCGCGTCATCGCGCTCGAGGCGGGCCACGTCGTTCGCGACCAAGAGAGGGGAGGCTACGGCTACTATGGCACCCTCTAACTTCGGCTACTCCATCCGCGAGGTCGGCCATCACTTCCGGCGCAACTGGACGACGGTCCTCGGCGCCATCGTCACCATCTTTCTCTCGCTGTTCATCATCGGCCTCTTCGTCGTCGGCTCCGTGATGATCAACAGCCTCGTGGGCACCATCGAGGACAGCGTCACCATCCAGGCGTTCCTTTCTGACGACGCCGACCAGGACCTCGTCGATGAGTTCCAGGCCGAGCTCGAGAGCTGGGACAACGTCGAGTCCGTGACCTACAAGTCCAAGGAGGAGGCGCTCGAGGAGTACCGCACCTCCATGTCGAACCGCAACGCGAGCGATGCGGTGGCGGCCCTTGACGGCGAGAACCCCCTGCCTGCCTCGCTCGTGATCACGCTTGACGACCCGCAGCAGGTCGAGGCCACGGCCGAGCGCATCATGGAGAGCAGCACGTTCGCCCAGATCCGCGACGGCTATGATGACGAGTCAAGCAGCGCGTCCGAGGACGTGCTCTACGGGCAGGGTACCGTCGAGCGTCTCTTCGAGGTCACGAACTACATCCGCTTTGCCGCGGTGGTGCTCGTGGCGATGCTCACCTTCGTGGCGCTCGTGTTCATCAACAACACGATTCGCCTGTCCATCACCGCACGTCGTCGCGAGATCGCGATCATGCGACTCGTGGGCGCATCGAACAGCTTCATCCGAGGGCCCTTCGTCATGGAGGGCGCCCTTGAGGCCCTCCTCGCGGCATTGCTCGCCATCGTCGCCCTCTGGAGCGGCCTGAATGCCGTGATTCCTGTTCTGTCGAGCAACCTCTCGTTCCTCTCGTTTGAGATTCCCCAGACCACGCTCTACGCGACGTTCGGCGGGCTGCTGCTCATCGGCATCCTGATCGGCCTCTTCGGCTCGGCCATCGCCATGCGCCGCTACTTGAAGGTCTAGGCCCTTCCGCACGTCTCTGTGACCCCCGGCGCCCCGCGGCATCGCCGCGACGGGACGCCGGGGGTCTCTCTTTGGGGGCGTCCCCGGAGCGGGCGCACGCAGATGGTCAGCCAAGAGGAGGTGCGGTGCCGTGGGGCGCTCAAGGCCACATCACGGAAGTCGCAGGCGGGGCAGGGCCGGCGGCCCCAGGGCCCGTCGGCACACGCTCGTGGGGACGCTCGTGGTCTCGCGTCCGGGCGTCGCCCGCGTGGAGACTCCCGAGGGGGACTTCGAGCTCGTGCGGCACGGCCAGCGGGAGGCCATGAACGGCGATGTCGTGGAGGTTGCGCTCGTAGGACGGCGCGGGTCGCCCCCGCGCGCGGTGGTCCTGTCGGTGGCGGAGCGATCCACGAGCGCCTTCCTGGGGCGCTTTGCCACCGCGGGACCCTTGGGGGCGGTCATCCCGCTTGACGCGCGCCTCGGGCATGACTTCTTCGTGGTGCCGGAGGACCGGAGTCCCGAGCGCCTCGGCGTGGCGGAGGGGGACGTCGTGATGGCCCGCATCACCGAGTATCCCACGAGAAGGAGCGCGGCTGTCGTGACCGTGGAGCGCCGCGTGGGGCCGGCAGGCGAGCTTGACCTCAACGTGGAGGCCGTCGTCGCCTCCTATGGGCTGGCCGGGGACTTCCCGGCGTCCGCGCTCGGGCAGGCCGAGGCCGTCATAGCGGATGTCGAGGGGGCCCTCGCGTCAGATGGGGGCCGGCGGGACCTGCGCGGGCAGCTCTGCGTGACCGTCGACCCCGCGGACGCGCGGGACTTCGATGACGCCGTGGGCGCCCGTCGCATCGCGGGCGGGGGCTTCGAGGTGGACGTGCACATCGCCGACGTGACGCACTACGTGGGCGCCGGGACCCCCGTCGACAACGAGGCGAGGCGCCGCGGCTGCTCGGCGTACCTCGTCGACCGCGTGGTCCCCATGCTGCCCGCACGGCTCTCCGACGACATCTGCTCGCTGCGGCCGGGCGAGGACCGGCTTGCCGTGAGCGTGCTCATGCGCCTCGACGCGCGCGGTCACCTGACGGGATCGAGCGTGTGCGCCTCTGCCGTGCGCTCCGCGGCGAGGCTTGACTACGACACGGTTGACGAGCTGTTGGAGGGCCGTGTCGGCCCAAGGGCGCTGTCCGTTGGGGAGGGGCGTGCCGAGCAGGTCGCTGAGGCCCTCGAGGTGCTCGACGAGGTCCGTGCGCTGCGCGAGCGCGTGCGCCGGGAGCGGGGCGCCATCGACTTCGACACCGTCGAGGCCAAGGTCACCCTTGACGGGGACGGCCGCCCGACCGGTGTCACGGTGCGCCGTCGGACCCGGGCGACGGGGCTCGTGGAGGAGGCCATGCTGCTGGCCAACGAGTGCGTGGCCCGCCGTCTGGCGGACGCGGAGGCACCGGCGGCCTTTCGGGTCCACGAGCCTCCCCTGCGAGATGACCTGCGCGCATGTGTGCAGCCCCTGCGCGAGCTGGGCCTCCTTGACGGTGAGGCAGCAGCGGGACTTTTGGCGGGAGACCCCTTCGCCATCCGGGACGTGCTCGAGCGCGCCAAGGGAACGAGCGGTGCGCCTCTGGCCTCGGCCCTGCTCCTTCGCGCCCAGAGGCGAGCCGTCTACCAGCCGCACAACGAGGGGCACTATGCCTTGGGTGCCTCGGCCTACTGCCACTTCACCTCGCCCATCAGGCGCTACCCCGACGTCCTCGTCCACCGCGCCCTCAAGTGCCTGCTGGCCGGCCGCGTCGAGGGCCCTGTCATGAGGGAGCAGGCGGCGGCGCTGCCCCAGCTCTGCCGCACCTGTTCCGAGCGCGAGCGCGCCGCGGACGCGGCGGCCCGCGCCTCGCAGCGCGTGAAGATGGCCGAGCTCTTCTCGGGGCGGAAGGGCGAGCGCCTCTCGGGGGTGGTGTCTGGCTGCGAGCGCTTCGGGCTCTTCGTCACGCTCGACGACACCTGCGCCGAGGGGCTCGTGCCCGTTCGCTCGCTGGGAGGCGAGCGGTTCTCGTACGACGAGGCGCGCATGACGCTCACGGGGGAGGAGTCCGGCGAGGTCTGGGGGCTCGGGCGGCATGTGGTCGTCGAGGTGGCCGACACCGACGTGGCGCGCGGCCAGATAGACCTCAGGCTCGTCTCGGGGTCGTCGGTCCGTCGCGCCCATGGGGTCGGCCATGCGCGATAATGTGACGATGCCGGAGAGGACCAGAGGGGGCGGCCCTGCCGCCGGGAGGTTGGATTGAACCAGACAACGCTGACAGACGAGCTCGAGCGCGCCGAGGGGCTCCTGCTCCAGGGGCAGGTCGAGCAGGCCGTCGAGCTTCTCGCCCGCCTGGCCGAGGACGCCGAGGAGTACGTGGACAGGAACTGCCCCACCACCGACGAGGTCCAGTGGTTCAGCTTCCCCACGATCTTCGAGCGCCTGGCGTACCGTCGCGTGGAGGGGGACCCTCGCGAGCTTCGTGACGTGGGCGAGCCGCTTGACCGGCTTTACGGGGACCTTGCCCTGGCCCAGGCGCACGCGGGGGACCATGACGCCGCCGTCGAGGCGCTCAAGGGGGCGATCCGCTGGAACCCGATGGACTGCGCCAGCCGCCTGAACCTCGCCGACCTCTGCCGGGAGGCAGGGGACACCCAGGAGTACCTGGCACTCACGTACAGCGTCTTCGAGCGCGCGAGCGAGGCGTCCCACCTGGCCCGCGCCTTCACGAACTTCTCCGCCTGGTTCGAGGCCTCCGGCAATCACCGTGCGGCTGCGGCCGCCCTGCGCGCGGCGCGCAACCTCGATGCGAGGGACACCGCGCTCGAGGCCGCCCTCGAGCAGGCGGCCGGCACCGAGCGCGACCCGGACCTCGTGGACGACGCCGAGGCGCGCGACCTCCTCGCTGCGGAGGGGCTGCCTGACGGGGCCAACGCCGAGGTCGCGGTCTGCCTGCTCATGTGCGCCACCGACGCGGCGGCCGCGGGCGCGCGCGATGTGGCGACGAACCTGACGCTTCGCGCGCGCGACCTCGTGGGAGAGCCTGCGGCGAGGGCGCTGCTCGAGCTCATCCGCGAGACGGACGAGGGGGCGGGCGATGAGACAGACTAGGCCCGGCAAGCGGACCATCGCCAGGAACCGCTCGGCCCGGCACGAGTACTTCATCGACGAGACCTTCGAGGCCGGGATCGTGCTCACGGGCACCGAGGTCAGGAGCCTGCGCGAGCGTGCCTGCCAGATCACCGACGCCTTCTGCCTCGTGCGCGGCCATGAGGTGTGGCTCCACGGCGTGCACATCCACCCCTACTCGAACGGTGGCGTCTGGAACGTTGACCCCGACCGCACGCGCAAGCTCCTGCTGCATCGCCGACAGATCGACTACCTTGACGGCAAGCTTCGCCAGAAGGGGCTTGCGCTCGTGCCGCTCGAGCTCTACTTTGACGAGCACAACCGCGTGAAGCTCAGCATCGGGCTCGCGCGCGGCAAGAAGCTCTACGACAAGCGCGCGGACATGGCGCGGCGCGACTCCGACCGCGAGATAGCGCGGGCACTCAAGGAGATGAGCAGGTAGACCGGCATGGCGTGGGCGCCTGAGGGGCGCCCGGAGGGCCGCGTGGACTATGCGTACTACCGCGGCACGCTCACGGGCAAGACCCCGCCCAAGGCGTCGCCCTCTGTGGAGGGTCTGGTTGATTTTCATTCCCAGCGAAACACTTTGACCGGGCAGCGGGTTTCCGCAGCTATCGAGACGGCGGGAGGTCCCGGAAACGGGCCTCCCGCCCGCGTTTCCGCGGGCGTGGGATGCGCGGGGAGGCCTACCAGGCGCCCTTGGTTTGGTGCTCGTAAAGGCCGTTCGCCCATTGCAACATACCGCTGACCGAGGGGGTGTTAAGCAAGCTGACCGAGGATTCAGGGTTTCGTATAATTACTCAATAGTAAGAGGCATAATAAAACAAAATTTTATTTTCTACATAGGAAAAATTGGTGTAATAAAATGACACTTTACCTACTACATAGGAAAATCAAGCGTCTCTGGAAATGATATACACATTGAGTTTCACCGGATCGGTTCAATTGTGGGGGACGGCGATGGATTCTGACGCGGCCCCGTATTACGTCTATGGGAACTACCGTTTCAACGTAAGGTGAGAGTCGTTTTTTGTCCCGGGCGGGCGTTGAAG
>CAZUOD010000014.1:14582-19744 GCA_964621975.1 uncultured Atopobium sp.
GGCGGGCGTTGAAGCGCCCGCCCCTTGGAGCGTTCGTATGAAAGAATCCTCAAATCGAATGATACGCCTTCGTCTCGAACAGGCGCTTGGGTCTAGGATGCTCCCGCTCGCCCTTCTGTTGCTCGGCCTGCTGGTCACCATCTGCTTTATTCAGACATGCCTCATGTTCTGGGGCCATGAGAGGGGCGCCGTCCCCTCGGCCGCAACGATGTGGATCGGAAACGACATGAGGTCCAACGCTCCTCTCATGACCTTTATCGTGAATTACCTCCTCTTCCCGCTGACCTCTGCGATTTTTGCCGACTGTCTTCACGACGAGCGAACCCGTCATGCCACCTACTTGCTCGCGCCAAGGTCCTCGCTCCGCAGATACGTGCTGAGCGGTGCCCTAGCCGCCTTCGTTCTTGCGTTTGGCGTGACGCTTGCCCTGTTCGTCATCTCGCAGCTCCTCGCGTTCTTTGCCTTTCCGCCAACGGCGGACCAGGACGCCTACTTCGTGATGACCGACATTGCGGCGACGGACGCACAGCAGTTTGTCTCCCTTGAGAGCGTGCCGTTCTCGCACCTCCTCTTCTCAAATCGCTACCTCTATAACCTTCTCTACTGTCTCAACCTGGCGTTGTGGGCCGGTGCCATGTCGCTCGTCAGCTATGCACTCTCCCTCTACGTGAGAGGAGGTCGGCTTGTGCTCCTTGGCCTTCCTACCATGGTGTTTCTCGCGCTCTCTGCTGTCATGCCCAGGGGCTACTCCTTCTCGGGCTATCTGCTCCCGCCCTTCTCCTCAATCGGCGCTCCGGATGCGGCCATTCTTGCAGCCCCGCTTGTGGTTGGTCTTGGCGCGTTTGCCTCGATTCTCGTGGCCTGCGCCCGAAGAAACGATGTGGTGATATGAGCGACCTCGTGCGCGGCGTGACCAAGTCGAACAGGACCCTAGTCCTCTCGCTCCTTGTTTTGCTTGCGTTTGGTTTTCTCAGGTTCGCTCGTGCCACGCCCGCGGACTTTGCCTCGTCTGATGGGACGCTTGGCGCAGCGTACCTTGCGTTCGTTGGGCCGGGCATAGCCACCTACCTGTACGTCCCCCTGTTCACCTTCTGTTGTGCGAGTGCGGCGAGGCCTCTTGGCTGCGCTGCGCACATCGCACGCGTGGGGAGCCGGCGGGCGCTTCTGCTTGCGTGTGCGCGCGGCGTACTTTGTCGTGCCGGCCTGTTTGCCCTCTGCGTACTGATTCCGTCGCTGCTTGCGCTGATTACGAAGTCCGGTCTGCTGGTCGAGGCGCTCTGGGTGACACTGTTTGCATTCGTGCAGCTTGCCTTTGAAATCCTCTTTTTCACGACGACGGGGCTCGTGTTCCTAGCTGTCCGCCTTCTGGCGCGCACCGCTCCCGCTGCGATGGTCGCATGCGTGTGCTATGGGGCCTTTGACTCGTTCATCGAGGCGTTTGATCGTGCGCATGATGGGTCGCTCTGGGTGGGTTGGATGGCAATGGGTTGGGGCGATCCCGCCCATCCGCTCCTTGCTGTTTCGGGGGCGCTGAGGCTCGCCGCCATGTCTGTGGCCTTGATGCTCGCGCTGCTTCGCATCGTACAGACGATGGACTTTTCCGAGACTCGGGAGGAATCGCATGGCTGAGCGTCCGGCGCACGCACCTCGCTCCCTCGCGCCCGGGCCGGGTGCGTCATACCTTCGCCGTGTCCTTGCATGCGTTGCCGCTAGGGTGCTCGTGACGCTCTTCTTTGGTGGCCTAGGAGGCGTGAGCGCCCTTCTTACGTCTCTTTGCGGAGCCGGCTTTGTGCCCGGGACCGTGGATTCGCTTGCCCCCTTTTATCTCCTGCTGAGCGCCGCCCCCGACATCCTTCTTTGCTATCTACTTGCTGACCTCATCCCCTCAGGCATTCAGCTCGACGGCTCCTATGTCCTTCCTCGGCTGAGTGAGAAGCGGAAGTGGGCCCTACGGCGCTCCCTGTTCCTTGGTGCCCTTGTCCTCGGCTATGTCGTCGCCTCATTTGTGCTCTCCGTTCTCGTTATCTGGGTGACGTATGGGGTGTTACTTGACCTAGGGCCTCTTTCAGCTCGCCTCCTCCCATGCCTTGCCGTCTCCCTCATTGGCCTCTGCGCCCTTGTGTTCGGGATAAACCTGCTTTCTCTCTTCCACGACGCGGTGGCGAGCTTTGCGCTCGTCATCGGGGTTCATCTGAGTGTCCTTCTTGCCCTGAGGTATGCCCCCTCGGGGCTTTCCGAGACGCTGGCTCCCTGGGCACCTTCGGCGCGGGCTCTTCCCGCCTGGCATGCTGGTGTTCTTGCGTCGCTTGGCCTTGGTGGGTGCGGGGCGCAGATGAGCGCCCTCGTTTCCTTTGCTCTTCTCGCTGCCCTATTGCTTGCGGAGATACTGCTGCTGTGTCGCTCGATTCGCCGCACCGACATCCTTTAAGGGGGTCCTATGTCTGATCGAATTATCGTGAGCAACGCGATCAAGGTCATCAAAGGCAGGACGGTGCTGGATGACGTTTCGTTCTCCCTTGAGCGCGGAGGCGTTTATGGCTTTACCGGAATCAACGGCTCGGGAAAGACCATGCTCCTCAGGGCCATCTCGGGCCTCGTGCGCCTTACCTCGGGCACCATTGAGGTGTTTGGCGAGCGGGTGGGAGGAGACGTTGACTTTCCGTCCGACATGGGGCTCGTCTTTGAGTCATCGGGGTTCTGGGGAGAGGCCACCGGTAGGGAGAACCTTCTTCGGCTCGCGTCCATCAGGGGGATCGTGGGCCCGGGGGAGGTTGATGACGCGCTCGAGCGAGTTGGGCTCGAGCCCTACGATGCGCGCCCAGTATCGGCGTACAGCATGGGTATGAAGCAACGGCTGACAATCGCGCAGGCGGTTATGGAGCATCCCGCTCTGCTAATCATGGATGAGCCGACGAACTCCCTGGACGTAGGCGGAATCGAGATGATCGCGGAGCTCGTAGCCTCCGAGCGTGTGCGGGGCGCCACCGTTTTGCTGTCGAGTCATAACGAGCCGGACGTTGAGGCCCTTTACGAGAGAGCCTTTCGCATGGAGTCGGGCAGGCTGGAGGAGGTGCCCGTTGATGACAGGTAGCGGATTGCGCGAGCCTCCTAGGCTTGGCTATAAGCTCACTTGTGTTCTGCTGGGCGTCCTTCTTGCCATCTGTGTGGGCGTCGGCCTTGGCATGAGAGCGAGCCTCACCGATTATGACTCCGATTTCGACGCCCTGAGTGCGCTTACCTATCAGCCCTCCCCCGCGACGGAGGGCATGCTGAGCCTCTACTCATCTCAGGACGTTCTCGAGGAGATGGACAACGTCGGGATGGGATCAGACGATGCCGACCTCGAAAGCGCCGCGCATGATCTCGTCATGGCGATGGACAACGTCGAGGAGATGGCGCCAATCATAGTGGTTGGGACATTCACGGGGGACAGAAACTACGCCTACGAGGCCTTTCGCTGCGAAGTGAGAATCACGTCCGTAATCAAAGGAGAGGGGGTCGAGTCCGGCGACACCATTACGGTGCTCGACCCGTTCATGATTAGGGAGCCGGGGTTCTTCTCTGACAGCGGGGGTATGTTTTCGGACGAGAGGATTGTCTCGCCAAGCCAGGATAACTATTCGGGTGGCATGGCGCCGATGCGCGAGGGGCAGGAGTATCTCCTCTTCATTGAGGGTAAACACTATCCCGAGACGATGAGCCCAAAACCCTCCGCGACCTACCTTCTTGTCGATCACCCCTATTCTCGGATCCCCACGGATATAGACGTACACCCCGAAAGAATCTGCGTAATTAGCAGAGACGAGCTTAGGCCCGTCGAGCATGACTGGGGAACGGAATACGTCATGCCGCAGATGAGCTTCGCGGATGCCTGCGGCTACGACATGTTTGTATGGGAGGAGGAGACGGGGGAGCTCTACCGAGCGACCTGTGCGTCGTTGCTCGCACGCTACGGGCTCAAGTGACGGCGTCCGGTTTCCCATTTCGGCACGGTTCCTCGTGCTCCGTGACGCGCGCGGCGACCTCTCCGAACGCGAGGCCGAGAGTGCCCTCCACATCCCAACTTGCCTTCCCGTTGAGCGAAAGCTCATCCAGCGCCTCACTGTCTATCGTCTCGAGAACGCAGGTCTCAGGATTGTCAGTGAAGCGCACGACGTAGTCTCCGGCCATGGTGAGCTCCGGCTCGCCGACGAGCGGCAGTGGGCTCTCGAGCGTCTCCGCGCGGTTGTATTTGTTGGTGAACTCGTTGCGCTTGACATTCCTTTCGAGATGCTCGGGAAGTGCGTTGACGATGGCCTCAACAATTACGCTGTCGTCGGGTTCCAGGTAGGTAGGATGCGCAAATCGGAAGGGCGGTATGCAGGCCCCTAGCGAGATTACCCGCCCCGGGGCTAACCGTGACCATATGACTAGTGTGATGGTCAACAATGGGTACAATGAAGCAAGGGTAAAGGAGGGCAGACATGAGCCAGAGCATATCGCTTGCGGCGGCCAAGGCGCGACTTTCCGCCGTCGTCAGGGAGGTCGGGAGCACTGACGCCGAGTACGTGATAACGGTCCGCGGGGTTCCCACGGCGCGGATTGTGCCTATGCCAAAGCGCGCCGCGAGGGACCTCAGGGGCTTCGGGGCCCTGAAGACGGACAAGGCGCCGATGCCGCCGGAGGAGATGCACCGGGAGTGGGGAAGGGCGGTGGAGAGCCGCTATGCGCCGCCTTCTCGACACTAACGCGGTCCTGCGCTACGTGCTCAACGACGTGCCCGGTCAGTCGGAGGCGGTCCGCGAGGCCGTCATCGGCGGGGCGGACACGACGCCGGAGGCACTCTGCGAGTGCGTGTACGTCCTCACAGGCTCCTATTACTCGTTTGGCAGGGCAGAGGCAAGCACGGCCCTGTCGCTGGTGCTAGACGACATTGGCTGCGAGCACTCCCTCGCCATGAGGAGGGCGCTTGAGCTGTATGCCACCCAGAGCCTCGACTTCGTGGATTGCATCTTCGCGGCACGCTCGGAGGTGGAGGCCGCGGACGTGCTCACCTTTGACAAGAGGCTGAGCCGTCTGATCTCGCTCCTGGGCAACTAGTCTCCTGTCGGGCCTCACGCAAGATTGCTGAGCGCGGTGACGAGGCGGTGCCGCGCCACCTCGTTGGCCACGGTCGAGGGCGC
>CAZUOD010000015.1:0-19727 GCA_964621975.1 uncultured Atopobium sp.
AGGTCTGCATGCTCGTCTTGAGCAGGTTGACGAAGGGCTCCTTCACGGGGTAGCGCTCCGAGCCGCAGAGCACCGAGTGCTCCAGGATGTGGAAGACGCCCGTGTCGTCGGCGGGCGGCGTCTTGAACGAGATGGCGAAGGCCTTGTTGACGTCGGCGCAGGCCAGCCAGAGCGCGCGGGCGCCCGTGGCCTCGTGGCGCATGACGTAGGCGCATCCGGAGATCTCCGGCAGGGGCTCGGCGGACGTGACGGTGAAGCCGGCGTGGGAGCTTCCCTCGGCAAGCGCCTCGTCGGGCGCGGCAAAGCGGGCGTTTTGGGCCATGTGACCTCCATCGGTGTAGGTGTTTGTTGGAGCATACCCCTTTGCGCCATGCCCGGTGCGGGCGTCGCCGTGGCGAGAGGTACCGGCGTGCTAGGCTATCGCGGCGGCCGAGCGATGAGAGGGGAGCGGCATGGAGGACACGGCGAGTCAGGCGGCTGGCACGAGCGAGCTCGGGCCGCGGCGTCACGTGCGGCGCGGCGTGGTGGCCGCGCTCGTGGGCGGCGCGCTCTGGGGGCTCAACGGCACCGTCTCCAAGTGGCTCATGCAGACCTACGACATCGACCCGCTGTGGCTCGTGTGCGTGCGCGAGCTCACGGCCTGCTGGCTCTTCCTCGCCGCCGCGGCGCTCAGCGCGCGCGGGCGCGAGCAGCTGGCCGGTGTGCTGAGAAGCCCGCGCTCCCTTCTGAGCATCCTGGGCGTGGGCCTGGGGGCGATCCTCTTCTCGCAGGTGTCCTACCACGAGGCGGTCGACTGGACCAACTCGGCCACGGCCACCATCATGCAGAGCCTGGGGGTGGTGCTCGTGATGGGGTACGTGTGCGTGAGGATGCGCAGGATGCCCCGGCGCCGGGAGGCCCTTGGCGTGGCCCTGGCGCTTGTGGGGACGTTCCTCGCGGTCACGGGTGGAAACCCCACGCGGCTGAGCCTCCCCGTGCAGGGCCTGGGCTGGGGCCTCGCGTGCGCCGTGGCGGCGGCGTGCCTCGCGATCCTGCCCGCCCGGCCCATGGAGCGCTGGGGGAACCTCACGGTGAACGGGCTGGCGTTTCTCTTCTCGGGGATCATCCTCACGGTGTGGTACCGCCCGTGGGAGCACATGCCGACGCTGGACGGAACGGCTGTCGCCGTGCTGGCCGTGTGCGTGGTGGCGGGCACCTTCGGGGCGTTTGCGCTCTACCTCCAGGGCGTGAAGGACGCAGGCTCCATGCGGGCGAGCCTCCTGGGGACCATCGAGCCCGTGACGGCGACGCTGACCACGGTCCTCTGGCTGGGCACCAGCTTCTCCGCGGCGGAGCTCGTGGGCTTTGGGCTCGTGATCGCGATGGTGTACCTCACGGCGTAGGCACGCGCGCGTGCGAGGGGCTGCGCGCAGGGGTCACGGAATCCGTGCGCGGCGGTCTCCGTCACCGCGCAGCCTCCGGCTCCCGATGGGGCAGCGGCCTAGATGCGCTCCATGTTTGCGAGCACGCTCGAGTACCAGTAGTCGGCGTTGCTCGGGCAGTACTTCTTGGCGCCCGCGTAGGTGAGCTGGCCGCCGTAGCCCACGGCAAGGCCCCGCACGTGCGCCCAGATGGCCTCCTCCCAGCTGCTCCAGCTTGAGCTCCCCCATCCCCAGGCGTTGTAGGGGAGGAAGCAGTAGCGTCCGAGGGTGCTCTCCACCATCGCGATGGCCGGCGAGAAGCGCGGGTCCACGCCGTAGGTCCAGGCCGCCTCGGCAAAGACCTCGCCCAGGCCCGCCATGGGCGACCCGGCGAGGTAGGCATCGATCCGCGCGCCCCATTCGGCGATGAAGGCGTCCTTGTCGCTGCCGGGGTCGACGGTGGTGGGGTCCGAGGTGGTGGGCGTCTCGACGCTGGCCTCGTTGCCGGTCTCGGTGACGAAGGTGGTGTCCTCGTCATCTTCCTCAAGGGCCTCCTCGGCCGCCGCGATGGCGGCGAGGCGCTCGGCCTCCTCGGCCTCGGCCTGCGCCTCGATCTGGGCCTGGAGCTGCGCGTAGGCCTCCTCGGCCGCCTCGAGCGCCTCATCGGCCTCGGCGAGCGCCTCCTCGGCCTCGGCGAGCTGCTCGTCAAGCTCGGCCTTGGTCTCCTCGAGCTCGTTCGAGAGGGAGATGAGGCTCTCGAGCGCGTCGGTGTTGTGGCTCTGGATGAACTCGAGGTACTGGATCGTCGTGATGAGGTCGAAGAACGAGTCCGCGGAGAGCATGAGCTCAATGAGCCCGCTGGAGCCCTGCTGCATCCGGTAGAGCGTGCGCATGGACTCGGCGGCCCGCTCGCGCATCTCGGGGAGCTCCTCCTCGAGCTGAGCTATCCGCTCCTCGTTGGCGGTGATGTCAGCCTGGATCTGCTCCACGTAGGCCACGGCCTCGTCGTAGGCGGCGATGCTCTCCTGGACCGCGGCCTGGGCCTGCTGCAGCTCCTCGGTGGCGTCCGCCTGCGCGACGGTGGGGGCGGCAAGGCCGATGACAAGCGCTGCCGCGAGCGCCGCGACAGCCCCGGCCCATCTCGGCGTCTGATGATGGCGTGTGTCTGACGTCAAGATCGACGACCTCCGCGAGCGGCTCTCCCAAAGACCCTTCTGCATACCAGTCAATCATAGCCCCTGCGCCGTTGGACCATCGTATCTGCACGACCTTTAGGATCGCACGCCACGACGCCCCGCGTCCCAAGGACGCGGGGTCAGAGGGCCACGCCGAGATGTCTGTGCTCCTATTTGATGACGAGCGTGTCGCAGTCCGTGTTCCGCGCGAGAAACGTCGAGATGGACCCCAGGATTGCGTACTTGATGGACGAGAGGCCCCGGGCCCCACAGATCACGAGGTCCGGCTGTATGACGTCGAGCATCTCGTCCTTCAGGGTCTCTCGGATGCGGCCGCAGCCCACGAGCACCTCGACCCTTTTGATCTGGGGGCAGGCCCTGGCCTCGGCCAGCCTCTCCTCCACGGAGTCGCGAAAGGCCCGCTCGAGCGTCGGGACGACGTCTGACGGGCGGGTGCCTGCGGCCTCGAGTGCGGTGGAGTCTATCACGTGCCCGATGTAGAGCTCCGCGCCGTCGTTGGCCGCCATGGCGATGGCCCGGTCGAGCACCTTGCCCTGCTCGTCCGAGCCGTCGAGGGAGACGAAGATCTTGTCGTAGCCGAGGGTCCTGCGGGCCTGGTCTGTGGTTCCGGCCATGTTGGCTCCCTTCACGATCCGCCGGAGGCTTCCTGCGGGTTGCGTCTCTTATCCCCCTTCGGGGGCTGGGTTGCGTCGCCTCTCGACAAACGGCATAGTTTTTCGGTGGTGGTGTCGTCGTGGGGCCCGCGCGCCCCCCGTTCAAGCGAAGATGTCAGGTCACTTTCACTTGGTGCGAAGGGGAGGTGCCGTGAATCTCATCGAGCTCGTCAAAGCGGCGGTGTTCGGCGTCGTGGAGGGCATCACGGAGTGGTTGCCCATCTCGTCGACCGGCCACATGCTGCTCCTCAACCAGTTCCTCACCATGGACGTCTCCGAGGACTTCTGGAACATGTTCCTCGTGGTCATCCAGCTTGGTGCCATCCTTGCCGTGTGCGTGATCTTCTTCCACAGGCTCAACCCGTTCTCGCCGGGCAAGACCGCCGCCGAGCGCCGGGGCACCTGGACGCTCTGGGGCAAGACCGTCGTCGCGTGCCTGCCCGCGGCCATCATCGGCATTCCGCTCGACGACTGGATGGAGGAGAACCTCGGGAGCCCCTTCGTCATCGCCGCGGCGCTCATCGTCTACGGTGTCGCCTTCATCGTCATAGAGACCATGCGCGAGCGTCGCGCCACGTCCGCGCTGCCGCCCACGAGCCCGGGCACGATCAGGCGCAACGGCAAGCACTTCGCCGTGGCCGCGACGGCCGAGCCGCCCACGCTCAGCGAGCTCGCCGACATCGACGCGCGCGTGCGGACGCTCGACGAGCTCGACTGGGCGACGGCCGTCGGCATCGGCGCCTTCCAGGTGCTCTCCATCGTGCCGGGCACCTCCCGCTCGGGCTCCACCATCATCGGCGGGCTCCTCCTGGGGTGCTCGCGCACCGTTGTCGCCGAGTTCACGTTCTTCCTGGCGATCCCGGTGATGGTGGGTGCGAGCGGCCTTCGCCTGGTGAAGTTCTTCCTCGCCGGCAACGCGCTCGCCGGCACCGAGGCCGCGGTGCTGGCGGTTGGCTGCGTCGTGGCGTTTCTCGTCTCGCTGCTCGTCATCCGCTTCCTCATGGGGTTCGTCCGCCGACACGACTTCAAGCCGTTCGGCTGGTACCGCATCGTGCTCGGCGTGGCGGTCATCGTGTGGTTCGCGCTTATCGGCGAGGTGGCGTGATGGGTGCCAAGCAGGGGCTTGCCGCCCGCGCGCTCGCGCTCGTGCTCGTCGCGGCGATCTCGCTGTCGCTCGTGCCGATGGGCGCCACGTGGGCGCTCGCCGACGAGGATGACTCCACCGAGGAGGTCACCTACTCGGCCTCCGAGGAGCCGACCCTCTCGTGCCCGGCGGCCATCCTCATCGACGTTGACACCGGCACCGTGCTCCTCGAGAAGGATGCCGACGTCGAGCGCGCCCCCGCCTCCACGACCAAGGTGATGACGGCGCTGCTCGTCCTGGAGAACCTGTCCCTGGACGACACGGTCACGGTGGAGGAGGAGGACTTCGCCGAGCTCACCTCGGACAGCTCCGTGGCGGGGCTCGTGGCGGGCGAGACGCTCACGGTGGAGGACCTCCTGGCGTGCCTTCTCATCCCCTCCGGCAACGACGCCGCCTACGTGCTTGCCCGGGCCGTCGCCGGCAGCTGGGAGGCGTTCGTGGACATGATGAACGCCCGCGCCGAGGAGCTGGGCTGCACGGGAACGCAGTTCGCCAACCCCTGCGGCCTTCCCGCCGACGGCCACTACAGCACGGCGCGCGACCTCGCCACCATCATGATGGCGGCCATCGCCTACCCGGAGTTCTGCGAGATCGCGAGCAGCGCCTCGTGGGAGCTGCCGGCCACGAGCGAAAGCGCCGCGCGCACGCTCGTGTCGACGAACCTGCTCATCGATTCCGAGAGCTCGGTCTACATGGGCGAGGGCGTCATCACCGCGGCCAAGACGGGCTACACCAACGAGGCGGGCCGCTGCCTGGTTGCCGCCGCCGAGCTCGACGGCATGAGCCTCGTGGGCGTGGTGCTGGGCGGTTCGGTCACGGCCGACGCGAGCGGCGTGACCGAGAACTTCTATGACATGAAGGACCTGCTCGACTGGGGCTTCGGCGCCTGGTGGACAGGTGAGCTGGTAAGCGCCGGCGACGTGCTCGCCTCGGCTGAGGTGAGCCTCTCGAGCGATGGGGACGCCGTCGACGCCGTGGCCACCGATGCCCTTGTGGTCACCGTGCCGCGCGGGACCACGCTCGAGGACCTCACGGTCGAGGCCTCGTGGTCGGACGCCTTCCAGGCGCCCCTCGAGGAGGGGGAGTCCCTGGGGGAGGTCACGCTCTCCCTCGACGGGCGCGTGCTCGGCACCGTGGGGGTTGCTGCCGCGGTGGCCATGGGGCTCTCCATCGTGGACTTCGCGTTCTGGTGGCTCTCCGACCCGACTCACGCGGTCATCGCCGTTGTGACCTTCGTGGCCGTCGCCGTGGTCGTGTGGCTCCTGGCGAGCATCCCGGCACGTCGCCGGCGTCGCAAGCGCCTCAGGATGACCGAGGCCCGCCGCCGTCACGCGCGGCCTGGCGAGGGCGCTGCGCACTTCAGGCCGATAGAGCCACCCGAGCGCCGCAACCGGCGGGACTAGCGCGCAGGGAGGTTGCATGGCCCGCACCGTGACCCGCATACTCTTCGTCTGCCACGGCAACATCTGCCGCTCGACGATGGCCCAGTTCGTGATGGAGGAGCTCGTGCGCCGCGCTGGTCGCGAGGGCGAGTTCGCGATTGACTCCGCTGCCACGAGCAGCGAGGAGCTGGGCAACCCGCCGCATCGCGGCACCGTGGCGAAGCTGCGCGCGGAGGGCATCCCCGTGGGGCGCCATCGGGCGCGGCGCATCCGCCGCGACGAGTACGACAGCTGGGATCACATCGTCTACATGGACGCCGAGAACGCCTGGGGGCTCTCGCGCATCCTCGGCGCTGACCCCGAGGGCAAGGTGAGCCGCCTCCTCGACTGGACCTCCCGCCCCGGTGACGTGGCGGACCCCTGGTACACCGGGGACTTCGACGCCACCTACGAGGACGTGCTCGCTGGCTGCGAGGCGCTGCTCGCCGCGCTGTAGGCGGGTCCGCTGCGCCCCTGCCCGCGTGCCCTCGCTATACTCGTTGGTGCGAGCATGGGATCGGTGTGCTGGGGGGATCACATGGAAGATGACGGCAAGAGGCGCGCGAGGTCCGGTCTGCTCTCGTACCTCGAGAAGCGGCGGACGCGCGACGGCGTGCCCACCCCGCACCTCATGGAGGAGCTGAGCGCCCCCGTCTCCGAGCGGCCCACCTGGTCTCGTGCGTTCGCGCCGCTCGGCTTTGCCATCTGCATGCTCGCCTTGGGAGGCCTCTGCTTCTGGGCGGGCGTGCCCGTCGTGGGGGTGGGGTTCATGCTCTTCGGGATCGTCCCCTCAGCCCTTGTCGCCGCGCTCGTCATACGGATGCTGCCCACCGTCATGGGGCCGCATCGTGACGCGGGCGAGGAGGAGCTGGGCCCCTACCTCGGGGGTGGCGGCGACCGCCGCGTGAGCGACATGTCCCCCGGCCTCCTGGGCTCCGAGCGGGACGTCATCGAGTGGAACCGCGCCGAGGAGGCCGACCGCACCTGGCACTGGCTGCAGTCCCTGCCAAAGGGCTTCGAGGTCGTCGAGACCACCTCGGACGACGGCACGCCCCTGAGCGCCCATCTCCTCGCGTGCTGCCCGGACTCCCCGCGCTGGCTCGTCTTCTCGCACGGCTTCGCCGACAACTGGCGAGATGGCCTCACCTTCTCGCGCCGCCTCGCGGAGGCGGGCTTCAACCTGCTGCTCGTGGACATGCGCGCCCACGGCGCCAGCGGCGGCGAGTGGGTGGGCGCCGGTTGGCTCGACCGGCGCGACCTCGTGGCGTGGAGCCGCTGGGTCGTGGACCGTGCGGGCACGGGCGCGCGCATCGCGCTCATGGGCATCTCCATGGGCGCGGCGTCCTCGGTCATGGCCTGCGGCGAGGAGGACCTTCCCGAGCAGGTGCGCGCCTGCGTGAGCGACTCCGCCTACGCGGACTTCTGGAACACCGCCGTCAACGTGGTGAGCACGGGCTCGCTCGGCACCCAGCCCATGCCCGCGCACCCCACGGTGGACCTCGCCCGGCTGCTGCTGCGCCTCAGGCGCGGCGGCTACGACATCGCGCGCTCGCGCCCGGTCGACGCCATCGCGCGCTCCCGGGTCCCTGTCCTTCTCCTCCACGGCGAGGACGACAAGATCGTGCTCCCGCACATGGCAGACGAGCTGGCCGCGGCCGCCGGGGGCGCCGCCGCGGGGGAGGGCCACGAGCTGGCCACGTTCCCCTCGGCCGGCCACTGCTGCGCCGTCTTTGCGGATCCGGGCCGCTACTGGGACCTCGTCCTCACGTTCCTGGGGCGCTGGGCGTAGCGCGCGACCCTGGGTCGGCTCCTGCGCGCCCTCGAGATCGTCTGCGGCATCACCTGCGACAGGGAGGACGTCCTCGGCGACCTCCGAGCCGCCGAGCGCCTGTGTTCTTCTCGGCCGCGCCCATCCTGCGTCCGTCCCTCTCGCTACACTCGTAGGGCAACGCCAACGAGAGGAACCCCAAAGGCATGACGAACGACCAGATCTCCCTGTTCTCCCCTGACGCGCCTCCGACCGTCGACCTCGGAGGCCTCAACCCCGCCCAGCGCGAGGCGGCCGAGTGCACGCGCGGGCCGCTCCTGGTGCTCGCGGGCGCGGGCTCGGGCAAGACGCGCGTGCTCACGTACCGCATCGCGCACATGATCGCCGACGAGGGCGTGCGCCCGTGGCAGGTGCTCGCCATCACCTTCACCAACAAGGCCGCGGCCGAGATGCGCGAGCGCCTGGAGGCGCTGCTGCCCGCCGGCACCCGCGGGATGTGGGTCTGCACGTTCCACGCCATGTGCGTGCGGATGCTGCGCGAGGACCCGGAGCTCGTGGGGTACGCGCCCAACTTCACCATCTACGACGACGATGACTCCAAGCGCCTCGTCAAGACCATCATGGCCGACCTCGACATCGACACCAGGCAGTTCCCGCTGCCGTCGGTGCGCGCCAAGATCTCGGCCGCCAAGAACGCGCTCGTGGGCCCGGAGGAGCTGGAGAGCTCCTCAAACCCGGCGGACCGTGCCGCGGGACGGGTCTATCGCGCGCTCGACCGGCGCCTGGCCAAGGCCAACGCGATGGACTTCGACGACCTCCTCGTCAAGGCCTTCGAGCTCCTGAGCCGCCACCCCGAGGTGCTCGCGCGCTACCAGGACCGCTTCCGCCAGATCAGCGTGGACGAGTACCAGGACACCAACCACGTCCAGTACGCCATCACCAACCTCCTGGCCGCGCGGCACAGGAACCTCATGGTCGTGGGCGACGACGACCAGTCCATCTACAGCTGGCGCGGCGCGGACATCCAGAACATCCTCGACTTCGAGAAGGACTACCCGGACGCCCGCGTGGTGCGCCTCGAGCAGAACTACCGCTCGACGGGCCACATCCTGGCGGCCGCCAACGCCGTGGTGGCCCACAACTCGCGCCGCAAGCCCAAGCGCCTGTTCACGGACGCCGGCGACGGCGAGCGGGTCCGCGTCTTCCAGGCCTCGGACGAGCGCGACGAGGGCCGCTGGGTCGGCGCGGAGATCGAGCGGCTCCACGACGCCGGCACGAGCTACGACGACGTGGCCGTGTTCTACCGCACCAACGCGCAGTCGCGCGTCCTCGAGGACATGTTCCTGCGCGCGGGCGTGCCGTACAAGATCGTGGGCGGCACGCGCTTCTTCGACCGCGCCGAGGTGCGCGACGTCATGGCCTACCTCAAGCTCGTGGTGAACCCCGACGACGACGTGGCGGCCCTGCGCGTGGTCAACACCCCGCGCCGCGGCATCGGGGCCACCTCCATCGACAAGATCCGCCGCCTCGCGGCCGACGAGGCCGTCTCGTTCTTCTCGGCGTGCGAGATGGCCGTGGCCGAGACCGGCCTGCTCGGGGCCAAGGTGCGCTCGGCGCTGGCGGAGTTCACGGGCGTGATCGAGGCCGGCCGGCACCTCTCCGGCGAGCTCGCCGACGTGGTGGAGGCCATCGTGGATCGCTCGGGCCTCGTGCGCGCGCTCGAGGCGGAGCACAGCGTCGAGGCGGACGGGCGCATCGAGAACATCAGGGAGTTCTTGGGCGTGGCCGCCGAGTTCGACGAGACGCACGACGCCGTGGAGCTCCTGGAGAGCCTCGAGCAGCTCCGCGCCGCGGGCGCAATCGGGCCGGAGGGGGCGGGGAGAGCGCCTGACGGCGATTTCGCGCAGCGAGCGAGCGGAGCGAGCGCTGAGCCGACAGGCGCTTCCCCCGCCCCCACCGGGACTGGGTCCGCCCGGCCCCCGGTGGCGGCCGAGAAGCTGCCCGCGCTCATCGAGTGGCTCGCGCTGCGCTCCGACCTCGACTCGCTCGCCGGGCAGGCGCACGCGGTCACCATGATGACGATCCACTCCGCCAAGGGCCTGGAGTTCCCGGTGGTCTTCGTGGCCGGCATGGAGGAGGGCATCTTCCCGCACACCGCCCGCGAGGGCGACCCGGCCTCCGTGGAGGAGGAGCGGCGCCTGGCGTACGTGGCCATCACGCGCGCCCGCAAGAGGCTCTACCTCACGCACGCCGCCACGCGCCGCACGTACGGCTCCGTGCAGGCCAACCCGCCGAGCCGCTTTCTCGCCGAGATCCCCGCGGCGGACGTGGAGCGCGTCGGCGTGGGCTCGTCGGGCTTCTCGGGCGTGGGCTGGGAGAAGCGCGGGGACAGGCGCGGCACCTTCGGCAGCGGTCGCGGCTCGGAGGTCTACGGCGGGCGCGTCTTCGGGTCGCACACGCGCTCCACGGGCGGCTCGTCCCGCGGTCCCTCCGGCCCTCGGCCGGACCCGGCCCGCGCGGCGGCGTCGTTCTCGCCGGGGGACCACGTGTCGCACAAGACCTTCGGCCCCGGGGAGGTGCTCTCGGTCTCCGGGGACACCATCGAGGTCAGGTTCTCCCGCACGGGCACGACGAAGAAGCTGCTCAAGGGCTTCGCGCCCATCGTCAGGACGAGCTAGCGGCGCGACCGCGGGCAGGGGCTTCCGGGCACGCCCGGCAGGCGCGTGATAGAGTGACACGGACAGGGAGGCGTGATGGAGCAGATTCTCGGCATGGACACAGGCGGTCTTCTGGACAAGGTCATCATGCTCGTGTGCGCCGCCGCCATGGCGTTTCTGGTGCAGCGCGTTGTGGTGCGCATCATGCGCAAGGCGCTCGATGCCGCCAACCTGCCCAGCGCCTCGATCTTCATCAACATCGCGCGCTCGCTCATCTGGACGCTCGCGCTGCTGAGCGTGCTGCAGCCCGTCTTCGGCGTGGACCCCTCGGGCTTCGTCACCGCCCTGGGCGTGGTGTCGCTGGCCGTCTCGCTCGGCATGCAGGACACCATCTCCAACCTCATCGGCGGCATCACCCTCATGGTGAGCAAGGCGGTCAAGCCCGGCGACCACATCACCGTGAGCGGCGTCACCGGCGAGGTGACGGATGTCAGCTGGCGCAGCACCACCGTCCGCACGCGCGGCGGCGCCGTGGAGGTGATCCCCAACTCGGTGCTGAGCGACACCGCGCTCACCCACGTGACCGACTGGACCGTGGGCTTTTGCTCGGTGCCCGTGGTGGTGGTGCCGGGAGCCGACCTCGATGCCGTGACGGACGAGATCCGCTCGGCGGCGGTCGAGGCCCTCGGCGAGCGCCTCGACCCCGCCTTCGAGACGGGCGTGGTCTTCACGGCCCTCACCGTGTACGGCACGCAGGGTGAGATCCAGATCCACGTGCGCGATGGCGTCTCCTTCTCGGCCGCCCAGGACGCCGTGGCGCGGGCGCTTCACGGAAGGGACTGGCTCGCGAGCGCGCTGTAGCGCCTCGGGGCCCGAGGACGAGCATCGGGGGCAGGGCATGAGGATTGGGATCATCGGGGCCATGGACGTCGAGGTCGAGCTTCTGCGCGACCAGCTCACGGGCAGGGAGGAGACGGAGGTCGCCGGCATGCGCCTCTGCTCGGGGCGCCTGGGCGACAGGGACGTCGTGGTGGTCAAGTGCGGCATCGGCAAGGTCAACGCCGGCATCTGCGCGCAGGTGCTCGCCGGGCGCTTCGGCTGCACCCACCTCATCAACACTGGCGTCGCGGGCTCGCTCGACGCGAGCCTCGACATCGGCGACCTCGTCGTCGCCACAGACTGCGTCCAGCATGACTTCTCGGTGGGGGCGCTCGGCTACGACCCGGGCGTCATCCCCGGCCGGGAGGGCGCGGCGTTTTTTGCCGACGACGCCCTGCGCGAGGCGGCGCTCGCCGCCGCGAGGGCCGTCGCCCCCGAGGTCCGCGCCGTGTCAGGCCGCGTGGCCTCCGGGGACCAGTTCGTCTCGGCGCAGGCCGAGCGGGAGCGGATCACCTCGACCTTCGGCGCCCTGTGCTGCGAGATGGAGGGAGCGGCCATCGCCCAGGCGGCCACGCTCAACGGCGTCCCCTTCGTGGTGGTCCGCGCCATCTCCGACAAGCCCGGGACCGAGGGCCAAGAGGCCGACTACGCCGCCTTCGAGCGCTCCTCGGCACATCGCTGCGCCAGGATCGTGGCGCAGATGGTCCGCTCGCTCTAGCGGTCTATCTCGCGTGGGGCTCGGCGGGAAGCGCCGGCGCCGAACGTGCGCCGCGTGGGCGGGACGTGCCGGTCAGCACCCCATGAGGCCCACGCCGGCAAGGCTCGGGCCCGTGTGGACGAGCAGGTCCGCCGAGATCCCCGAGCGGATGACCTCCACGACCCGGCTCACCTTGCCCACCTCCTCGCGCAGGCGCGACTCGAGCTGGTCGAGGACGTCCTCGTCCTCGTAGCTGCACACGGCCAGGCGCACGCCCGCGTGCTCGCGCGCGGCCTGCACGGCCAGGCGCACCTGCCCCTCGACGGCGCGCCTCCACCCGCGCGCCTTCCTCGCGATCACGTAGGTGCCGGCCTCGTCGCAGGTGAGGACGGGCTTGATGTTGAGCAGCGACCCCACGCGGTACACGGCGTCGCCGATGCGGCCGCCCTTGTGCAGGAAGTCGAGCGAGCGCACCGAGAAGAACACGCGCGTGCGCTCGCTCACGGTCCTCAGCACGCTGCCGATGCGGTCCAGGGTCATGCCGGCCTCGACCTGGCGGACGGCCTCCATCACCACGAGGCCCGCGGCGATGCCGATGCTCTTGGTGTCCACGACCACGATGGGGAAGCCCTCCATCTGGCGGGCGACCATGCTCACCGTCTCGTAGGTGGCCGAGAGGCCCGACGATATGGCCACGAAGACCGCCCCGGCATAGCCGTCGGCGCGGGCCCGCTCGAAGGTCTGTCGGATCCTCATGGGGGAGGGCAGCGACGTCGTGGGCACCTCCTCGTCGAAGCGGCCGACCAGCTCGGCAGGCGTGATGTCGACGCCGCTCTCGTAGGAGGAGCCGTCCGAGTAGTTGATGCGAAGCGGCACGGTCCGCACGTCGTGGGCCGCGGCGAAGTCCTCCGGCGTGTCCGTCCCGGTGTCGGTGATGACGGCGATGCGCTGCTCGTTCATGGGCTCTCCTCGTGACGGTGCGGGCTTGGGACGGTAGTATAGTAGAGACTATGTCCGTCTCACGTGGTTCTCGATACCAGATTATCAGTTCTTGGAAAAAAGCTGAGGGGTGGTGCCGTGGAGGAGAGAAAGGACATCGTGTCCGCAAACGTCGCGGCCGGGCGCGTCGCCGCGCTCGCCGAGCGCATGTTCCAGGTGCACATCTCGCGCATCGAGGAGATGCCGCGCATCGACCTCTACCTCGACCAGGTCCTCACGCTCGTCTCGATGGAGCTCGAGTTCATGCGGGTGCCCGGCGAGACGCCCGTGACCGGCTCGATGGTCAACAACTACGTCAAGCAGGGCCTGGTCGCGCCGCCCCGGAAGAAGCGCTACACGCGCCGTCACGTGGCGGCGCTCACGTTCGTCTGCGCGTTCAAGCGCGTCTTCTCGATCGCGCAGGTCAAGCAGCTCATGGCGAGCATCTACGGCTCGGGGGTGGACCTCGTCGCGCTCTACGACGAGTCCTGCGCCCTCTTCGAGCGGGCTCTGGCGGCGTGCTTCGTCCCGGGTGGGCGCGCCGACCCCACGAGCAATCTGGGCCTTGACCTCTCCGCGCTCGGCGAGAGGCCCCTCGACCCCGCGCTCGTGCGCCTCATCGAGACCTCCGTGGCGTCGCTTGCGACGAAGGTCTACGTCGAGCAGACGCTTCTTCTCGCTGAGGAAGAGGCGCGATGACTCACGGGTGGGGCAAAGGGTATCCTAGGGACGTGGTGCGCCAGTGGCGCGGTGCCGATGGGAGATACGCATGAGTGGATTCAACCGCCTCTGCACGGCCGTCTTCTCGCTCGCGGGGCTCTTCTCGCTGGGGGCGCTCGCCCTCACGTGGTACGGCCCTTGGACCGATGTCGCCAGGATCCTCCTGGTCGTTGAGGGCTACTCGCTCGCGCTGCTCGTGTGCCTCGTGGTGAGCGTGGTGGGCCTCGTGGTGCTGCTCATGAGGGCGCTCCTCTCCCGCAGGACCCGCACGGTCGAGGTGGCCCTGGTCGATGGCGGGGTCATCTCCGTCACGCGTGACGCCATCGCGGCCCAGGCGGCCTACATCGTCGAGGCGGACGGGACGTGCTCGGCCGAGCGGGTCCACGTCGATGCCAAGCCGACCGGTCATGTGCGTGTGCACGTGCGCGTGCTGCCGCACGAGACGGTGGACGTCGTGGCCAAGGGGACGAAGCTGCACGCCGAGCTCGTCAGCGGGCTCGCGGCCGTGTGCGGGGACACCGTGGAGGGCGTGAGCCTGGAGTTCGTGGAGCCTCGCTCGGTCACGCTGACCGCCTTGGAGCCCGCCGAGGACCAGGGCCTCGCCGCTGACGACGGGCAGGGCCGGGACACCTCCGTCCCGACTGACTCCACGAGCGAGATAACGGTGCCCATGAGCGCCGTGCGAGAGACCGAGAAGGAGGCATAGGCGCATGGCAGACGAGAAGGCCCCCAGGCCCAGGGTGGACGTGGGCGAGCGGGACGTCCGAGACCCGGAGCCCGAGACCGAGCCGCTCGGGGCGGAGCCCCAGCCAGAGACGGGGCCTGCCCACGTCACCGGATGGGTATCGCGGACGTTTCCCGGCAACGAGAAGGCCTTCTGGGGCGGCGTGTGCGGCCTCGTGGTGGCGCTCGCGATCTTTGCCTTCGGGCCGTGGCGCACGCTGCTCGTCGTCGCCCTGGTCGTCATGGGCGTGGCCGTGGGTCAGCTGCTCGACGGAAAGCCCACCATCGTGAACCTCGTGAGAAGGGTATTCTCACGCAACCAGTAGAGACGGTCCGCGGGCGCCCGGCGTCCCGGAGGCAAGGAGCTAATTGACATGAGCGCGCAGCAGAGCACGACGAAAGAGCACTCCGAGAAGACCTCCCTGGCGCAGGTCCCGGACGGGCCCTCCGACAAGATCGTAGAGGTCACGGACGCCGGGAAGGACATCGAGGTCGTCACCGACGATGACGACGAGGACGAGGACTCCGAGGACTCGCTGACCTTCTCCAACGGCGTCATCGAGAAGATCGTTGCCATCGCCATGCGGGACGTGCCCGGCGTGGTGGGCATGAAGGGCAGCTGGTTCAACCGGGTCCAGGACGCCTTCGGCGCGAGCGACACCACCAAGGGCGTGAGCGTTGAGGTCACCCCGGACAGCGCCGTGCGCGTGAACATCTCGGTGCTCATCGAGTACGGGGCCTACGCCCCGCAGGTCTTCGAGGATGTCAAGCGCGCGGTGGTCAAGCAGGTCTCCGGCATGACGGGACTCGAGGTCGCCGGGGTCAACCTGCGGATCGAGGACGTGCTCACGCCCGAGGAGTACGAGCTCTCCCGCAAGGGCAAGAGGGCCGAGGCCGCCGACTAGGCAGACGCCTCAGCGCACCTCATACGGCGTCGACTCTCCGCGCGCGAACGCGACGAGCGCCTCCACGGTGCTGCGCGCCATGCCCTCCACGCTCTCTGAGGTGTAGAAGGCCATGTGGGGCGTCACCGTGACGTTGGGCAGGGCGCTGAGGGTCGCGAGGTCGCGGTTGGGCAGGACGTCCGCACCGCGGTCGCGGTAGTACAGGCCGGACTCGTGCTCGACGGTGTCGAGCGCCGCGCCGCCGAGATGCCCCGACTCGAGGGCCTCGATGAGCGCCTGGGTGTCCACGAGGCTGCCGCGCGCGGCGTTCACGAGCACGGCGCCCTTTGGCATGCGCGCGAGCTCGGCGGCCCCGATCATGTGGTGGTTCTCGGGCAGGCCCGGCGCGTGCAGGGTGAGCACGTCAGAGGAGGCGAGCAGCTCGTCCAGGCCAACGTAGCTGGCAAGGCCTTGCAGGTCTTCCCGTTCGCGCGGGTCATGCGCGAGGACGCGGCAGCCGAATCCCTGAAGGTGGCGCACCACGCAGGCGCCGATGGCCCCGGTCCCGACCACACCGACGGTGCAGGCCGAGAGGTCACGCCCGAGCTTGCCCCTGAGCGAGAAGTCCTGGGCGCCGGCGCGCCGCTGGATGAGCTCGATCTTGCGCAGGGCCATCATCATGAGCATGATCGTGAAGTTGGCCACGCCCTCGGGAGGGTAGGAGGCGTGGGCCACCCTGAGGCCGACTTCGTGCGCGTGGGCCACGTCGATGTGGTCGTAGCCGATGGAGCGCGTGGCGAGTCCGCGGACCCCGAGCCGGGCGTAGGCGTCAAGCAGCTCGGCCGTCACGGGATCGGTGATGACGCTGATGCCGTCCGCGCCCTCGGCGAGGTGTGCGTTCTCGGGCGTGGGGCTCTCCTGCGTCCAGCCGTACTCAAAGCCCAGGCTCTGGCTCAGCTCGTCGAGAAACCCCAGCTCATCATAGGGTCGCAGCGAATACGCGAAGATCCTCATGGTGTCATGCCTCCCTGTCCGATGTCTTTTCGTGCCGCCTACGGGCCTGTGCGCAGGCGCCGCGCCCGGACCCACCCGGCGACGCGCTCGCGCATGCCCTCGACGTCGAGCACCCCGTAGGCGAACCCCTTGCGGACGAGCTCCGCGGGCACGAGCTCATCGTACTTCTCGAAGTAGGGAATCTCATTGGGATAGAGCAGCCCCATGGGATCCTCGAGGCGCTCTGCGGCCTCCTCCACCACCGAGAAGAACGTCTGCTCGTCGGCGGCCATCACGAACGTCATGAAGTAGGGGCGAGACGAGCTCAGGCCCTTGAGGCCGAGCTCTGACGCGCACCTGATCTTGAGCAGGCGCTCCAGGGCGAGGAAGGCGTAGGTCCCCAGCCACGGGAGGAGGCACCACATGGTCTGGCCGCGGTCGTTCTCGCCGAGGCAGAGCAGGGGCCCCTCGGTGAGGCCGGACTCGGCCGCCACGTGGCGGGCCTGCGCGAGGCGCGCTCGCGCGTGCGGCATGAGGTAGGGATAGGGCGCGTGCTCCGCGAGCGCCTGGCGCATGCGCTCGAGCACGCGGGTGTTCACGTCCCCCGCGACCTCGCCGAAGTACGCCGGCACCGTGCCCTTGACCTGCGTGACGTAGAGCAGGTGCCGCTCGTGGTCCACCTCGTCGACGACCCAGACGTGCCCCGCTATGGCGACCTTCTCGCCGGGGGGCGGCGGGGCGCAGAGGGTGCCGATCTCCGTGGAGCCCGAGCGCACGGTGTACTCGACGTTCTCCTGGAAGACGGCGAAGAACTTGTAGGAGCTCGTGAGGCGCTCCCCGGCCAGCCCCACGATGAGGCCGCCCGTCTCGGTCCGCTCCAGGTAGTCGCGGCTCAGGAGGTGGAGGAGCAGCGCGCGGAAGTCGTCTGTGCTCACGCGGCGGAAGCACGTGAGGGTGAGGACCCGCCCGGCGAGCTCGGCCGCGCTGAGCTCGCCCTCCGAGGCGAGCGTGGCGAGCGTCTGGTGACAGAGCAGGCTGTAAGGCAGGCGGTCCGTGCGCGGGGGCTCCACCCACCGCTGCTCACGATAGAGCTGCACGAGCGCTATGCCCTGCAGGAGCTTCCAGGGAACGGTCTCGGGGAGCAGCGCACGCGCCTCGGCCGGCTCCTCGCGCATGACGAACCACATCTCGGGCGGAGCACCCCGCCGGCCCGTGCGGCCCATGCGCTGCAGGAAGGCCGAGACCGTGAACGGGGCGTCCATCTGGAAGGCGCGCTCGAGCCTCCCGACGTCTATGCCCAGCTCGAGCGTGGCCGTGGCCACGGTGGTGAGGGCGCACGACTCGTCCCTCATGAGCTCCTCGGCGCTCTCCCGGATGGCGGCCGAGAGGTTGCCGTGGTGGATGAGGAAGCGGTCGGGCTCGCCGGCGGCCTCGCAGTAGCGCCTGAGGGTCGTGGTGAGCTCCTCTGCCTCCTCGCGGGAGTTGCAGAAGACGAGGCTCCGATGCCCGCGCGTGTGCTCGAAGACGTAGCCGATCCCGGGGTCCGCGCCCTCGGGCGCGGTGTCCGTGGGGGCCTCCTGCCCGACGGGGACGAGCGCCGCACCCGCGCCCGTCCCATCCCCCAGCTCATGCTGTGCCGGCACCGCCTCGACGGAGATGACCTCGACCTCGGTGCTGCCCGTGGCGCTGTGGACCGTTCCCTCGTCCGCCTGGGGGCCGCTGGAGAAGAAGTGCTCCATGGAGAGGCGCCAGGTGCGCGGGGGCTCCGTGACCTGGGGAATCACGGTGTCCCTTCCGGTGCCCGCGGCGAGAAGGGCCCCCACGGCCGCCGGGTCCCCGATGGTGGCGGACAGGCCGATGCGCCGCGGGCTCACGCCGGCAAGGCGCGAGAGCCGCTCCATGAGGCAGAGGGTCTGCCCGCCGCGGTCCTGGCGAAGCAGGGAGTGCACCTCGTCCATGACGATGTAGCGCAGATCCGAGAAGAGCCTCGGCACGGCGGCGTGCCGGCGCATGAGCAGCGACTCGAGGGACTCCGGCGTGATCTGCAGGATGCCCGAGGGGTTCCTCATGAGCCTCGCCTTGTGCGATGAGGAGACGTCACCGTGCCAGTGCCACACGGGGATGTCCGCCTCGGCGCAGAGCTCCTCGAGGCGTTGGAACTGGTCGTTGATGAGGGCCTTCGTGGGGCCGATGTAGACGGCGCCCACCGACGGGCTCGGCCGCTCCCAGAGCTCGGTGAGGATGGGGAAGAACGCCGCCTCGGTCTTGCCAGAGGCCGTCGACGAGCAGAGCAGCACGTGGTCATCCGTGTTGAAGATGGCCTCAGCGGCCGCAACCTGCACCCCGCGCAGGCTCTCCCATTCGTGCGCGTAGATGAAGTCCTGCACGAACGGCGCGTATCTGTCGAAGACGCCCATGGCCCTCCCCTCCGTCACACCATGATACGAACACGTGTTTCTGACTTCAAGGGGAGGAGCTCAGGTGGTGCGGGCGGGTCTACTCGGCGTGGCGCTGACTGGTCTTGATGCGCGAGAGCGTGACGGGCGTCATGCCGAGGAACGACGCCACGTGGCGGGCGGGCACCTGGCGGTCCACCTCGGGAAACGTCTCCTTGAACCACGCGTAGCGCTCAGCGGCCTTGTATTGCTCGAAGGCCATCTTGGTCTTGCGGTGCACCTGCCAGGCCTCCTGGAGCATCCGGTTGTAGGCACGTGCCCCATCCAAGGTGGTGAGGAGGATGCGCTCCACCGTATCGGCGGACAAGGTCAGGAGCTCGCAGGGCGTGAGCGTCTCAATGCTTATGGGAGAGGGGTCGAGGTTCGCGGCGGGGACCACGGGCATCCCCGGCACCGACAGGAAGCAGTCAGTGATGTCCTTGCCGTTGAGGTCGACGAGGTAGGTGCGCAGGATGCCCGAGATGAGGAAGCGGATCTTGGTGAGCCTCTCGTTGGCGGGGACGACGCACACGCCCTTGTCGAAGGTCTCGGTGCGGGCCTCCGCGGAGAGCTCTGCGAGGATGTCGGGGTCATCGGTGCAGAAGATGTCGGATAGCATCTCTGTGAGGTCGGTTGAGTCCATGGGTACCTATTTCTTCATCGCTGAAAGCGAGCTGTCTCTTGCAGTGCTTTGGGAGTCCTGTTTACAACGAGTCTCATGCCGATGCATTACCAAATGACAACGAATGCCCGGATTGTTTTTAAACATTAAAAATACCCGTGGTTTCGCGAGGAGGGGAGGACGTCCTCCCGCAGATCCAAGGACGTGACGGGCCTGATAAAGGACGAAGGGCCTGAACACCAGCTGTGTGATGTTCCTGTGCCTGAGGGCTCCGCAGGTGCCGCTCGCGCTCGGCGCGCCCGTCGCGTCTGTCAGACGGTGAACTCCGCATAGGGGTTGCCCTGGGTGCCCGTGCCCGGGGCGGCTCCGGTGGGCGCGACGGTCCCGGCGAAGGCGTCGGAGCGCAGGAGGGTGCCCACGTCCGTCTGCGGGTTCTGGCACACGATGTCGAGGAGCTCGATGAAGTCCCTGATGACCTCGCGCGGGGTGAGGTGGGTGTCCGCTCCCACGCGGCCGAACTCCACCTGCAGAAAGTCGACGAGCTGCCCTTCTGTGAG
>CAZUOD010000016.1:0-18797 GCA_964621975.1 uncultured Atopobium sp.
GCGCCGCCTTGGCAGCCGCGGGCTTCTTCGCAGCAGCCGGCTTCTTCTCGGCGGCCTTCTTGGTGGTCGTGGCGCGCTTGCGGGTGACGCGCTTCTTGGCGGGGGCGGGCTTCTCGGCAGCGGTGGTCTTCTCCACGTCCTCGAGGACGATGGGCATGAAGTAGCGCAGCTGCTTCCTCCACCAGAACCAGGTGTGCGTCACGTCGGCGCCCCAGTAGTCACACCACACGTCGACGCCCAGGCGCGCGAAGTTCGCCTCCATCTCGCGGGTCGTGCGCAGGCTCTCGGCCTCGCTGGCATCCTGACCGGTGCAGAACAGCAGCTGACGGCTGTTGTAGAGCCCGACGTAGGGATGGTCGGGAGACATCTGCGGCAAGAAGGCGCAGGGCGTGTTGTCATAGAGCGTGGCGTCCATCCAGTCGCCGAAGTAGCGACGCGCATCATAGGTTCCGGAGAGGCAGACGCAGCCCTGGAAGAGGTCCGGTCGGCGCAGCGCGACGATCGAGGCGTGCGTGGCACCCATGTCAAAGCCCAGGGCGAGCGGACGGGCGTCGGAGCCGCTCACCTTGCGCACCAGCGGGACGAGCTCGTCGACCACATAGTGGTAGAAGGTCTCCTGGCGCTCCGTGCGGGCGGCAGGGTCTCCCTCGAAGTCAGCCCAGCTCTCATCGTCAACGGTATCGGTGCAGAACAGCTGGATGGTGCCGGAGTCCACGTAGTCGGCGAGCTCGGCCACCACGCCGGCCTCCTCCAGGCTCTCCCCCGGCTGGCCCAGCGTCGGAAAGGCGACGACCGGCAGACCCTTGGAGCCGTGGACGGCGACGTGCATGTCCTTGCCCAGGATCGCGCTGCTGCAGACAACGTTCTTCTTGGCCATGATCAAATCTCCCACATACTTGACAACAATCATCAGCGATATGGGCAATGCTATCGCTTTGGCCGCTGGTGCACGCTCTCTCCACGGAAGCGCGATACCAAACGGAAACGGCTTGCTATGCGGTGCCACGCGCCGCATCCGACGCATCTCGGCTATTCTGTTTGGGCCGGCACATGAGAGGAGCGCCATGACCTACGAGCTCATAGCCTTCGACATGGACGGGACGCTCCTGGACTCGAGAAAGCAGATCCTGCCGTCCTCGACCGTGGCGATCGGCGAGGCCTTCAGGGCGGGGAAGACCGTGACCATCTGCTCGGGGCGCTGCCCGACGCTGCTGGCGCCCTACGCCTCCGACCTCCCCCACGTGCGCTACGCGATCTGCGGCAACGGGACCCTCGTCTATGACATGGCGCAGGACGAGGTCATCAGCGAGTCCGCCCTCGACCGGCCCCTCGTGGAGAGCATCGCCTGGGCCATAGACGGCGAGGACGTCATGGTCGACCTCTTCTCCGGACGCGGCTTCTTCTACCAGGCCTCCTTCCTTGACCGGATGGACCGCTACTTCATGGGCGTCTACCAGGGAACCTATCGTGACCTGGGCACCCCCGTGCCCGACATCAGAGAGACGCTGCTCGACCCAGGGATCCCCATCCTGAAGCTCAACGCGCACTTCACGTCAACGGAGGCCAGGGAGCGCGTGCGCGGGCGCCTTGCCGGGCTGCCCCTCGAGATCATCGACTCCGAGACCTCGAGCCTCGAGTTCTCCCCGTCCGGGGTCAACAAGGGAACGGGCCTCATCGGCCTGGCCGAGCACCTCGGCATCACGCGCGAGGCCACCATCTGCGTGGGCGATGCCGACAACGACCTGCCTATGCTCCGCGCCGCGGGGCTCGCCGTGGCGATGGGCAACGCCAACGCCCACGCCCGCGCCGCGGCCGACGTCATCGTCGCCGACAACGACCACGATGGCTGCGCCGAGGCCATCCGCCGTTACCTCCTCGGGAGCGAGCCGGCACGGAATCGCTCGGACGGGTGATGAGATGAAGAGGATCCTGATGCTGGCGACCGGAGGCACCATCGCCTCGACCCAGGACGGCTCGGGGCTTGCGCCCACCCTCACCGGCCGCGAGCTCGCCGAGCAGGTCCCGCTGCTCGACACCCTCTGCGAGCTGGACTTCGTTCAGCTCATGAACATCGACAGCACCAACATGCGCCCCCGTGACTGGATGCGCATCGCCCGCGCCGTCCGCGACGCCTACGACGACTACGACGGCTTCGTCATCCTGCACGGGACCGACACCATGGCCTACACGGCGGCCGCGCTCTCCTACCTCGTCCAGGACAGCGAGAAGCCCCTGGTGCTCACGGGCTCCCAGCAGCCGATGGCGAGCCCCTTCACCGACGCCAAGCTCAACCTCTACCAGAGCGTCCTGTACGCCTGCGACGAGGCGAGCCGCGACGTGAGCGTGGTCTTCGGGGGGACGGTCATCTGCGGCACGCGCGCCCGCAAGCAGCGCACGATGAGCTTCAACGCCTTCACGAGCATGAACTTCCCCGCGATCGCCTTCGTCCGGGGCGATCGCGTCGTCCGCGCCGGTGGCGTGACCCCCCGGCCAACGACCCGCGGGCGACGCCCGCGCTTCTTCGATGCCCTCGACGAGCGGGTCATCGTGCTGCGCCTCACGCCCGAGCTGCAGCCGAGCATCTTCGACCTGCTGCGCCGGGACTACGACGCCGTCATCCTAGAGACCTTTGGCATCGGCGGGATCCCCTCCTACGAGGGTGCCTACCAGCGGGCCATCTTTGGTTGGGTGGACTCCGGGCGCACGCTCGTCGTGACCACGCAGGTGCCCGAGGAGGGCCTTGACCTGGGCGTCTATGAGGTCGGACGCCCCTACGCGGAGAAGGCCGGCATCCTGAGGGGCGATGACATGACCACCGAGGCGCTCGTCGCCAAGACGATGTGGGCGCTCGGCCAGACCCGCGACCCCGACGAGGTGGCGCGCCTGTTCTACGAGCCCATCAACCACGACCGCACGGCTCGCTAGCGCGGGGCCGGGCACGGGGCCGTCGGCAGGGCGGGCCCTGCCGACCTCGCTACCGCCCCAGGCGGGAGAGGCGCCGCGCGCAGGGTCCGAGGACCCACCAGGCGAGCCCGGCACACTCGGCCACAAAGACCCCGAGCGCCAGCGCGAGTCCCGTCATGGGACTCACCACCTGCCAGTACGCACCCGCCAGCAGCGCCACGACCGGCAGTGCCACGACCACCACATCCGCCACGACTCCCGCGAGGACCATGACCGTCGCGCCACCGCCCTTCACGAGCTGGGCCTCGTTCTCCCATGAGAGGTTGGGGAAGCACGTGCCCAGCCCCAGGGACAGAAGGGAGAGCGAGACCATGGACCCCACATACACCGCCACCAGGCACGCGCCCTCAAGCACGGGGACACCGGCCACGAGCAGCGCCGCCACGATGATCGCGAGCATGGGCACCATAGAGAGCGCAAACGGCGCGATGAACTTGGCCACGAGGTAGGCCCGCCAGTCCATGGGCATGCCACGCATGAAGAAGAAGTCCTCGCCGTCTCGGCTCACGGCCAGCGTGAAGATGTACGACGAGAAGCCCAGAAGCACCGAGAACGCGAGCACGCCCACGGCGCACCACGAGAGCTCCGCGCTGCTGACGCTGAGGGAGCCCGCGGCCTCGCGCACCATCCCGAGCAGCAGGTCCAGGGAGACCCCCGCCTCGCCCATCTCGGAGGAGACCGACACGGCAGCCACCGCGGCGATCACGAGAAAGTAGAGCGGCATGAGCAGCGCGCTCAGGAAGAACTGGTTGAAGAACACCGGCACGCGGACCATGGTCTTCCAGTCCCGGCTGAGGTTGGCCACGACCTGCCCGCGCGCGGCAGTGGCCCGGGCAAGGCCCGCGCCCTCCACGCGGCGGCCCCGCTTGGAGCCCGCACCCTGCAGGGCCTGAACGCCGTCGAAGTACCAGCGCCGCGCGACCACGGAGAGCAGGGCCACGTACAGCGCCACCAGGGCGACCATCGCGACGAGCCCGAGCACCACCTCAGGACCCGTGCCCGCCACGACCATGCGCGAGGCGAGCGTGGGCGGGCAGAGCAGCGCCAGGGCCACCGCCGCGGGCCCCATCGCGAGCAGCCTCTCGACGCCGTCCGCAAGGCCCATGAGCCCGTCCCCCCGCATCACGAACTGGCTGCCGGCACCGACCACCAGCGCGATGACCAGGATGGCGGCGCCGAAGACGCGCGAGAAGCGGTCCTTATCGTGGGCGAGGCGCGAGAAGCGCATCACCGGCACACATACGATGACCAGCGCCAGGTTGACCGCAACCGCACACAGGACGAAGCCGATCAGCGAGGCGACCCATGTCAGCGGCGAGCCGCCCTGATCCCAGAGGACCCCCAGCGTGATGGGCGCAAAGACAAGGTCGCCGATGAGCGCCGAGCCCAGGAAGTGGACGAGCTTGGCCCACATGATGGATGTGGACGAGACGGGAAGCGCGAGGTAGTAGCTGATGTCACGCACGAAGTAGAGCACGTTGACGGCCTGGTAGAGCCCCACGAGCACGGTCATCATGACGATTCCTATGACCGAGAGGCTGAAGGCCACGTACGGCGAGGCGCCCATCGCCGAGAGTGCGACCCCGAGCATGAAGAACATCGCGGCGAGCATCAGGCAGAGAAGGATCACCGCCGCCACGCGCAGCCCCCGCCCCACGCGGGCGGGAAGCCCTCGCAGGCGCACGGACGTCTCGCCGAGGCCCATGCCCGTCTCGTCGGTGCGCTGCTCGCCCTTGCGAATCACGCGCAGCATCACCGTGAACTGGCTCCAGGAGAAGGCCTGGCCTGCGGGACGCGCCATCAGCCGACCTCCTGCGCGAGCGGGGACTCGGCGGAGGTGAGCTCAAGGAACATCTCCTCGAGCGAGCCGTCGTTGTCAAAGCGTTCGCGCATCTCGTCGACGGTGCCCACAAAGAGCAGCTCGCCGTGGGCGATCACGCCCACGCGGTCCACGACCTTCTCGGCCACGTCGAGCACGTGCGTGGAGAAGAGCACCGTCTTGCCGGCATCGGCGTGACGCCGCATGGACTGCTTGAGCAGCCACGACGCCTTGGGGTCAAGGCCCGTCATCGGCTCGTCGAGGATCCAGGTGGGCGGGTCGGGCAGGAGCGCGCCCATGATCATCATCTTCTGGCGCATGCCGTGGGAGTAGGACTGGATCTGGTTGTCAAGCTCGTCCGCCATGCCGTACTCGCGCGCGAGCTCGGCGATGCGCGGGGCGCGCACGGCATTGGGCACCCCGTAGATGTCGGCAATGAAGCGCAGGAACTCGTGCCCCTTGAGGCGCAGCAGGTGGTCGGGGGAGTCGCTCACGTAGCAGAGGCCGCGCTTGGCGGCGAGCGGGTCCTCGATGATGCTCACGCCGTCGAGCTCGATGGTGCCCGAGGTGGGCGCGAGCACGCCGGCGAGCATGTTGAGCAGGGTCGACTTCCCGGCGCCGTTGGGGCCGAGCAGACCGAAGATCTCACCGCTTCTGATCTGGAGCGACAGGTCCTTGACGGAGAGGGTCCTCCCGCCGTCATAGGACTTGGAGACGTGGTCTATCCGTATCATGGGTCTCCTCTTTCAGAAGGCTTCCATTGCGCGGATATTCTACTGAAAAAAAGCTTGGCTTCAACGCCCTGTGAGAGGTGCGAGGAGATCCCCGCACCTCTCCTTGGCCCTACTCCGGCAGGACGCTCTGCAGGTTCTCGCGAATGACCGCGCACGAGGCACGCAGCGCACGACGCTCGTCGTAGGAGAGGTCGATGTCGAGCACCTTGTCCACACCGGAGCTGCCGATGACGCAGGGCACGCCGGCGGAGATGCCCGACTCGCCGTACTCGCCGTCAAGGTGCGCCGAGAGCGGCACCACGCGCTTCTCGTTGTGCAGGATGGCCGTCACGAGCGTGGCCACGATCGAGGCGATGCCGAACTCCGTGCAGCCCTTGCCCGAGATGATGGCGGCGCCGGACTCGCGCACGCGGCTCATGATCTCGCTGAAGTCGATCGAGTCGACCACGTCCTCGCGCAGCGAGAGGTACTCGCGCAGCCCGATGCCCTCCACGGCGATGCGCGAGGTGGGGATGAACATGGAGTCCCCGTGCTCGCCCATGCAGATGGCCTGGATCTGGTGGCTGCTCACGTCAAGCGTCTCGGAGAGCACGCGACGCAGGCGCGCGGAGTCGAGCGCGGTGCCCGTGCCGAAGACCTGGCTGCGCGGCAGCTCGAGCTTGCGGTAGAGGTACTCGGTCACGATGTCCGCCGGGTTGGAGACGCTGATGAGGATGCCGTGGAAGCCGGAGTCCTTGAGCGGGCCGACGATGCCGTCGAGCACCTTGATGGTGCCGTCGAGCATCTGGAGGCGCGTCTCGCCGGGGCGACGGCTGCGACCGGCGGTGAGGATCACGAAGTGCGCGTCGGCGCAGTCGGAGTACTCGCCCGGGCGGATGGTGAACGAGTCACCCAGGCCGGAGGCCAGGTCCTCGAGGTCGAGCGACTGGGCGCGCGCAGCCTCCTGGCTGACGTCGAGAAACACGATCTCGTTCACGAGGTGCTGGAACATGAGGCACAGCGCCACGTGGCTGCCCACGCGCCCCGCCCCGATAATGACCGCCTTGCGCGTCCTGATGTCTCCGTGCATCTGCTCTCCCGTCATCCTGGCGACCTCGCGCCCGAGCTCATACATTGGGTGCCCCTGCGGGCGCTCCTATTCTAGCCTTCTGTGTGCGTTTTGTGCGCGCTTGATGGCAGGTATGTTGCACAGGTCGGGGCAGGGCCGTGGAGCAGGCCGGGCCTCGGGCCGTGCCCGCCGCCGTCTGTCGGCCGCGTCAGTCGCGCGTGAGCTTGCGATGGAGCCGGTACGGCTGGGCGGCCTCGGCCCCGAGGCGCCTCTCGCGATCTGCCTGGTAGGCCTCGAAGTTGCCCTCGAACCAGTGCCAGCGCCCGGGATTCTCGTCGTCGCCCTCCCAGGCCAGGATGTGCGTGGCCACGCGGTCGAGGAACCAGCGGTCGTGCGAGATCACCACCGAGCAGCCGGGGAACTCCTCGAGCGCCTCCTCCAGGCTCTCGAGCGTCTCGACGTCGAGGTCGTTGGTCGGCTCGTCCAGGAGCAGGAGGTTTCCGCCCTGCTTGAGGGTGAGCGCGAGGTTCAGGCGGTTGCGCTCGCCGCCGGAGAGCACGCCCGCGCGCTTCTGCTGGTCGGAGCCCTTGAAGCCGAAGGCCGCCACGTAGGCTCGGCTCGGGATCTCGGTGTCGCCCACACGGATGTAGTCGCTGCCATCCGAGACGACCTCCCAGAGGGTCCTCTCGGGGTCGATCCCGGAGCGCATCTGGTCGACATAGGAGAGCGAGACCGACTCGCCCACCTCGAGCGTGCCCGACGTGGGCCCCTCCTGCCCCACGATCATCTTGAAGAGCGTGGTCTTGCCCACGCCGTTGGGACCGATCACGCCCACGATGCCGTTTCTCGGCAGGGTGAACGAGAGGTCGTCGATGAGCGTGCGCTCGCCGAAGGCCTTGGTGAGGTGCTCGGCCACGAGCACCTTGGCGCCCAGGCGCGGCCCCACGGGGATGTGGATGTCGGTGAAGTCCACGCGCTTGGAGGCGCGCGCCTCGGCCTCCATCTGCTCGTAGCGCTCGAGGCGGGCGCGGTTCTTGGCCTGGCGCGCCTTGGGGCTCGAGCGCACCCACGCGAGCTCGGACTTCATCTTCTTGGCGCGACGGGCGTCCTGCTGGCTCTGGGCCTCCAGGCGCGCGGCCTTCTTCTCGAGGTAGGTGGAGTAGTTGCCCTCGTAGGGGTAGAGCTGGCCACGGTCCACCTCGCAGATCCACTCGGCCACGTCATCGAGGAAGTAGCGGTCATGCGTGACGGCCATGACGGCGCCGGGGTAGCGGTGCAGGAACTGCTCGAGCCACAGCACGCTCTCGGCATCGAGGTGGTTGGTCGGCTCGTCAAGAAGGAGCAGGTCAGGCGCCTCGAGAAGGAGCCGGCAGAGCGCCACGCGGCGCCGCTCGCCCCCGGAGAGCCGCGTCACCGGGGCGTCCGGGTCGGGGCACTGCAGGGCGTCCATCGCCTGCGAGAGCTTGGAGTCGAGGTCCCAGCCGTCGGCGGCGTCGATCTGGGTCTGGAGCTCGCCCATCTCCGCCATGAGGGCGTCGAAGTCCGCGTCCGGCTCGGCGAGGGCGGCGCTCACCTCGTTGAAGCGCTCGATCTTGGCCAGGATGTCACCGAAGGCCTGCTCGATGTTCTCGCGGACGGTCCTGTCCTCGTCGAGCGGGGGCTCCTGCTGGAGGATGCCCACGGTGTAGCCGGGCGACAGGCGCGCCTCGCCGTTGGAGACGTCCTCGAGGCCGGCCATGACCTTGAGCAGCGTGGACTTGCCGGCACCGTTGGGGCCCACCACGCCGATCTTGGCCCCCGGGTAGACGCCCACCGTGACGTCGTCGAGGATGACCTTGTCGCCGACGGCCTTGCGGGCGCGGTTGAACATGTAGACGAACTCTGCCATGGGTCTCTCGCCTTCTCGCAGGGAATGCCAGGCACATTCTACCCGGCGGGGCACGCATGAGAAAGCGGCCCGGGAAGGTTCCCCGGGCCGCCACGAAGCACGTGCGACGATCGCGCAGGGTCGCGCGACGGCCGCGCCTACTCCTTCTCGAGCTCGGCGTTGATCGCGGCGGCGATGGCTGCCGCGTCATCCCCCTCGCGCAGGAGCTTCTTGAAGGAGTCGTCCATCAGCAGCATGGCAGCCTTCGACAGCAGGCGCAGGTGCGTGGTGCCCGCCTCGGCGCCCGGAACGAGCAGCGCGACGGCGATGTCGACGGGCTTGCCGTCGAGGCTCGGCCACTCGAGCGCCGTCTCGTTCTTGAAGACGACGACGGTGGCCTGCTTGACGACATCGGTCTTGCAGTGCGGGATGGCGAAGCCGTCCACCATGCCCGTCTGGTCGATCTCCTCGCGGGCCAGAAAGCTCTTGTAGACCTCGTCGGCGTCATCGGCGACGCCGAGCTCGATCGAGTGGTCGGAAATGATCCGCAGGACCTCCTCGCGGGAGGCGGCCTGCTGGTGGAGAAGCACGTTCTTCTCGCTGACGAACTCGCTCATGGTGTGCCCTTCTCTCTCCGATGAAAGTCGTTACTGCGCCGCGACGACCTTGGCCCAGTCGGCGTCGAAGCTGGCCATGCCCTGGTCGGTGAGCGGGTGCCTGAGGCACTTCTTGAGGGCCGCGAAGGGCACCGTGGCGATGTCGGCGCCCAAGAGGGCCGCCTGGGTGACGTGGTGCGGGGTGCGCACGGAGGCGGTGATGACCTCGCAGACGCCGTCGACGTTCTTGCCCGCCCAGTCGTAGTTGCCGATGGCGGTGATGACGTTGGCCAGCTCGGCGACGCCGTCCTCGCCGATGTCGTCGAAGCGCCCGACGAACGGCGAGACGTAGCGGGCTCCGGCGTTGGCGGCCAGCAGCGCCTGCGGGGCCGAGAAGATCAGCGTCATGTTGACGCGCACGCCCTCGGAGGCGAGCCGACGGGTGGCGGCGAGGCCCTCGGCGCAGACCGGCAGCTTCACCACGATGTTGGGGGCGAGCGACGCCAGGTGGAGGCCCTCCTCGACCATGCCCTCGACGGTCTTGGCCTGGGACTCCGCCGAGACCGGCAGCCCCTCGCAGAGCTCGGCGATCCTGACCATGTGGCCCTCGAAGTCGGCGAGCTTCCCTCCGGTGCGGGCGTACAGGCTCGGGTTGGTGGTGACGCCGGCCAGGCAGCCCCAGGACAGGGCCTCCCTGATCTCGTCGAGGTCGGCGGTGTCGATGAAGAACTTCATGAATGTGGTCCTTCCTGTGACGTTTTGATATGGATGGCGCCGGGACCAAGCGCTTGGTCCCGGCGCACAAGGCCGGTCGGCGAGGACCCTAGGCCTCGAGGGCGCGCTCGATGCGCGTGGTGACACCCTTGAGGTTGAGGCCCACGATGTACTGCTTGATCGGGCGCTTGATGTGCTCGATCACGAAGCGACGGCCGTCGATGTCCTGGGCGGCGAGGTTCTTGTAGAGCTTGTCGATCTGCTCCTTGACCTCGGGGTCGTTGAACGCGTAGTGACCGGAGATGTCCAGGATCTGGAGGCTGAGCTCCTTGTTGGCGAGGATGTCGTCGACCTGGAGGTTGACGTCGTCGCCCGTCATCCACTTGCGCCAGCGCTCGGTCTTGATGGCCTTGACCAGCAGCGTGTTGTAGAGGTCGGACGGGTCGTCGCACAGGCCGTTGTCGACGAGGATCTGCTCGGTCTCGCAGAGCTTCAGGTAGGCACGGGTCTCCTCGGTGCCGTACTGCGGGGCGACGTTGGAGGCGGTCACGTGCGCCGGGATGTGCTCGAGCAGGGTGGCGTCATCGAGGTAGTCGGCGTTGTGCTCCTTGAGGCCCACGCCGTAGCGCTTGGCCATGTCGGCGAGCTCGCGGGCGTTCTTGAAGTTGTAGTGGCCGACCTGCTCGGTGAGGCGCGTGAGGGTGCCGGTCTGGCCCACGATGAAGGTGGGCATCGGGCAGCCGCGGCTCTCGAGCTCGGGCTTGAGCTGGGAGATGAACTCCTCGTACTTGTCGGTGCTGGTGAGGCCGCCGTTGGTCTCCTCGGTGCCGACCTCGTAGGCCACCTCGGGCAGGCCGTGCTCCTTGCGGTACTTCTCGAGGTAGTCGATCAGGTCGATGGTGCGACGCAGGACGACGTCGAGCGGGATCACCTTGCCGATCTGGTAGGGGTCCTTGGTCGGGTCGACCATGAGCAGGTCGAAGCCGGCCTCCATGTCGGCGACGAAGGACTTGCGGGCCAGCTCCATGGCCTCGTCCTCGGGAAGGTGCGCGTTGCGCTCCTCGTCGCGCTGCCAGGGGCCGCCGTGGTCGCGGCAGAGGTAGTAGGGTCCGGTGTAGCCAACCTCGTCAGCGACCTTCTTGATGTCGGCCGCGAAGCGCACCTGATCCCAGCCGTTGACGTAGCCAGCGCCGAACTCGTCCATGTCGACCTGGTTGCGCGAGGCGATGAACATCGGCGGGAAGTCCTCGTCCTTGGCCAGCTCGAAGACGGCCTGGATGAGGTTGGGGCTCATGGGGCCGATGCCGACCATGGTGGCGTGGTCACCGGAATCCTGGAGCTTGAGCAGGCCCTGAACGCACTGGCGAACGGTGAGGTTGGACATGTCTGGCTATCCTTTCCTTTCTTGGTCGCGGCGCCCCGGACGGGGCGCCGCTTGAGTTGGTGACGCCTGCTTGGGTGGATGGCGCCTACTTGTCGGCAGGCTTGGGCTTCATCGCGATGATGATGGCGGCCGCGACGGCAGCGCCGATCACGATGTCGAGGCAGAAGAGCGGGACGTTGTTGGTGGCGAGGGCGACGATGAAGCCACCGTGGGGAACGTAGCACTCGATGCCCTGGATCGCGGCCAGGCCGGCGCCGACGGCGGAGCCGATGCAGATGCCGGGCAGGGTGTGGAGGAGGTCCTTGACCGCGAACGGGATGGCGCCCTCGGTGATGCCGATGCAGCCCATGAAGATGGCGGAGATGCCCATCTGGCGGTCGGCGGCGTCAAACTTCTTGCGGGCGATGAGGGCGGCGAGGCCGCAGGCGATCGGCGGGATGGCGACGGCGACGCGGAACATGCCGTTGGGGCCGTAGACGCTGGAGGCCATGAGGGCCATGGTGAACGTCGAGGCGGTCTTGTTGACGGGGCCGCCCATGTCGAACGCGGTCATGATGCCGATGACGATGCCGAGCACGACCGCGGAGCCGCCCTCCAGGCTGCCGAGAACGTCGATGAGCCAGTTCATGAACACCGACAGCGGGTAGGCCAGGATGTAGATGTAGGCCAGGCCGAGCACGAGCGTGGACAGGATCGGGATGATCAGGACGGGCATGATCGTCTGGACCGTGCTTCCCACCTTCCAGCTCTTCATCCACTTGACGAGGTAGCCGGCGAGGACGGCGATGATCATCGCGCCGAGGAATCCCGTGGAGACGTCGGTCCCGTTGACGGTGACGGAGTTGTTGACCAGGTAGCCGAGGACGAAGCCGGGCGCGAGCGCGGGCTTGCCGGAGATGGAGTAGGCAATGTAGGCCGCGAGCACCGGGATCATCATGGCGATGCCGGCGTTGCCGATCAGGTTCAGGTTCTGCATGAAGGGGCTCGTGACCTCCATGCCATCCTCGCCCGCGGTGCCCGTGGCCAGCGAGAAGGCCAGGAACACGCCACCGATGACGACGACCGGGATGAAGTACGAGACGCCCGTGTTGAAGGCGTTCAGCAGGGTCTTGCCGAAGTCGGCAAACAGGCCCTTCTGGGTGCCGCTCGCACCGGCCTCCTCTGCCTTCTTGGCGAGCTCGACGGCCTCGTCGATCACCTTGGCAACGTCAGAGATGGTGTCGGAGGTGCCGACCTTGAGGTAGCGGCCCTCGGACTGCTTGGCCTCGAAGCGCTCCTCGCCCTCGATGCCCACGTCGATGGAGCAGATGACGGCGTCAGCGGAGTCGACGTCCTCCTGCGTGAGCGCGTTCTCGATGCCCAGGCCACCCTGAGCCTCGACCTTGTACTCATAGCCGCGCTTCTTGCACTCCTCCTCGATGGCCTTCTTGGCCAGGTAGGTGTGCGCGATGCCGACCGTGCATGCGCATACTGCGACGATCTTCATGTACCTCTCCTTTCAGCTCTCGCCCTGTCTGGGAGAATTACCGGTCCGATTGCCTCCGGATTGCGCACGGACCAAACGCTCAGGCCAAACGCTCGGCTGATCTGCTGCCATGAAGTTTGCTCTTCACAGACGGGTCCGGGCAACGACTATTCGGTAAATGCGCAGGTAGATGGCTCTACAGGCATTTTGGTTAATCGCTTAACTAGGCGCGTTTTTTCGCGATATACACGCATTTTAAAAAGTCAAGAAATTTCTTCGGGTTTCGGTCATTGGCGTTTACCATTCACGGGACGAGCAGGTCGACGCTGGCCGAGATGACAGTCGCACGCCAAGGCCCAAGCGCTATGCTCTACATGGGCGAAGAAGGAACGGAGGGCGCGATGGCCGGGAAGGCACTGACCATAGCTGACATCGCCCGCCTCGCGAACACCTCCACCGCCACCGTCTCCAACTACCTCAACGGCAGGCTCTCCAAGATGAGCGCCGAGACGCGCAAGCGCGTCGAGCGGATCATCGAGGAGACAGGCTATGCGCCCAACGGGGCCGCGCAGGCCCTCGCCAGCAAGAACTCTCAGGTCATCGCCGTTCTCATCAAGGACAACACCAACATCTGGGCAGGGCAGCTCGTCGGCAGCATCGAGGTCGTCGCCCACCAGAGCGGCTACCAGACCTTCGTCTGCGACACCCACTTCGATCCCCAGGTCGAGCGCAGCTACGTGGAGAAGATGCTCTCCCTCGGCGTCGACGGCTTCATCATCCAGCCCACCAAGCACTACCGCAGCGTCAACGACCGCCTGCGCCGTGCGGGCAAGCCCGTGGTGTTCTACGACTTCAGCCTCATGGACCTCACGAGCACCTGGGTCAAGACCGACCTCTACGGCGGCGTCTACGACGCGATCAGCGCCTGCGTGGACAAGGGCTACCAGGACTTTCTCATCCTCTCCGCCGAAGTCGAGAGCAGCATGCGGACGCGCGCCGAGCGCTTCCAGGGCTTCTCCGACGCCCTCGACGAGCATGGGATCGAGTTCCGCACCATCTCCGTCTCCAATGAGTCGCCGGGCACCGACGAGCTGCGGCGCATCTTCGAGCGCTCCGTCAACCCGGCGCGACGCACGCTCATCTTCTGCCCGCACCAGTGGTGCCTCACGCGCATCTACAAGGCCATCTCGCCCATGCGCCACCTCATACCCGAGCGCATCGGGCTCCTCGGCCTCAACAACGCCGACTGGACCGACCTCGTGGACCCCGGGATCTCGACGATCGTCGAGCCCGTCGCCGAGGAGGGCCGCCTGGCCTGCTCGATGCTCATCAACCTGATCCAGAACCCTGACGCGAGCCCCCATCAGCAGATGCTCTCCTGCGAGACGCGCTGGCTCTCCTCGACCCTCTAGCCCGCAGGCGGGCGCGCCGCGTTCACGCCCCCTTCAAAAGTCTGCCCGTTCGCCGCACCCCGTCGCTGCCGGCACCGGCCGAGTGGCACAATCAGGCGAGGGAGACACGTAAGGGGGACATCCCATGCCAGCAGGAATCCGCAAGGTCAACGTCATCGGCCACCTCAACCCGGACACGGACAGCATCTGCGCCGCGATCAGCTACGCGCACCTCAAGAACCAGGTCGAGCGCACCAACATCTACGAGCCCCGGCGCGCGGGCACCATCAACCGCGAGACCGCCTTCGTGCTGGACTCGTTCGGCTTCGAGGAGCCCGAGCTCATCACCTCCGTCACCCCGCAGGTCAAGGACACCGAGATCCAGCGCCAGGGCGGCATCGACGCCGAGATGAGCCTCTTCTCGGCGTGGAACCTCATGCGCGAGACCAAGGTCGACACCCTCTGCGTCACCGACGAGGAGAACAACCTGCAGGGCCTCATCGCCGTCAAGGACATCGCGAGCGCCAACATGGACGTCTTCGACGTGGGCGTGGTGGGCGACTCTGCCACCTGCTACGCAAACATCGTGGACACGCTCGGCGGCGAGATGATCCTCGGCGACCCCACCGGCCGCATCACCCACGGCAACGTCCGCGTGGGCACCACGCCCGAGATGATGGAGGACACCGTCAAGCCCGGTGACATCGTCCTGGTCACCAACCGCTACGAGACCCAGCAGTTCGCCGTGGAGTGCGAGGCGAGCTGCCTTGTCATCTGCTGCAGCGCGCACGTCTCGAGCAAGGTCATCGCCTCGGCCGAGCGCCACGGCTGCACCATCATCACCACCCCGCACGACACCTACGCCGCCGCGCGGCTCATCTCGATGTCGATCCCCGTGCGCGCCAAGATGCTCTCGGAGGGCATCCTCAAGGTGAGCGTGAACACCGCCATCGACGACGCCCGCAAGATGATGGCCCAGTCGCGCCACCGCTTCTTCCCCGTCATCGACGAGAACAGCACGTACGTGGGCCTCATCAGCTCGCCCAACCTCCTCACCGCAAAGAGGAAGCACGTCATCCTCGTCGACCACAACGAGCGCTCCCAGGCCGTCGAGGGCCTCGAGCAGGCCGAGGTCATGGAGATCATCGACCACCACCGCATCGGCTCCATCGAGACCGAGAGCCCCGCGTACTTCCGCAACATGCCGGTGGGCTGCACCTGCACGATCATCTACATGATGTACCACGAGCACGGCGTCGAGATCCCCGCCGACATCGCCGGGCTCATGCTCTCGGCCATCCTCTCCGACACGCTGGCCTTCCGCTCGCCGACCTGCACGCAGGTGGACAAGGACGCCGCCACCGCGCTCGCGCGCCTCGCCGGCGTGGACATCCCCACGTACTCCGACGCCATGTTCGAGGCCGGCGCCGACCTCACCGGCCGCACCGCCGAGGAGGTCTTCCATCAGGACTTCAAGGTCTTCTCTCGCGGCAACGTCAAGTTCGGCGTGGGCCAGGGCAGCTACATGACGAAGAACAGCCGCCTGGCCGCCGAGCAGCTCGTGGGTCCCTACCTCGCCGAGGCCGCCAAGACCGAGGAGCTGCCGCTCGTGTTCTATCTGTTCACGGACGTCAAGAGCTCCTCGAGCGAGATTCTGTGGCACGGCAAGGACGCGGCCGACATCGTCTCGCGCGCCTTCGACGTCGAGGTCACGGGCGACTCCGCCTGGCTTCCCGGCGTGGTGAGCCGCAAGAAGCAGGTCATCCCCGCGCTCATGGCCACGCTGCAGAGCATCCAGGAGAGCCAGGACTAGCCCCATGGAAGAGCCCCGGGAGTCACACTTCCTCGCGATCCTCTCGCGGATGAAGTACATCGAGCGCTGGGCGCTCATGAGAAACGCCCGCGCCGAGAACCTCTCCGAGCACTCGCTGGAGGTGGCGCTCATAGCCCACATGCTGTGCGTGCTGGGCAACGTGCGCCACGGTCGCTCGCTCGACGCGGAGCGGGCGGCCATCGTGGCGCTCTACCACGACGCCTCGGAGATCGTCACCGGGGACCTGCCCACGCCCGTGAAGTACCACGACGGCCACATCCGCGACGCCTACCGCGCCGTGGAGCGCAGCGCCGAGGACCGCTTGCTCGACACCCTGCCCGACGACCTGCGGCCCGCCCTGGAGGACATCCTTCGGCCCGCAGACGACGCCGACGCCGACGAGCTCTACCTGCGCCGCCTCGTGAAGGCCGCCGACAAGGTCTCCGCGCTCATCAAGTGCGTCGACGAGGCGCGCGCCGGCAACCGCGAGTTCGAGAGCGCCGAGCGCAGCTGCCGGGCCGCCGTCGAGGGGATGGCGGCCGAGCTCCCCGAGGTGGCGGACTTCGTGCGCGAGTTCCTCCCCTCCTACGGGGCCACCCTCGACGAGCTGCTGTGACGGCACGGTGCCGTCGCCTCCCGCCTGCCCCAACCGAAACGGAGCCCCATGCACGCCCTGCACGCACGCCTGCCCAAGAACTTCGTGCTCGAGGAGCGCCTCGAGCGCTACGCCGACGCCATGGAGCTCGAGCCCGAGCGCCTGCGCGGCCGCTGGGCCGAGGCCTGCTGGCCCGGCATCGGCGGGAGCGCGGGGGGCTTCTCCGAGGTCCGGCTCGACCTCGGCTGCGGCAAGGGGGCCTTCGTGGTGGAATCCGCCCGCCGCGAGCCGGACGTGCTGTTCGTGGGCATGGACTCCGAACCCGTCTGCGTGGCCTACGCGGCCCAGCACGCGCTGGAGAGCGGGCTTCCCAACGTGGTGGTGGTCCCGGGCAACGGCATGCGCGTGCGCGAGTTCTTCTCGCCGGGCGAGCTCACGCGGATCCACCTCAACTTTCCCACGCCGTTCCCGCGCAAGCGCGACGCGCACCGCCGCATGGCGAGCATGGAGCGGCTGATGGACTTCCGCGGGGTGCTCGCGGACGGCGGCGAGGTCCTCCTCAGGACCGACAGCCAGCCGCTCTTTGACTTCATGCTCACGCAGGTGCCGCTCGCGGGCTATCGCCTCCTCTGGCAGACGAGGGACGCGCGTGCGGAGCGTCCCGCGGACCCCGTCACCGAGTACGAGCGGCGCCTCTCGGCGCAGGGGGCGCACGTCCTCGCGCTCTGCGCCACGCCCGGGCCGGTTCCCGAGCACGTGGAGCAGACGGCCGAGCTCTCGCTTGCCGAGTACCTCCCGCATGACCTCGAGGCGCTCGAGAGCCTGGACTACGCGCCGCACGGCATGCAGGCGACCGTGGAGAACCTGCGCAACCACGCCGCCCGCGAGCGAGCGCGGGCCGGGCGCCGATAGGGCGGGCACCCCGGACCGGGACCGGGCACGAGGTCGCGCCCTCACTCCCCGATGGTCGAGGACGCCGAACCCGGGATGAACCCCTCGAAGACGGCAGGGGCACCCTCGGCCTCGCTGGCACGGAGGTCCCGCTCGTCACTGACCCCCCATGTGACGAGGCGACAGCCGAGCACGCCGCAGGCCAGACGAACCGCGGGAAGCGAGCGATCCGGGAAGGCGCAGGCGAGGAAGTCCGGCCGCGCGACGGAGTTCCCGAGGAGGCCCGTTCGGGCGAAGCGACGCGGGACCGAGAGGTCGGGACCACCGTCCACAATATAGTTGCGCACGACCAGGCCACGGATGACGTCGGGACGGTTGCGACGCAGCCAGGAGAGGGCGCGCGGGTCCTCGCACGCGACGCAGAAGCGCACGTCATAGGCGTCGATGCAGGTCGTGGCCTTTCTCGCGAGGAGCTCCGCGTTGCCCGCGCGCGTCCTCAGCTCGATCATCACCGGGGCGGCGGCGGGAAGGTCGAAGTCGTCGGAGGGGCCGCCGGCCTCGAAGAGGCGCAGCACCTCACCGAGGGTTGGGACGGGCTCGTCGGAGCCCTTGAGGCGCAGCTCGCCGAGGGCGGAAAGGCTCATGAGCTCGACGGTCCCCTCCTGCCCGCACGCGCGCACGAGCGACGAGTCGCGGCAGACGGCGAGCGACCCGTCAAGCGTGAGCCTCACGTTGAGGCGCACGCCAAAGCCCAGCTCGCGCGCCCTGGTGAAGGCCGCGAGCGACTCCCTCGGCGCGTCCGGGGAGCAGACTCCCCCGTCGGCGTAGCGAAAGCGGCGAAACTCCTCCCACCAGGCGCTGCGGGCTCGGTTCGCCGGACGCGGGGCCACGACCGCGCACGTCACGAGCCCGGCCGCCACGCCAAGACCGACCGTTGCCCCCACGGCGCCCATCGCTTTTCTGCTCACCATGGTGCCCCCTTTGTCGTGCCTCTCCTGCATGCTAGCAGCGCGACCGTCGGGCGGGGACCCGCTCTCGGCTGGCGGTCCCGGAGCGGCCGGCCGTCGCAAGACCCACACAGAGGCATAGTAAGGTGAATGCCCGCACGATGGATCGACCCACCCCGAAGGAGGGGTCCATGGCTCACATCTCCGCAGGCAATCGCCTGTATCTGTATCAGCTTCTCTCACGCGAGCTGGGCGTGGGGAGGCAGGCTCTCCTCTCTCGCGCCGAAGAGGTCCTCTCGGCCGACGGGATCGCGCCCCACGACCTCGGATGCTCCGACATGCGCCAGCTCTGCGAGGAGCTGAGGGAGTTCGTCAAGCTCACCGCCTTCAGGAAGGGGCACGTGTACGCGACGGTCCTCGCCTGCGAGGAGTATGACCGGGCGCTCGACCAGCTCGCAGACGCCTCGGGGCCCAAGGCCCCGGCCGGCGCGCGACCTTGGAAGCGACGCAGGGGCGCGAAGGCGCTCAAGCCCGTGAAGCCGCGCCATGTGGAGCAGGCCGCGCCCGCA
>CAZUOD010000017.1:0-12833 GCA_964621975.1 uncultured Atopobium sp.
GCAGCGCTCGACAGGACAGAACTATGATAATGAAGCTGCACCCAACCTGCTGACCCTGTGAGGAACGGAGCGATGGTGGCTCGACGTGGCGCTGAAGTCGATGACTTCCTCCTCTACCAGATCGCGAAGATGTACTACATCGACGGCATGACCCAGGAGGCCGTCGCTCGGGCAATGAGCTTCAGCCGCTCCCACGTCTCACGACTGCTCGACCGCGCCCGCGAGCGACGGGTCGTGAGCTTTGTGGTCACCAATCCCCTCGAGCACGTTATCGAGAAGCTTGAGGGGCGCCTGCGTGAGCTCTTCGACCTCGACTACGTTGCCGTGGAGGGGGTCTCGTCCGAAGAGCATCAAGGCACCGCAGGCCGCACGCTCGTCAGCTGCCTGGGACATGGAGCCGCCCGACGGCTTCCCCAGTACCTTGCAGAGAGCAGGACGGTTGCCGTGGGGCTCGGGAGGACCCTCTACTCGCTATCCAAGCACCTAGGGCATGAGCGGCCACTCCCCGACACGCTCTTCCTCCCAGCCGTGGGGACCACCACCGCATCGACGCCAGAGGCCCAGTCGAACATCATCGTCGACAACTTCTCAGCGGCCTTCGGCGCGAGGCGGTATTTCACCAACGTCCCCATCGTGGTGGACATCGCCGAGGCGATGAGCGGCCTCTATCAGGCGCGCAGGGACGAGCTGACCCGTCTCTGGGAGACCGTGGACACCGTAGTCGTGGGCCTCGGAGGACCCTACAGCTCCTCAGGGGACCCGTTCAGCTATAACCAGGCCAGCGAGGTCTACAAGAGGCTCGTCGCGACGTCCGATGCCAAGGGCGACATCCTTGGCACCTTCTTCTTCGGCGACGGACGCAAGCTCGACCTAGGGGCAAACTACATTAGAAACGGCCTGGAGCTCGAGGATCTCCGCGATATCCCACGCGTCCTGTGCATAGCGGGAGGCCCCCGCAAGGTTCAGGGAATCCTGACGGCCCTGCGGATGCGCTACGTGAACGGCCTCATCACCGACTCGGTCACGGCATCGGAAATCATCCAGAAGGCGGAGCATCCCGACGCGTAGGCCATGGCGAACCGCCGGGATGGCCCCTATGCTCCGCCGAGATCGCGCTCAAGCGTTGCGAGAGCGAAGCGCTCGACGGTCAGCTCGACACCGGGTGCCACCTCGACACGGGCGGTCACCTTGTCCAACGCGACTATGGTCCCGTGGATGCCGGAGGAAAGGATGACCTTGTCGCCAGGCCTCATCGCCTGCTGATAGGCGCGATCGGCCTCCTTGCGACGCTTGTATCCCCAGGCACGGAAGGCCATGAGGATGAAGATGACCGCAACGATCGAAACTAAGATGACCAAGGGATCCATGGCTGCTACTCCGCGAGTCGGTAGACCTCTATGATGTCCTGGCGATAGAGGCGGATGGCGCTTCCGATGTAGTCCTCGCCCGAGGACTCGATTGCGAGGTCCGCGCAGTACTCGAAGCTCTCGCTCGTGATGCCGACCTCAGAGAGGCGCGTGGGCAGGCCCACGCTGCGGATGAACCGCTCGAGGTTGGCGATGCCCTCCATCACGGTCCTCTCGGGATGCGCATAGTCCATCTGCGCCCCGAAGCAGTTGACGCTGAGTCGCGTGAAGAGCGGGAGGTTCCTGTCATGGCAGTACCTCATCCATGCCGGGAAGAGGATGGCCAGCATCTCGCCGTGCGTACGGTGGAACGTGCCGGTCATTGGCTTCTCGAGGTTGTGGACGCAGTAGCCTCTCGTGACACCGCAGGTGATGACGTCCTCGAGCGGAACATAGGCCACGCGGCAAATGTTGGCCCGGGCAGCATAGTCATCTGGCCTCTCAAGGGCAACCGGGAGACTCCGCTTCACCTCGTTGATGACGCCCTCGTAGGCGGCGAGGTAGAACTCGACGTCATCCGGAGCACAGAAGTAGTCCTCCATCGAGTGCGCCATGATGTCGAAGCACCCGGCCGCAGTCTGGAAGGGAGGAAGCGTGTAGGTGAGGATGGGATCGACGAAGGCGAAGTCAAAACGCATCTCCTTGGCAAAGACGCAGGTCTTCCGCTCCGGTTCGGACGTGTCATCGCGCCACACGGCGGCGGTGCTCACCTCACTGCCCGTCCCCGGCATGGTGACCACCACGCCATGGCGCAGGACAGGGGTCTCTATGGGCGCATACGTAGGGTGGTCCCAGATGTCGCCATCGTAATAGGTGCCGCATGCGATGTACTTCGAGCTGTCCATCGTGGACCCACCGCCCACCGCGAGCACGAAGTCGACGTCGTTGTCGCGCGCCATCTCACAGCCACGGCGCATGAGCGACAGCTTGGGATTGGGCTCAACCCCACCCAGCTTGAAGACGGTCATTCCCGCGCCCTCGAGCTGCAGCACGATCTTGTCGACCAGCGGCGTGATGAAGTCTCCCAGATCGTAGTGAACGAGCACCCGGGAGCAGCCAAGGGCGGCGATCTCTTCCGCAACGTGGTCCTCGCAGTCTCGCCCGAAGACTATCTTGCCGGGATTGTACTGAACGTAATCGTTGAGCACGCTGACCTCCTCAGTGGGCGAAGCCGGATGAGACGATGCCGAGAAGCTTGCGAAAGTGAGCGGCCACGCTGCGGCTGGTCGAGCGTGACCATGGTGGCTTCTCGGAAACGGACGCGCGGAGGCGTTGCCTCGCACGATGGGCGCGGCTACCGGAAGTTGGAGGCCTTGCCCGTCGATCCGGTAACGTCCATGTAGTGGGCTGCCACGCTTTGGTACCCGGCGGTCAGGCGCGGATACATCTGATAGGCACCCATCCCCAGAAGGTCGTCACCCAGCGAGACAAGCTCGGAGATGGCACCCTTCTTGAGGTCATTGGAGATATTGAGCTTGGTGATGCCCATCTTGGAGGCCTTCGAGAGCGCCTCGTCACCCGTGCCGCTGCCCCCGTGCAGAACGAGCGGCACCGGCACCTTCTCCCTGAGCTCCTCGAGCAGGCCAAACTCAAGATGGGGGTTACCGTTCTTGTAGACACCATGCGTGGTCCCAATGGCCACGGCAAGCGCGTCGCAGCCGGTAAGCTCGCAGAAGCGGGCCGCCTGATCGGGCTCGGTGTACATGCCTGCGTCGACATCCCCTACGCCCACGTGTCCGAGCTCAGCCTCGACGCCCATGCCACAGGCGTGCGCCGCCTTGACAATCTCGGCGACCTCGGCGACGTTCTCGTCAAAGGGGAGCGCCGAACGGTCGACCATGACGTCGGTGAAGCCCGCATGGATGGCCTTCATGGCCTCCTCGTAGGTGGCGCCGTGGTCCTGGCAGAGCGCCACGGGAACATTGACGCGCAGGGCCATTGCCTCGACGATTCTTCCATAGAGGTTGATGTCCGGGTTCACCTTGTAGAGAGAGATGAGGATGACCGGCGAGTCCTTCTCGACGGCGGCGTTAAGCACCGCGCGAACGGAGTGCTCGTTCTCGACGGCGCAGGCGGGGATACCGTAGCCATTCTCGCGGGCGTCCCGCATGAGCTCGATCATGGATACAAACATGTGCGAACCTCCTTTGTCGTGGCTACCACTGGATCATGACGCGATACGTGTCCATGGAGGTCGCGCGTTCAAACGCCGTGGTTGCTTCCTCCATCGAGTAGGACTCGGTGAGCAGCGGCGTGAGGTCCACGATGCGCTTGGAGAGAATCCGTGCGCTCGTCTCAAACGCTTGGATAGAGGGCGACTTCGTCCCCGTGACGATGATCTCGCTGTTGTGAATTGCGTTCATCGACACCTCGACGGGCATATCGGGGTGCATGCTCGAGTACTGGACGAACGTGCCCATGAGCGCCAACATCTGGATGCCCTGGCTCGACAGAGCCGAAACGGGCGTCGTGTTGAACACTGCGTTGGCGCCCTCCCCGCCGGTCAGGCGCCTGACCTCCTCGACGGCGTCAACCTCCTGCGGGTTGATGACAACATCGCAGCCATAGTGGCGGGCCATCTTGCCGCGAGCGGCGTCAGGCTCGCTCAGGATGACGCGAGCGCCGCGCATCTTGGCAAGGATGACGTGGAAGATGCCCATGACGCCACCGCCGATAACCACCACGTCGTCACCAAGACGGATGTCGGCACGTTCGATGCTGTTCACGCAGCACGCGAACGGCTCGACCATGACCGCCTGCTCGTAGGGAAGGTCGTTGTCCAGCTTGTAGACCTGTCCCTCGTCCACGGCGAGATACTCGCCCAGACCGTTGGGAAGCAGCTGTCCCGCAGAGGCGGCCGACTTGCGGTAGGAGTTCCTGCAGAGGTTCTCCTCACCGCGGCGGCACTCGGGACAATGGCCGCAGCTCTGGAGGATGCGGACGGCGACCTTCTGGCCCTTTGGGTATTCGTCCCGGTCGACACCAGCTCCCCAACCCTCGATGACCCCGGCACACTCGTGCCCTCCGACATAGGGAAGGGCCTTCTTGGTTACCTGCGTGAAGACGCGCTGCTCGAACGTGCACAGGGCGCACGCGTGCAGATGCACGAGAACCTGCCCGGGACTGGGCTCAGGCCTATCGATCTCGCAAACAGCAGTCTGACGCTCGGCCGTTATGGCCACGACCTTCATCTTGCTCATTGGGCTCCTCCCCCTTATCCGAGTCAATTCCTGATGTGCGCCGCTGCCGCCCCACCGCGGGAGCGCGCCGCAGGACGGCAGCGGCCGCGCGTACCACTAGATGATTCCTAGGTATCCGAGCACGAAGCCTCCGATGATGAGGTAGATCATCATGCGAAGGGACGAGATGCCCTTCTTGTCCATGAGCCAATACACGCCCAACGTGAGCAGCAGCGGAAGCAGCTTGGGCATGATAAGGTCGAGCACGCCGGTCTGGATGTTGAGCTCGCCAGTGGTGAGCTGGAAGACGAGCGCGGTCTCCAGCGCTACGTAGTTGGCGACCAAGGCTCCCATGACGGTGCAGCCCACGATGCCAGCGCTGGTGATGACCTTGTTGATGAGACCGCTCTCGAGGAAGTCCATGATGGCCTCGTCGCCCTTCTTGTAGCCAAGCTGGAAGGAATACCAGCCCATGGCGATGAGAAGAGCGAGGAAGATGACCACGTATAGAATCGGACCGGCAACGTTGCCCTCAGAGGCAAGGCCGAGGGCGAGCGAGAGGAGCAGCGGGGTCAGGATTGCCTGAACGATGGTGTCACCGATGCCGGCGAGGGGTCCCATGAAACCGTACTTGACCGAGGGCATGAGATCTTCGGCAAGCTCCGTCTCACCAGAGGCGATACGCTCCTCCATGGCGGCCGCAAGACCGACGATGGCGGAACCCAGACGCACCTCCGTGTTGAAGAACGCCGTATGGCGCTGCATGGCCTTTTTGCGACCCTCGATGTCATCCTTGTCATACAGCTCATCAATGATGGGACACATCGCATACAGGAAGCCCGTGCCCTGGAGCCGTTCGTAGTTGTAGCAGGAGTGGGCAAAGATCAGCCAGTTCCAGAAGCTCTTGCGCGCAGCCTTCGGAGAGACCCTCTTGATCTCGTCACTCATCCTCATCATCCTCCTCTGCTGCAGCGAGGGCGACAGTGGAACCACTGCCCTTCAGGCTCGCGTAGACGACTGCGAAAATGACGGCAAAGCAGGAGAGCGCGACCAGGTCAAGACCGAGATAGACAACCATCAGGAAGCCCGCGAAGAAGAATGGGACGGCCTCGCCCTTGAAGATCGCCTTCATGTTCATGGCTATGCCGATGACGGCCAGGTAGCCACCGATAACCCCAAGTACGCGAATGAAGGTGGTCTCTGCCATCGAGTTGATGAGATCCGAGATGGCGTCGACGCCGAACATGCAGATGATCGTGCAAGGAATCATGTAGATCGCGGCAAGGACGACCTGCGGTCCCACGACGTTCGCAAGGAAGACCTTCCGTGTGTCGCCCTCCTCGGCGGCCTTGTCGGCCATATGGGTGAACGGGACGGCCGAGAGCATGCGAAACTGGTAGAGGACGGTACCTGCCAGACCGACGGGGACGGCGATGGCAACGGCCTGCTCGGCCGAGAGGCCACCCTGGATGGCTACCGCAGTGCCAACGATGCCAGCGAGCGCAGAGTCGGCCGGATAGGAGCCTCCCGTGGACATGAGACCCAGATAGATGAGCTGGATGGTGCTTCCCACGATGGTTCCTTGGACCGGGTCACCAAGCACGAGGCCCGTCAGGAAGCCGAGGACGAGCGGCTTGCCGAAAATCATGAACCCGGCTCCGAAGCACCATGGCCCCGCGTTCATGTAGTAGAAGAGGGCACACAGAAGCGCTTGCACGATATTCATGGTCACTCCTTTCCAAATAGCACGGACTTGAAGTTCTGGGGCATGTCTGAGGGGACGAGCTGATAGAGGATCTCGGTTCCCTTGGAGATGATTCGCCTCATGCACTCAATCTCCGACTCGCTCGCGGAGATGTTCCTGTTGATGCGAGTGCGTCCTTCCTTGATGCCCATTCCCCCGAGAATGACTGTTGGCAGCTCAATGCCTCCGTCAATCATCCTCTCAATGACCTCGGGCGTCTTGACTAGGACGAGAATCCGCTCCCCCTCACGCGGGTCCTTCTTGCAGAGTGCGATGCCGTCCTCGACGTTCTTGATGACCACCTTGATTCCGGCGGGTGCCGCCGCCTTGAGAATCCTCGCCTGAATCGAGTTGCTCAGCAGTGCGTCATCTAGGATGTAGACCTTGTTCGCATGCGTGCTCTTGAGCCACTGCGTCGCAATCTGACCGTGAATCAGGCGGTCATCGATACGCACAAGCGCCAAGTCCTTCACAAGCCACCTCCCTTTGGTGCATTCCCCTCAAATTGATGCCTGGTGGGACAGGCCGATCTCCATACCTCCCTTCGCACGAATCCATGGGCGCGCCCCACGCCTCTCCCTTGATTCCTGTTGCTCTTCCGTTCCGTCGTTGTCTCTTCGCCTTTATCGCCGTACTTGTAACTGGCAGCCCTCAACTGGCAAAAGGTTTGCATATCTTTGGCTACTTTTGTGTTGCACATTTGTGCAATTTGGCCCAGCGTCGTTTTTCGACCTGGAAGGCGCCGTATACGGAATTTAATGCAGGCGTTCAGACGGAGCGGATGTGCCCCTCATACAATGGGCTTCATGAGCCTTATCGCCCCGCTCGGACCTACCGCAGCCCATCCGATGCGCGCGAATGAGGAGGAGAGGAATGTTTGATGTAATCATGGTCTCCCATGGGCCTTTGTCCAAGGCCCTGCTCGAGTCTGCGGAGTTTATCTGCGGCGAGCAACAGCGGGTGAAGACCTTCGGGCTCTATCTGGGCGACTCGGTGGAGGAGTTCGGCGCGACCGTAGCTTCTGAGATTCGGGAGAGCCTATCGAGGGGTGAGGTCCTGGTCCTCAGCGACATCCAGTACGGGAGTCCCTTCAACGTCACCTGTGCCCTCATGGGAGAGCTGGATTTCATCCATATCACGGGGGTCAATCTACCCTGCGTTATCCAAGCGCTGTCTGACCGGATGGACTGCAACGCGGCACAGACCGCAAGAAACTGCATGGACTTTTGCTGCGGCAGCATCGTGCATGTCAACGACCTGCTCGAGGTTCAGCTCAACACGGTCGTGGATGAGGACGATGACGAATAGCGTGTGACGCTGTACGGGGGCTGCACAGGACTCGCCGTGGCGTAGCGCGGCTACGCTGGGTCTATCGCCACGGTGCCGTCATCGCGCACGTGCACGCGCCCAGCGGCGAGCAGCGCCACGACCTCCGGGTAGAGCTCATGCTCGATGGCGTGGATGTGCTCCTCGAGCTCCTCGACGCCCCAGCCCTCCTCCACGGCAAGGGCGCGCTGGGCGATGATGGGACCGGCGTCGTAGTCCGCGTTGGCAAAGTGGACGGTCACGCCCGTGACCTTGACACCGCGCTCGTGGGCATCGGCGATGGCGTGCGCGCCGGGAAAGCTCGGCAGGAGCGCCGGGTGGAGGTTGACCACGCGGTTGGGGAAGGCGGCCAAGATGGGGTCGTGGACCTTGCGCATGTAGCCGGCCATGATGACGTAGTCCACGTCGCGCCGGCGCAGCTCGGCGGCGATGATCTCGTCCGCCTGCTCGGGATCGGCGTAGATCTCCTTGGAGAGCGTGAGCGTCTGAAGTCCCGCCGCCTCGGCACGCTTGAGGCCGTAGGCGCTGGGACGCGAGGAGACCACGAGCTCGATCGTGGCGTCAAGCGTGCCGTCCGCGATGCGGTCGATGATCGCCTGCAGGTTGGTGCCGCCGCCCGAGATGAGAATGCCGAGCCTGATGGTCATCGCTGGGTACCGTCCGTCCTTGAGTCGCTTACCTTGCAAGAGCCTATCGCCGGAAGTGCCGGTCTCCTCAGCACTCGTCGTCGTAGACGACCCTCCCGGAGCCGGACACGCACTCGCCCATCACGAACGGCGAGAAGCCCTGTTCCTCGAGCGCTCGGACCGTGGCCTCGCGGTCCTCGGGCGCGCAGACGACGGCCATGCCCACGCCCATGTTGAACGTGCGATACGCCTCGTCGAGCGTGAGGCCCGCCGCTCGCACCATGTAGGTGATGACGGGCGGAACCTCCCACGCAGGGCCTCCCTCGCCGCCCCGGTAGACGAGCGCGTCGACGTCACCCGGCATGGCTCGATCGAGGTTCTCGGTGATGCCACCGCCGGTGATGTGCGCCATCGCCCGGATGGGCGCGCCGGCCCTGAGCGCTCGCACGAGGCCGCCGGCGTAGATGGTGGTCGGCCGCATGACGGCATCGGCGAGCGACTCCCCGCCCAGCTCGGGGAGGGGCCGCTCGAGCTCCTCGACCGTCTTGCCCTCGATGGCGACCTTGCGCACGAGCGAGTAGCCGTTGGAGTGGATGCCCGAGCTCGGCAGACCCAGGATGACATCGCCGGGGCGGACCTTCTCCGGGCCGATCATCTTGGGGCGGTCCACCACGCCCACCACAAAGCCCGCGAGGTCGTAGTCGCCCTCGGCCATGACGCCGGGATGCTCGGCCATCTCGCCGCCCACGAGGGCGCAGCCGCTCTTGCGGCAGCCCTCGGCGATGCCGGCCACGATCTGCGCCACGTGCCCTGCGCGGAGCTTGCCGATGGCCACGTAGTCCAGGAAGAAGAGCGGCTCGGCACCCACCGGCACCACGTCGTCCACGCACATGGCCACGAGGTCCTCGCCCACGGTGTCGTGACGGTCGAGGAGCTGGGCTATGGCGAGCTTGGTGCCCACGCCGTCGGTGCCGGAGACGAGGACGGGGTCCTCCATGTCCTTGAACGCCGCCATGGAGAAGCACGAGCCGAAGCCACCGAGCCCCCCTATGACCTCGGGACGGGCGGTCGAGGCCACCGCGTCCTTGATGGCGTCGACAGCGCGGGCGCCCTCGGCGGTGTCGACGCCTGCGTCGGCGTAGCTCACGTGCTTGGCGTTCTCGGACATCTCAATCCCTTCTGTCTGGGGCGGGCGCACACCCGCGCGTGAGGTCTCAGCTCTCGCCGGAGAGGAGCAGCTCGGCCTGCGCGAGCGGCATCTGCGAGGTCGGCGAGGCCTCGGAGAGGTTGTTGGGCGTGTAGTCGGGGAGGAACTTCTCCTCGTAGAACGAGCGTGGAATCTCAACGGGATACTCGCCCGTGAAGCACGCCTTGCAGTACCCCACCTTGGGGACGCACGAGACGAGCCCCTCGATGGAGAGGAACGCCACGGAGTCCGCCTCGATGAAGGCCCTGATCTCCTCGAGGCTCATGTTGGCAGCGATGAGCTGGTCCTGGTTTGCCGTGTCTATGCCGTAGAAGCACGGCCACTTGACCATGGGCGAGGCGGAGCGCACGTGGACCTCGGTGGCGCCGGCGGCCTTGAGCATGCGCACGATCTGGCGGCTCGTGGTGCCGCGGACGATGGAGTCGTCCACCATCACGAGGCGCTTGCCGCGCACCACGTCGGGCAGGGCGTTGAGCTTGAGGCGCACGCCCATCTGCCGCAGCTCCTGCGTGGGCTGTATGAACGTGCGTGCTACGTAGCGGTTCTTGATGAGGCCCGTGCCAAAGGGGATGCCCAGCTCCTCGGCGAAGCCCTCGGCGGCCGGCGTCCCCGAGTCCGGCACGGAGATCACGAGGTCGACATCGGCGGGCGCCTCCCGGGCAAGCACGCGGCCCATGGTATGGCGCATGTGGTAGAACGAGGAGCCGTCCTTCATGGAGTCGGGGCGCGAGAAGTACACGTGCTCGAAGATGCAGTTCGTGAGGCCGAGCGCCCTGCAGCCGCGCTCGGAGCGAAGGCCGTCGTCGGAGACGCGCACGATCTCGCCGGGCTCGATCTCTCGCACGAAGGTCGCGCCCGCCATGTCGAGCGCGCAGGTCTCGCTCGCGACCACCCAGCCGTCGTCGCCGAGCCGCCCCAGCACGAGCGGGCGGATGCCATGCGGGTCTCGGAAGGCGTAGAGCGCGTTCTCGCGCACGAGCACCATGGCGTAGCCGCCCTCGAGCATGCGCATCGTGTGCGCGATGCCCGTGCGCAGGCGGTGGCTGCGCTGCGTGAAGTACCCGATGAGCTTGGCCGCGACCTCGGAGTCGGTGTTGGAGCGAAACGGCACGCCCATCTCTATGAGCTCGCGGCGCAGGTCGTCGAAGTTCACGAGGGTGCCGTTGTGCGCCAGGGCGATGATCACGTCGTTGATGGTGGAGAGGTGCGGCTGCGCCGACTCCCAGCCCTTGGCGCCCGCCGTGCCGTAGCGGCAGTGGCCGCAGGCCACCTTGCCCGGCATGGCGGAGAGGTCATCGTCGGAGAACACCTGCGTGACCAGCCCGAGGTCCTTGCGGATGAGGACGGTCCGGCCGTCCCCCACCGCGATGCCCGCGGACTCCTGGCCGCGGTGCTGCAGCGCGCGCAGGGCAAAGTAGGTGATGCGGGCCACGTCGCGCCCGGGCGCCCACACGCCAAAGACGCCGCACTCCTCGTGCAGCTTGTCGTCCCTCTCGGCCAGCTCCCTCACGTGTGTCACGGCCGCGCCCCCTCTCACCTGTACCTGCTATTCCTCTGTGGTGGCGTCCGCCGTGGTGTCCTCGGCGGTGGTCTCCGTGGCCTCGGTGTCGTCGGTCTCATCCGTCGAGGTGACCGACGTTGGGATGCACACGAGCAGCGTGCGCCCGGAGTCGCCGTCGTCGTAGTTGCATGTGCAGAGCGTGAGGACGTTGGTGGCGCTCGAGATGAGCTCCTCGGCGTCGGAGCGATACGTCACCGCCTGCTCGAGGAGCTCCAGGAGGTAGCTCCTGAGCTCCTCATCGGATGAGAAGGTGAACTGCCGGACGCTGGTGTCTGAGGCGTCCGTCTCGTAGAGGAAGAGGGGCTCGAGCTCGTAGGTGGCATCCTCGGTCACGTACCAGATGGTGGTGACGCTGTCGAACATCTCCTGGTTGGACATGTCGTAGATGGCCTTGAACATGGCGCCGTTGCGCAGGTGGTGACCGTAGATGATGGTCTGGCCGTCTATCATGCCGGGCGCGGTGTTCGCGTAGTCCATGAAGACCTGGCCGCCGAGCGAGTAGGTGCCCTCGGCGCTGGTGTGGAGGTACTTCTCGTTGTCGGTGGACTGGTAGACCGGGAAGTTGACCACCGTGCCCGGGATCTGGATCCAGCCCACGACCTCGTTGTTGATGGCCTTGAGGGCATCCCAGTCGATCACGGGCGCCGTCGAGCCGTCGTCGGAGACGTCGGCGTAGGCGGCGAGCTCCTCGTTGATGCGGTCCTGCTCGCTGTACTGCCAGCGGTTGTAGAGCCACATGCCGCCCGCCACGGCGATGAGCACCACGCCCACCGTGAAGAGCAGCGTCGAGATGATGCGCGCGGCGCGCTTCTTGGGGTCGCGGCTCCTGCGGCCGGAGAGGTCGTACGGGTCGGTCTCGACGAAGTGGGACTCGCGACGGCGACGGTTGTGCCCGCGGCGCCTACCGTCAGGCTCGGACATCACCGAGATGTAGCGGGCATCGGCACGATGCGGAGTCCCTGCGGCATAGGGGTTGCCCTCCGGCGCGTGGTAGGACTCCTCGCCGCCGCGCGGGGTGCTCACGCCGATGTGGCGCGCATCGCTCTGACGCCGGCGCGATGACGAGTCCCGGCGCGGCTCGGGCGAGGTGTCGTCCGGCTGCTTGAAGTGAGAGGCCATGCCGCTCTCCTATGACTCGGCCATCTGGCGCTTGAGGCCAACGACCTTCTCGCGGTACTCGGGCATGGTGGCGCCAAGGACCTGCGTGGCGTAGATGGCGGCGTTCTTGGCGCCGTTGATGGCGACGCAGGCGACGGGCACGCCGGACGGCATCTGGACCATGGAGAGCAGCGAGTCCATGCCGCCGAGGTCCGAGGTCTTCATGGGCACGCCGATGATGGGGAGCGGCGTGCACGCCGCGACGACGCCGCCGAGGTGCGCGGCCTTGCCGGCAGCGGCGATGATGACCCTGAGGCCACGATCGGCTGCGGAGCGCGCCCACTCGTGGACCTTCTCGGGGGTGCGGTGCGCGCTCGCGATGACGAGCTCATACGGCACGCCGAGCTCCTCGAGCTGCTGGGTGCACGCCTCCATGACGGGCATGTCCGACTTGGAGCCCATGATGATTCCCACAAGCGGCTGTTCTGCCATGATGGTCCCTCCTTGCTGCCACATATGGTTTTCAGTATAGAGAGAAGTCGCGTCGTTCTCTCGGCTTACTCCGATTCTTTCACGGAAACCGGGGCGATCCCGAGGCGCACGTTGCGCTCCTGCTCGTCGCGGAGGCGCTCCCAGAGCCACATCTTGATGAGCCCCTGGCGCGTGACGCCGGCGCCATCCGCCAC
>CAZUOD010000017.1:12933-14881 GCA_964621975.1 uncultured Atopobium sp.
GTTTTGGCCTTGTTTTTGCACTCTTCGGAAGGAGACAGGGTAGCCCACGAGGCATGCGGCACACCGACGGGAGGCGTCCCGCAGACTGCCCCGCTTTCAACAACGCGCAGCTCAAGGCTGCCGTGCGGCACGCAGAGCCGCGCACCGAGACCCGCAGCCTCCACCGAAGGGGCACAGAGCGAGACGCCGCCGCGCGAAAAGGTCTATGCTTTCTCGCTGTACGTTGGTCCATCAGTCCGCGGACAGAGGAGAACAGAACCCATGAGAACAGCAAGCACCCTGCACCTGTACGAGCGCGACGGCGCCTACCTGCCGCGCGTGGCGGCCGTCCATGACCTGTGCGGCTACGGAAAGTGCTCCCTCGGCATCGCCATCCCCGTGCTCTCGGCGGCAGGCATCGACGTGTGCCCCGTCCCCACGTCGCTCTTCTCGGCGCACACGCGCTTCCCGAGGTTCTACATGCACGACACCACGCCCATGCTCAACGACTACCTCGACGCCTGGCGCGACGAGGGCATCGAGCTCGACGGCGTCTACTCGGGCTTCCTCGGCTCGGCCGAGCAGGTCGACGCCATCCTGCGCCTGTACCGCGAGTACCCGGGGGCGCTGCGCGTGGTGGACCCGGTGATGGGCGACGGCGGCTCCAAGTACCCCACCTACACCGATGAGATGTGCGAGGCCACGAAGGGCCTCGTCGACGGCGCGGACGTCCTCACGCCCAACCTCACCGAGGCGTCGATCCTCACGGGCATCCCCTACGAGGGCCAGGACGTGGACGAGGCGTACGTGGGCCGCATGATGGACGCGCTCCTTGGGATGGGCGCCAAATCCGTGGTGCTCAAGGGCATCGTCCACGCCGGCGAGAGCGTCATCCGCAACTACGTTGCCGTGGCGGGAGGCGAGATCGAGGAGGTCTCCGGCGAGCTTCTGCCCTACATGCTCCACGGCACCGGCGACCTGTTCGCCTCGGGCCTCACAGCGGCCATCTTCGCCGGGCGCAGCCTGCGCGAGTCCGTGGACTTCACGAGCCAGCTCGTGCGCCACGCCATGCAGATCACGTCGGCGCAGCCCGACTACGAGGTGCGCGGCGTGAGCTTCGAGAGCGTCCTGGGAGACGTGACCGCACTCCTCGGGTAGGAATGCCTCGCAGGGAGCCGCAGCCACCTGCGGCTCCCTGCGGCCCTGCGGTCACCCGCTAGATGCAGAAGCACATGAGGACGGCGTTCTCGGTGGCCGGCCGGTTGCCGTAGCCGGTGACGCCCTCGGGCGAGACGCACATGAACCACGAGGCGTTGGTCACGTCGGGGCTGCGCTCCCACCAGTACTCACCGGAGGAGAGCCCCAGATAGGAGATGGCCGTGCCCGAGACCACGCCGAGGTCGGAGAAGAGCTGGTACTGCTCGCCCTCGGAGGTGTAGGAGCCGTAGCGGTTCGTGCCCGAGGTGAGCTCGCCCACGATCTCCGAGTACGAGAGGACCCACAGCGTGTCCGCCGTGACGATCTGGCTCGTGCCGGTGCCCACCACGGGGTTCGTGGTCTTGTTGACCTCAACCAGGACCTCGACGAGCTCGTCGGGCAGCTCGGAGAGCAGCTCGCTGTTCATCCAGGACCGAAGCGACGAGTCCACCCAGCCGCTGCCCATGCTCGAGTTGTCGCACATGGCCTGCGATGAGACGGAGTCCTCGGCCACGAAGGTGATGCCGGCGACGCCCGTGCCGTCGGACCTCTCGTCCTGGCGGAAGCCCGCCACGCGCATGGTCACCACGGTGCCGTCGGTAAGCTCGACGTCCTTGGTCTGGGTCCCGTCGAGCGTGCCGTCGGAGTTGCAGAGGTTGTACTCGATGGCAATCTCCAGGCCCTCGGCATCGGTGTCGGCGGCGGCGATGAGGGCCGAGATCTCGGAGAGCTCCTCCCAGGAGTAGTCCTCGACGGCATCCCTGACCTCGGG
>CAZUOD010000017.1:14981-18480 GCA_964621975.1 uncultured Atopobium sp.
CGGCCCCTCCTCCGCACCACGACGGGCCTGACGGCCGAGACAACAGGCTCGCGCCCCCAGCTCTCGGCGGCCTCGGCGTCCTCATCGGGGGCGTACGAGGGCTCCGGCGCGGGGCTTGCGGCGGCAAAGCCGCGCGTAGGCTCAGGCTCGGCGGGCGGCGCGGGCGGGACGGCGACGGTGGGATCCGTGGCAGCGGCCTCGGGGACCGGCTCGGCGGGCGCGGGCTCCGACGCGAACGTGGCCCCCGGCGCCATAGTAGAATCCAGGTCGGCCGCGGGCACGGGCATGGCCTCCTCCTCGGCGAAGAGGTTGCGCACGAGATCCGTGGCGTCGGTGCGATCGCCGCGACGAGGCGTCTCCGAGCGACGTCGCGACGGGGCCTCGGAGGAGGCGCCCGTGCGCGAGGGCCTGCTCACGTGCGGGCGCGCGGCGCGCGGGGTCACCCTCGTCGCGCGTGGGGGCGGGGGGGTCGCCGGAATCATGGGGACGGCACGTCCCAGCGGCTCAAGCGGCTCCTCGAGCTTCTTCGAGGCGGGCATGTCCTCCACAGGAGAGCCACATGTGGGGCAGAACTGGGCGTCATCGGGAATCTCCCTGCCGCATCTCATGCAAAACATCAAGCGACTCCCCTCTTTCGAGACTCAGAATCACGGTAACACGGCCGCCGCGGGCGCACGAGCCAGAAACGCCCAACAGCCCCGCACGGGCAACGAGCGGCCAAGGAGACGCGCCTAGTTGCCCGTGAGGATCTGGACCGGCGTGAACGACGTGGTGACCTGGTCGCGCAGCTCCTCCTGGAGCGAGTCATCGATGCCCGTGATGGTGCAGGAGAAGTTGACCCCGGTGGACGACTGCGTCTTCGTCCAGACGAAGGTGACGAAGGATATGACGTCACCGGTGGGCTTGAGGAAGCCGAAGAGGGTGGACTGCTGGATCTCCCCCTCATCGCTCACGTGCACGTTCACGTGGTAGACGACGGTGTCGATGTTGGGGTTGAGCAGCGCGTTGACGGCAAAGGCCGTGGCCTGCACCTGCGAGCTGGCAAAGCACTCGAGCGTGTTCTCGGAGCTGGTGTCCGTGACGGTGACCTCTATGCGACCGGTGTTCTCGTCGGCCTCCTGGACGGTGAAGTCCTCGGGGAACTGCGTGAAGCCGTCGCCCCACTCGACGCCGCCGCTCAGCGCGGAGGCCACGGTGCGCACGTTGACGTTCTGCGAGAGGTCCGCGGTGTTCGCCCTGCGCACGAGGCCGAAGACCACCTGGCCCACGACGACGGCCACCAGAAAGACCATGACGAAGGAGACGGCCGTCTTGGTGATGACCTGGCCCACGTTGGACCCGGAGGGGTCCTCCTCCGAGAGCGGGTCGATGTCGAGCGAGACGCCCTTCTCCTGGCGGTACGCGCGCTGCCTGCGGGCGCGCTCCTCGTCGGTGTGGCCCGTGTGGTCGACCCGCGAGAAGAGCTCCTCGGCCTCCTCGGCCGTGAGGGCGCCCTTCTGCATGCGCGCGATCTCGTGTTTCCTAGCCATGTGCCCTCTCTCATCCCGGGCCCGTGCCGAGAGGCTCCGCGCGCAACCGGCCGCAGCTCCCTAGCAGAGTATACGCAATCAAGCTGGCCAAGAAGGGATGGGCGCCCGGCGCCGCAAACCAATCGCAAGATGCTCAGGAGCTGGCAAGGCCCTCGGCGAACTGCATCTGGTAGTAGCGCGCGTACGTGCCGCCGCGGGCGAGCAGCTCCTCGTGGGTGCCGCGCTCGGACACGCATCCGTGCTCCATGGTGACGATCTCGTCGGCGTTCTTGATGGTCGAGAGGCGGTGGGCGATCACGATGGTGGTGCGACCGCGGGCGAGCTCGGAGAGGGACTCCTGGACCGCCTGCTCGGACTCGTTGTCCAGCGCCGAGGTCGCCTCGTCGAAGATGAGGATGGGCGGGTTCTTGAGGAACACGCGGGCTATGGCCACGCGCTGCTTCTGGCCGCCGGAGAGGTGGCTGCCGCGCTCGCCGACCTCGGTCTCGTAGCCGTCCGGCAGGCTCTCGACGAACTCCGCGATGTTGGCGCGGCGGGCCGCGTCGCGGATCTCGTCGAGCGTGGCCTCGGGGCTGCCGTAGGCGATGTTCTCGGCGATGGTGCCGTCAAAGAGGTAGACGTCCTGCTGGACGAGGCCGATGGCCTCGCGCAGGCTCCGTTGGGTGACGGCGCGCACGTCCTGGCCGTCTATGCGGATGGAGCCGGCGTCCACGTCGTAGAAGCGCGGGAGCAGGGCGCAGGTCGTGGACTTGCCACCGCCGGAGGGCCCCACGAGCGCGATGGTCTCGCCGGGGCGGATGTCCAGCGTGAGGCCGCGGATGACCTCGGCGTCCTTGGCGCCATCAGCCTCGGAGTAGGCGAAGTGGACGTCCTGGTAGGAGATCGCGCCCTCCGTCACGACGAGCGGGCGGGCATCGGGGGCATCGCGCACGTCCGGCTGGGTGTCGAGGATCTCGCAGAGACGGCGAAAGCCCGCGACGGCCTTCTGGAAGGTCTCGGTGAAGTTGAGGATCTCGGTGATGGGGGTCGTGAAGAGGGATATGTAGAGCGCGTAGGTGGCGAGGTCGGCGGCCTGCATCTGACCCTGCGCGATGAGCCAGCCGCCGTAGACCACCACCACGGTGTAGAGCGCCCCCATCATGGCCGCGACGGCCGCCTGGTAGCGGCCCATGGCGCGGTACATCCGGGTCTTGGAGTCGAGATAGGCGTCGTTTGACCTGCGGAACTTCGCACGCTCAACGTCCTCGGCGGCAAAGCCCTTGACCACGCGCACCCCGGCGAGGGAGTCCTCCAGGCGGGTGTTGACGCCCGCGATGCGGACGCGGTTCTCGGTGTAGACGGAGCGCATCCGCAGGTTGGCATAGGCGTTGTAGGCCACGAGGAGACAGGCGATGAGGGCGAGCACCAGCGTGAGCGGCACGTTGATGGTCGAGAGGATGACAAAGGAGCCCACGATCTCCACGGCGCCGATGATCAGGTACTCCGGGCCGTGGTGGGCGGCCTCGGAGATGTCAAAGAGGTCGGAGATGAGCCGGCTCATGAGGTCGCCGGACTTGTTGTGGTCAAAGAACGAGAAGCTCATGCGCTCGTAGGCGTCGAAGAGGTCCTCGCGCATGCGGCTCTCCATGCGGGCGCCCATGACGTGGCCCCAGAAGATCACGAAGTAGCGGCAGGCAAAGCGCAGCGCGTACATGGCCACGAGGCCGAGGGCGATGTAGGCGAGCACGCCGAGGATGGCGTCGGTGCCCTGGGTGAAGAGGCCGCCCGTGAGGGTGCGAAGGACCTGGGGGAAGGCGAGGTCTATGGCAGCGACCGTGATGGCGGCAACGGTGTCTATGACAAAGAGGTGCAGCTGGCCCCTGTAGTACGTGAGGAAGGTTCGCAGGAGCGGTCGGCGGGCGGGGCTGGTCGTGGACATGCGGGGCGTCCTTGCTGTTTGCGTTGTGTGCTGTCGTGCTGTGCCGTCTCGG
>CAZUOD010000018.1:0-18326 GCA_964621975.1 uncultured Atopobium sp.
CCGCAGGTGGTGGAGGCGTCCACGACGGAGATGAGCGGCGAGAAGAACGCGGCGAGGACGAACAGCAGGCCGGTCGTGACCGAGGCGAGGCCCGTGCGACCGCCGTCGGCGGCGCCGGAGGAGGACTCGACGAAGGTCGTGATGGAGGAGGCGCCCACGAGGCCGCCCACCGCGGCGGCCGCGGAGTCCACGATGAGGATCTCCTTGACGTCCTTGACGCGACCGTCAGACTCGAGGAACTCGCCCTGCTTGGCGACGGCCATGGCGGTGCCCATGGTGTCGAAGAAGTCGGACATCATGAGGGAGAAGGCGAAGATGAGCAGCGTGGGGTTGGTGACGACCTTGGCGATGCCCATCACGCCGGACTCATCGGTGAGGAAGGGGGCGCCGAAGCTGCTGAAGTCGAGGCCGGACACGAGGGCGGCGGGAGCCTGGGTGACACCGAGGGGGATGCCCGCGATGACGGCGATGATGATGCCGATGAGCAGGGCGCCCTTGACGTTGAGGGCGTAGAGCACGATCGTGGCGACGATGGAGATGATGCCCACGATGAAGGTCGGCTCGGTGATCTCGCCGAGCGCGACCATCGTCGACTCGTCCGCCACGATGATGCCCGCGTCGGCGAGGCCGATCATCGCGATGAAGAGGCCGAGGCCGATGGAGATGGCATGGCGAAGCGAGACGGGGATGGCGTCCATGATGGCCTCGCGCAGGCCGCAGAGGACGAGCACCAGGATGGCGACGCCCTCGATGAAGATGACAGCGCTCGCCGCGTGCCAGTCACCGCCGGCGAGGGTGGTGAGCGTGTAGGCGAAGACGGCGTTGATGCCCATGCCGGAGGCGCAGGCAAGCGGCCTGTTGGCGAACAGGCCCATGCAGATCGTCATGACGCCGGCGCCGAGGCACGTGGCGGTCACCGCCGCCGTGGACGATATGCCGGCCGCGACGAGCAGGGACGGGTTCACCGCGATGATGTACGCCATCGCGAGGAACGTGGTGAGGCCGGCGCGAATCTCCTGGCCGACGCTCGAACCCCTCTCCTTTGCCTTGAAGAACTTGTCCATACGAACCCTTACCTTTCTGTTGCAGTACGTACACTCTGTCACGCATATGTCGACGCTGCGGCGCGTGCCGCGAGCGGAGACGTCCTGGAGGTGGGGCTAGACGCCGCTGGACCCGAATCCCCCCGAGCCGCGGTCCGTCTCGTCGAGCTCGTCCACCTCGACGAGCTCGACCACAGGGACGCGCTGGATGACGAGCTGCGCTATGCGCTCCCCTCGCTCGATGTGGATGGGCCGCTCGTCATCGAGGTTGACGGCGCAGACCTTGAGCTCGCCCCGGTAGTGCGCGTCCACGAGGCCGGGCGTGTTGGCCATCGAGAGCCCCTCGCGCAGGGCGAGGCCGCTGCGGGGCTGCACGAAGCCCGCGTAGCCCTCCGGGATAGCCACGGCAAGGCCCGTGGAGACGAGCCTGCGCTCGTGCGGGGCGAGCGTAACCTCCTCGTTCGAGCGCAGGTCGAGACCGGCGTCGCCCTCGTAGGCGTACGTCGGGAGCTCGACGTCTGGGTCCAGGCGCTTGATGGGCAGGCGCACGCGGCTCTCGTCAGTCATTGTTGAGGCTCCTCAGCTCTTCGCTGAACTCGTCGACGTCCTTGAAGTCCCGGTAGACGGAGGCGAAGCGGACGTAGGCGACCTTGTCGACGGACACGAGCCTCTTGAGCACCATGCTGCCCAGGTCGACGGAGGAGATCTCCGTGGTGCCGCTGTCGCGCAGGGTCGACTCGATGTCGTCGATGAGGGCCGTGAGGTCGCAGAGGGCGACGTCGCGCTTGACGGTGGCCGTGACCAGGCCCCTCATGAGCTTCTGTCGATCGAAGGTCTCCTTGCGCCCATCGCGCTTTATGACGACGAGGGGAATCTCCTCGCAGCGCTCGTAGGTGGTGAAGCGAAACCCGCACCTCGTGCACTCTCGCCTCCGCCGGATGGCGTCATTGCCTTCCGAGGGACGGGAGTCCACGACTTTGGACTCCTCACAACCGCATTTGGGGCAGCGCATCTGACCTCCTTGGTGGACAGCCATAAGAAGGTATCACAGAATGTCCAGAGTTTGAACAGAGAAGCCCCACAGGTAACGAATTGGAAAGAGCCTGTGCGAGGGTCAGTCGGCCTGCCCGATGACGGGCACCTCGAGTTTCTGCCCGGAGACGATGAGCCCGCCGTCGAGGTCGTTCGTCTCCTCGATCCATGAGACGAGCTGGGCGGTGGTGACGCCCTCGGGGACGCGCTCGCTCGCGATGGCCCAGAGCGTGTCCCCCTCGCGTACCGTGAGGGTCTCGGTCCCAAGCTCCGAGAGCGCGCGGGAGACGCGCGCGGCGGTGAGCGCGTCAGAGGCGACGGAACCTATGACCAGGGCGACCATGAGCAGCATCCCGCAGGCGAACGCGAGCGCGGACTCGCGGGCCGTGAGACCGTGGCGGTTGCGGCGCGGCTCGGGGACGCCACCCTCGAGGAGGGTGAGCCTGACAGGCCGTGCGCTATGGGCCTGGACGGGCTCGCGTGCAGGTGTGTTGGTGAGGGCGAGCTGGGCGGTCATGGTGTCCCCCTTCTGTCGTGCGGATGCCGAGGACAGTTGTACCGAGCGGACCGGACAACAATCAGCGTCACGGAACAGAACGTATGTACCTAGTATTGGGGGTACAGACGTTCGTGTCAACCCTCAGACGAACAAGTGTTTGCAGACGGGCGTCGGACGGGGTATGATGGGACCCACGGACAAAAGGAGGCCCCCATGGCACGCGGAAAGATCGGTCGGCGCCAGCTCGCCATCTACGACTTCATCTGCTCGTACTCGGAGGAGCACGGCTATCCCCCCTCGGTGCGCGAGATAGGTGCCGCGGTGGGGCTGGCGTCACCCTCGACCGTCCACATGCACCTCAAGGCGCTCGAGGAGCAGGGTCTCATCCGCCGAGACTCCAAGAAGCCCCGCACCATCGAGGTCGTGTCCAAGCAGGACGCCGACGACGCAGAGCACCTGGCCAGCCCCTCCGAGGACGTGGCCAGAAACGTCATCTCCCTGCCCCTTGTCGGTCGGGTCGCCGCCGGTGTGCCCATCCTCGCTGAGCAGAACGTCGAGGAGACGCTGAGCCTCCCCATCTCCCTCGTGGGAGGCTCGAGCTCGTTCGTCTTGCGCGTGCGCGGGGACTCCATGATCAACGCGGGCATCTTCGACGGCGACTACATCGTGGTGAAAGAGCAGCACGACGCCCGAGACGGTGAGATCGTGGTGGCCCTCATCGATGACTCGGCCACCGTCAAGACCTTCTACCGCGAGCGTGACAGGATCCGCCTGCAGCCGGAGAACGACGCGATGGAGCCCATCTACGTCAAGAACCCCACCATCCTGGGCCGGGTCACGGCGCTCGTCCGCTCGCTCTCTTAAGGGGCGCGCGTGGCCGCCCCAGCGGCGTCGGCGCGCGGGCGCGTCGGCATCTTCGACGTGGTGAGGGGCCTCTCGGTCATCTCGATGGTGCTCTTCCACCTCTGCTATGACCTGCGCTTCATCTGGGGGGCGGAGCTCTCGTGGTTCGCGTCTCCCCTCATGGACGTGTGGCGCGCGAGCATCTCGTGGACGTTCCTCTTCGTGGCGGGGTGCATGTGTCCCCTCTCGCGCGACAACCTCCGAAGGGGGCTCCAGTACGTCGCCGTCGCGCTCGCGATCTGGGTCGTCACGAGCGTGGTCGCCGTGGACACGCCGATCTCCTTCGGCATCATCTACTGCATGGCGGCCTCGACGCTTCTGGCCTGGGCGCTCGAGAGGCTCGGCCTGCTGCCGCGGGGACCGCTTGCCGCCGCCCTTCTCCTCGTCCTCTTCGTCTCGCTGCTCGATCTCGCTGACGGCGTCGTGGGCGTCGGTCCCGTGAGGGTGGAGCTTCCGGACGCCCTCTACCAGACGGGATGGCTCTCGTGGCTTGGCCTCCCCGGGCCAGACTTCTCCTCCGGGGACTACTACCCGCTCCTCCCCTATCTCCTCATGTACCTCGCCGGGGCCGCCATGGGCTCGTGGTGGGCGGACCGGGGCTACCCCGCCTGGGCGAGGGAGGCCCATGCGGGGCCGCTCGGCCTCGTGGGCCGCCACGCCCTGCTCGTCTATGTGGTCCACCAGCCGGTCCTGCTCGCCCTCTGCGCGCTTCTCGCCTGAGGGCTCACCGGGTCTCGTCTGTCTCGTCTCCGATGGCGTAGGGCCCGAGCGTCGCTGCCATGCGCGCGTCGGCCTTCACGGTGACGAGCAGGCCCTGCTCCGCGTAGCGCTCGCGCATGACCTGGCAGCGCTCGTGGACCATGCGCATGAGGAGGCCCTTGTCGTAGGGAATGAGCGCGGTCACGGTCACGCTGCCCTCCGAGGCCTCGCGCGCCACGCGGTAGAGCAGGGACCGCATCCCCTGCCCCTCGCGGGCGGAGACGCAGACGGCCTCGGGGTCGGTCGCCGCGAGGGCGCGCAGCTCGTCCCCGTCGAGCAGGTCACACTTGTTGAACACGGTGACGCATCGTATGCCGGCCGCGCCGATCTCCTCGAGCACCGAGCGCACGGCGTCCATCTGGAGGTCGCGATGCGCGTCGGAGGCATCGGCGACGAGCAGCACGAGATCGGCCGCGCGCACCTCGGCCAGGGTCGACTTGAACGACTCCACGAGCATCGTGGGGAGCTTCTGGATGAAACCCACCGTGTCGGTCACGGTGACCTTGCGCCCCTCGTCGAGCTCGAGGGCGCGCGTCGTGGGGTCGAGCGTGGCGAAGAGCTCGTCTCGCACGTAGACCTCGGACCCGGTGAGGCGGTTGAGCAGCGTGGACTTGCCGGCGTTGGTGTAGCCGACGAGGGCCACGCGAAAGACGCCCGAGTCCCAGCGGGCCTTGCTCTGCACCCCGCGGCGCAGCTCGAGGCGCTTGAGCTCGCGCCTGAGCGTCGAGATCCGCGCGCGCACGAGGCGCCGGTCCACCTCGAGCTGGCTCTCGCCCTGCCCAAAGCGGCTCCCTATGCCGCCGCGGGTCTGCTCGCCCACGAGGTGGGCCCACATGCCGCGCAGGCGTGGGAGCACGTACTGGAGCTGGGCGAGCTGGACCTGCAGGCGCCCCTCGCGCGTCCTGGCGTGGACCCCGAAGATGTCCAGGATGAGGGCCGTGCGGTCGATGACCTTGACGGGCTCGCCCACGGCCCGCTCGAGGTTGGCCTGCTGGGACGGGGTGAGCTCGTCATCGAAGATGACGACGTCAGCATCGAGCGCGCGCACCTGCGAGCAGAGCTCCTCGACCTTGCCCCTGCCGATGAAGGTCTTGGGGACGGGCGCGGGGAGACGCTGGGTCATGGTGAGCACCACCTCGGCCCCGTCGGTCTCGGCGAGCCGCGCGAGCTCGGCGAGCGATTCCTCACACGACCACTCTGAGCGCGCGAGGTCCACGCCCACGAGAATGGCCCGCTCGCGCGCGGGGGCCGTCGGGGTCGGCCTAAAGCGCGACACCGCCCTCACCCCCTAGGCCTGCCAGGATGGTCTCGGCCGCACCCTCTGGGCCCGTCCCGTCGAGGTCGATCCAACGGACGCGCCCGTCACGGCGAAGCCATGAGAGCTGCCGCTTGGCGTAGCGCCGCGAGCGGCGGCGCGCGAGCTCGGTGGCCTCATCGAGCGACATCTCACCGGCGAGGGCCGAGAGCAGCTCCTTGTAGCCTATGGCCTGGCCCGCCGTGGAGTCCCTCGTGAGGCCTGCTGCGGCGAGGCGGCGCACCTCCTCGACGAGGCCGCGCTCGAGCATGGCGTCGAAGCGCGCGTCGATGCGGGCGTAGAGTCGCTCGCGCGCCATCGTGAGGCCCCATATCCTGGCGTCGTAGTGAGGTGTGTGCCTTCGCAGGCCCTCGTGATGGGTGGCGTAGGAGATGCCCTCGTCGAGCATCTCGAGCGCGCGGATCGTGCGGCGCACGTTGTTGGGGTGGATGAGCGCGGCGCTCGCGGGGTCGCGCTCGGCGAGCAGGGCGTGCAGCCCTGCCGGGCCCAGACCCTCGGCGAGCGCCTCGTAGCGCCCGCGCGCCTCGCCGTCGCGCTCCCCGGAGGGAAACTCCATCTCGTCGATCACGGCGTCGAGGTACAGGCCCGTCCCGCCGCAGAGCACGGGCACCCGGCCGGCGTCGAGCAGCCCGTCCACGCAGCGGCGCGCGGCCGCCTGGAAGAGCGAGGCCGAGTAGCTCTCCGAGGGGTCAGCCACGTCCACCATGAGAAGCGGCACCCGCCGCTCGGCCAAGGGCGTCTTGGCAGTGCCGATGTCCATCCCCTGGTAGACCTGCATGGCATCGACGGAGACGACGGCGCTCCCCAGCCGCTCGGCCACAAGTTCCGCGACCGCGCTCTTGCCCGAGGCCGTGGGCCCGACGACGCAGACGACGGGGCCCGGGACGCTCATCGGGGCTCGCCCTCCACCGTCCCGCGCAGGTACCACGTGCGCGCCTCATCGACGCGCACGTCAACGATGCGGCCCACGAGCTCCTCGGCGCGCTGGGCGGGAGGCAGCGAGAAGTGCACCGTCTGGTTCTTCTCGCTGTGCCCCACCATCACCGAGTCATCCCTCTTGGACGTGCCCTCCACGAGCACGCTCGCCACGCTCCCGACGTCTCTCTGGTTGGCCTCGTGCGCCTGGAGCGCCACGAGCTCGGCCAGCCGGTCGAAGCGCGCCTGGATGACCTCGCGTGGGGTGTCGTCTCGCATCCTCGCCGCCGGCGTGCCCGGGCGCGGCGAGTAGATGAAGGTGTAGGCCGACGAGAAGGCGGCCTCGCGCACGAGCGAGAGCGTGTCCTCGAAGTCCTGCTCCGTCTCGCCGGGGAAGCCCACGATGATGTCGGTCGAGAGCGCGAGGTCGGGCATGGCTGCGCGCAGGCGACCCACGAGGTCGAGGTAGCCCTCCCGGCTGTAGCTCCGGTTCATGGCGCGCAGGACGCGCGTGGAGCCGCTCTGCACGGCGAGGTGCAGGTGCGGCATGACGTTGGGGAGCTCCGCCATGGCGGCGATGGTGTCGTCCGAGAGGTCCTTGGGGTTTGACGAGGTGAAGCGTATGCGCTCGATGTCCGTCGCGGCCACCTTGCGGAGGAGCTCGGCGAAGCGCGGCTCGCCGTAGAGGGTGCGCCCGTAGGAGTTCACGTTCTGCCCGAGCAGGCAGACCTCGCGCACGCCGTCAGCCACGAGCCGCTCGACCTCGGCGACCACGCTCTCCTGCATGCGGCTCCTCTCGCGGCCGCGCACGTGGGGCACGATGCAGTAGGTGCAGAAGTTGTCGCAGCCGGTCATGATGGGGACCCAGGCGTGGAAGGGCTGCTCGCGGCGGCTCGGGAGCTCGGTCGAGAAGGGCCGACCCTCCTCGACGGTGTCCACCTCCACGGAGCGGCCCTCGTCCGCGTAGGCCTCGGCGAGCAGCTCCGGGAGGCTCGCGAGGGCACTCGTGCCGAAGACCACGTCCGCGCAGGGGATGTGCTCGCGGATCGTCTCGCCGTCGCGCTGGGCCACGCAGCCGCCGATGGCCACGACGCGCCGGCCCGAGGGTGGTGTGGGCGCGCTCACCATGGCCGAGGCCTGGCCGTAGAGGCGCTGGTCGGCGTTCTCGCGCACGCAGCACGTCATGAAGACGACGACGTCCGCCTCGTCCGGGTTCTCGACGCAGATGCAGCCGCATGCGTCGAGCAGACCCGAGACGCGCTCGGAGTCGTGGAGGTTCATCTGGCAGCCGAAGGTCCTGACGCAGTAGGTCTTTCCCACGAGCACGGAGGGCAGAGCCATCAGGCACCCGTCCCCTCGCCGCGGCCGGCCTCGTCCGGCGCGCCCAGGGGAGCGCCGATTCGGTGCACGCAGATGGCGATGCGGATCGCGGTGCGGCTCTCACCCGAGATCTCGATGTCCGAGAAGGTGGGCGCGCAGGAGATGTCCACCCCCGTGGGAATGAGGAAGCCGCGCGCGATGGCCACGGCCTTGATGGCCTGGTTGACGGCGCCCGCGCCGACGCACTGGATGTTGACAGGGGCCCCGTCCTTGACGAGCCCCGCGATGGCTCCGGCGACCGAGGCCGGCGAGGACTTGCTCGACACCTTGAGAAAATCCATGTTCTGACTCCTGCTGCGAGGGTTCTGCGATCTGGTGCGTGTGTGCTGTCGTGGTCCCCAACGATTCTACTGGTGCGCGCTGCGCTTGGGAAGGGCGCGCGCCCTAGTCCCCCTCCTCGAGCTCGAAGGTCACCGTGATCCTCCTGGGCGTGACGCGAACCTTCGGGTCCGCGGAGAGGGAGAGGTAGTAGCGCTCGGCGAGCGACGAGAAGTCGCGCTCGAGGACGCGCGAGAACTCGTCGAGGTCCTCGCGCGAGATCTTGAGGCCCCGGCGGTCGCGTGCGAGGTCGACCTCCTGGCGAGCGGTCCCGCGCTGCCCGGAGCCCTTGTGCGTGAGGCGGGCGACGATGCTGCGCAGCGGCCGGATCTGCCCGGAGACGATGCGGTGGGCGGTTCGCTCGGACATCTCGAGGCCCAGCGAGCGCGCCTGCTCGCGCAGCTCGGCGGCGTCCGAGGCCGCCCGCAGCCGCTCGAGCACGGGCAGCTCGGAGAGGCTGTCCATGAAGAGCAGCTCCGAGCCGTCCACGGACTGCGGCGCCCGCGCGCGGGCCGTGGCCACGACCTCGGCCGGGGAGCCGAGGAAGACCTCGCACGAGGAGCGCTCCTCGAGGGCGAACTCGCAGCAGGTGCGCACGATGTTGTGCGGTCCGCGCACGCAGGCAAGGGCCCCGTCCTCGCCGACCTCCACGGCGGGCCAGCTCGACTGGTCAGCGCGCTCCGCCAGCGCGTTGGCGTCGGTGACCATGCGGATGGCCGAGCCCTTGCCCGGGGCCGACGAGACCACCTCGGCCGAGACGGCGTTCTCGCGTATCGAGAAGAGCGCCATGCCCCGTCCGTGGACCCCCCAGCGGTCCATGTGGACGCTCTCGAGCTTGGAGGTCACACGCGCCTCGAAGACGCGTCGGTGCATGTCCTCGGGAATGCCCGAGCCGTCATCGAGCATGGTCGTCGTGCGCAGGTCGCCCTCGCGCGAGGTGGCCACATAGACGTGGCGCGCACCGGCGTCGCGGGCGTTTCGCAGCATCTCGATGACCGCGTCCTCGACGCAGCGGACGTCGTGCTTGGCCTGGCGGCGCTCGGCCTCGGCGACGCGCAGGCGCACGTACCCCTCGCCGAGGTTCTCCTCGACGCGCAGCGCGCGCTCCCCCCCGAGCGAGGAGACGAAGCCGACGAGGTCCTGCGCGTCCGCGCCCATGTGCCTACTTCGCCACGTCGACGGCCCGCGACTCGCGGATGACCACCACGCGGACCTGGCCGGGATACTCCATCTCGTCCTCGATCTGCTTGGCGATGTCGTGTGCGAGCACGGTGGCCTGGGCGTCGGAGATCTTCTCAGGCTCGACCATGACGTGCAGCTCGCGGCCTGCCTGCATCGCGTAGGTGCGCTCGACGCCGTCGTGGGCATTGGAGATCTCCTCGAGCTTCTCGAGGCGCTTGATGTAGTTCTCCGCCGACTCGCGCCGGGCACCCGGGCGTGCGGCCGAGATCGCGTCGGCAGCCTGGACCAGGACGTCGAGGACGGTGTCGGGCTCGACGTCGGCGTGGTGGGCCTCGATGGCGTGGACGATCTCGGGACGCTCGCCGTGGCGGCGTGCGAGATCCGCGCCGATGACGGCGTGCGGGCCCTCGACCTCGTGGTCGATAGCCTTGCCGATGTCGTGCAGAAGGCCCGCGCGCTTGGCGGGCGCCGGGTCGAGCCCGAGCTCGCAGGCCATGGTCCCGCAGAGGGCGGCGACCTGGATGGAGTGCGAGAGGACGTTCTGCCCGAAGGAGGTGCGGTAGCGAAGCGCCCCGAGGGTCTTCACGAGCTCGGGGTGAAGATCGTGGATGCCGGCGTCGAAGGCGGCCTGCTCGCCGGCCTCGCGGATGCGCTCGGAGACGAGCGACTCGGCCTTCTTGTAGAGCTCCTCGATGCGCGCGGGGTGGATGCGGCCGTCGGCGATGAGGTTCTCGAGGGCCACGCGGGCGGTCTCGCGCCGGACGGGGTCGAAGCTCGAGAGCACGACGGTCTCAGGGGTGTCGTCGATGACGAGCGAGACGCCCGAGACCTGCTCGAAGGTGCGGATGTTCCTGCCCTCGCGGCCGATGATGCGGCCCTTGAGGTCATCGGAGGGGATGTGGACCGAGGTGACCGTGATCTCTCCGGCCTGGTCGGCGGCGCAGCGCTGGATCGCGGTCGAGATGATCTCGCGGGCCGTCTTGTCGGCCCGGGCGCGCACGCTCTGCTCGGACTCGCGCAGGATCTGCGCCTCCTCGCGGACGGCGTCCGCGCGCACGCGGGCGAGGAGCTCGTCGTGGGCCTCATCGGTGGAGAGTCCGGCGATGCGCTCGAGCTCGGCCTGCTGGCGCGAGGTCATCTCGTCGAGGTCGTTCTTGCGCCGGTCGAGCTGGCCCTGCAGGCTCGAGAGCTGGTGCTCGCGGCGGTCGAGCGCGTCGTTTCTGTGGTCGAGCGACTCCTCGCGCTGGATGATGCGGCTCTCGAGGGCCTGGAGCTCGCCCTTGCGCTTCTTGTCCTCCGCCTCGGAGCTCTGCCTGAGCTGGATGATCTCCTCCTTGGCCTCGAGTATGGCCTCCTTCTTGGCGTTCTCGGCCTGGCGGACGGCCTCCGCCGAGATGCGGTCCGCCTCGACCTGGGCGGAGTCGAGGCGTGCCTGCGCGCTCTTGAGTCGGGAGTTGCTCTGGCCGGCGAGCACGAAGTAGACGACACCCGCGCCCACTGCCAGGCAGACGATTCCTACGAAGATCAATTCCATGGCCGCTCCTCAGAAAATCTGCGTGTCATCGGTGGTTCAGGAGACCATGGCAGAGGCCATGGAACCCGCCAGGGGAGACGCAGCCATGACGCCGAGCGTATGCTGAGTGTCAAGCAGGTGCAGCAGCCGAAATGACAGATGCAAGAGTATGAACAACAGCTGGCAATCCAGCGTGAGAGTGCGCTCCGATAGCATGTCCATCCTACGTGCAGAACGCGATTATGTCAAATGAGCCCGTGGTAGGACGGCATGGGCTCCTCCTCATCGTCCGTGGCCTCCCGGGCCGCGCGCGCGGCGACGCTCGCGGAGAAGCCTCGGCCGCAGAGGAAGCGCATGATCTTCTGGCGGTCGTTCTGACCCGTGAGACGCCGGCGTCCCGCGAGCTCACGGGCGCGCTCGAGCTCACCCTCCTCACAGAGGAGCTCGTCTGGCCAGACCCCGAGTCCCTCGATGTCTATTCCCCGTTGGGCAAGCTCGCGCGAGATCTTGAGCCTCCCCCACCCGGCCGAGGCCTTGGAGCGCGCGAACGCCGCCGCGAAGCGCGCGTCGTCCACGAGGCCCGTCCGCTCGGCGCGCGCCACGATGTCGTCGATGACGCGGTCCTGGTAGCCGTCCCGACCCAAGCGCTCCCTGAGCTCGTGGGCGGAGAGGTCCCTGCGCGCGATGAGCTCCTCCATGCGCGCGTGGGCGCAGCGTGTCGAGAGCTCGTCAACGAGCGTGAGGAGCTCCTGGCGCGAGGTGGGTGCTGAGGCGGTCTCGCGCGCCGCTTGGAGTCGGCGTCCCACTGCGACGGGCACAGAGAGGTCCTCCTCGCCGTGCTCGGGCGAGAGGATGTGCAATCGGGCACGGGACCGCTGCCATGTGCTCGTGCGCGCTCCGCGCTCCGGGAGCGTCACGTCCCAGGAGAGGTCCCCCTCGGTCACCGGAGATCCTCGTCAGGCCGCGCCATGGGCTCGCCCACGCGCTCGTCACCCAGCTCGAGGCCGCACGCCACGCGGACGCGGTGGTCGATCTCATCCATGAGCTCGGGGTTGGAGGCGAGGAACTCCTTGGCTGCCTCGCGGCCCTGGCCGAGCCGCTCCGTCTCGTAGGTGAACCACGACCCGGACTTGGTCACGATGTCGTAGTCGACCGCCATGTCGAGGATCGAGCCCTCCTTGGAGATGCCCTTGCCGTACATGATGTCGAACTCGGCCTGCCTGAAGGGGGGCGCCACCTTGTTCTTGACCACCTTGACGCGCACGCGGCTGCCCACGGCGTCACCGTTGGCCTTGATGGTCTCGACGCGGCGGATGTCCATGCGCACGGACGCGAAGAACTTGAGCGCCCGCCCGCCCGGCGTGGTCTCCGGGTTGCCGAACATGACGCCGATCTTCTCGCGCAGCTGGTTGATGAAGATGCAGGTGGTGTTTGACTTGGAGAGCGAGCCGGCGAGCTTGCGCAGGGCCTGGCTCATGAGGCGCGCCTGGAGGCCCACCGTGGAGTCCCCGATCTCACCCTCGATCTCGGCGCGGGGGGTGAGCGCGGCCACGGAGTCTATGACCACGACGTCGATGGCGCCCGAGCGCACGAGCATGTCGCAGATCTCGAGGGCCTGCTCGCCGGTGTCCGGCTGGGAGATGAGCACCTCGTCTATGTCGACCCCGATGCGCGCCGCGTAGCCGGGATCGAGCGCGTGCTCGGCATCGATGAAGGCGACGACGCCGCCGAGGGCCTGCGCCTCGGCGAGGATCTCGAGCGAGAGGGTGGTCTTGCCCGAGGACTCGGGGCCGTAGATCTCCACGATGCGGCCGCGCGGCACCCCGCCGATGCCGAGCGCGGCGTCGAGCGCGAGCGAGCCGGTGGGGATGGCCTCCACCTCGTAGCTGGGGCCGTCATCCCCGAAGCGCATGATGGAGCCCTTGCCGAACCTCTTCTCGATCTCCGCCGTGGTCGACTTGAGGACCTCCTCGCGCTTCTCACCGGTGGTACGGGGCTGGATCTCCTTGCTGATGCCCTTGCTCCTGGCCATGCTCTCTCCCTTGGGTCGCTCTGCAGAGGTGATGGTATACGAACAACCGTTCTGTGTCAACACCATCGCCAGGAGCCTAGGGGCTGTCACGGACGTCACATCGCCGACGCGCGGACCGTGCCCGTACGCCCCGCTGCCGGGACGCCCCGAAGGGGCCATCCGGGCCCAGCCCACGGGCCCGGTGCGATCCCGCCCGCGCTAGCCCGACGGCACGGTGGCGCCCGAGGCCTCCTCAACGCCCTCACGAAGCAGGCGGACGGCCTCTGCCACGGCGCTGCGGCGCACCTCGGCGCGCCCCCCCTCAAAGAGCATGTGGCGGGCGATGGTGCGTCCGGGGGCGGCGAGCCCGAGCCAGACGGTGCCCACCGGCTTTCCGGGCTCGGCCCCGCCGGGGCCCGCGATGCCCGTCACCGAGACGGCGACGTCGCAGCCGAGCACGCGCCGCGCGCCCTCGGCCATCTCGCGCGCGCACGCGCCCGAGACGGCGCCGACGCCGGGGGCGTCAAGCACCTCCCCAGAGACGCCCAGGACGCGGCGCTTGACGTCGACGGCGTAGCTCACGATGCCCCCGAGCACCACCTCGGACGAGCCCGGCACGGCCGTGAGGCAGCCCGAGACGAGCCCTCCCGTGCAGGACTCCGCGCACCCCAGCGTGAGCCCGGCACGCGCCGCGGCGCGGACGAGCCCCTCGCAGGCCGCGAGGAGCTCGGGGTCATCCAAGAGACGCGCCCGCTCGCCCATGATGCGCCCCTAGCGAAACACCACGTGGCGCGCGTTCCAGAAGTACTGGCAGCCCGAGACCACGGTGAGCACCACGGCGGCCGTCATGAGCGCGTGCGAGACGAGCAGAAGAAGCGAGGCCAGCTGATCCAGGTCCAGCGAGCAGACCGCGAAGGTCAGGTAGTAGCCGCAGAGCGCGACCATGGTCACGGCGGTCTTGGCCTTGCCGAGCCCATCGGCGGCGATGACCTCGCCGTTTGCGCTCGCGACCATGCGAAGCGCGCTCACCAGGAACTCCCTCAGCAAGATCACGAAGACGGCCCACACGCTCACCGACTGCTGCTCGAGCAGGAGCAGGAGCGCCGAGAAGACGAGGATCTTGTCGGCGATGGGGTCGAGGAACTTGCCGAAGTCGGTGATCTCATGGCGCGAGCGGGCGAGCCAGCCGTCGAGCTTGTCGGTGAGGCTGAGACCGGCGTAGAGCGCGAAGGCCAGGACGGACAGCGTGGGGTCGAGGGTGCCCGCCTCCTTCCCGGCGGCGATGGCCACGAGCATGAAGACCGGTATGAGGGCGATCCTGATGCAGGTCACGACGTTGGCCGGGGTCCAGATGCCACGTCTGAGCGTCATCTGTGGCGCACCTCCCCCACGAGCTCGCCCACCAGCTCGTAGCAGAACGAGTCGACGAGGTCCACGCTCACGACGTCCCCGACGGCGACCTCGCCGTCGCCCACGATGTGGACGGCGCCGTCGGAGTCGGGTGCCTGGAACCACGCGTGCCCCATGAGCTCGGGGCCGTCGGGGCCCTCCTCGATGCCGTCGACGATCACCTGGACGCGCTCCCCGACGTGCGCGGCCGTGGCCGAGAAGCCCAGCTGCTCGGTGAGGTCCACGAGGCGCTGGGTGCGCTCGAGCTTCACGTCCTCGGCGACCTGGCCTTCCATGGCCGCGGCGCGGGTGCCGTCCTCCTGCGAGTAGGCGAAGACCGAGCAGTAGTCGAACTCCTGCTCGGCGATGAACCTGAGGAGCTCGTCGGCCTCCTCGTCGGTCTCGCCGGGAAAGCCCGCCATGGCGGTCGTGCGCAGCACCATGCCGGGGATCTCCTCGCGAAGCCGCGCGAAGAGCCGGGCGAGCCCGTCGGCCGAGCCGGGGCGCCCCATCGCCGTGAGCACCCGCTCCGAGCAGTGCTGGATCGGGATGTCTATGTAGGGCAGGACCTCGTCGACGTCTCGCAAGGTGGCTATGAGCTCGTCGGTCATGCCCTCGGGCTGGAGGTAGAGCACGCGCACCCACCCGCCGAAGGGCCGGACCGCCCCCGCCACCTGGCGCAGGAGCGAGGCGAGCGTCTGCCCCGCGCCGAGGTCGCGGCCCCAGACGCCGGTGTCCTGCCCTATGAGGACGACCTCGCGCACGCCGCCCTGGAGCAGGCCCTCCACCTCGGCCAGGACCTCGTCGGCCGGGCGCGAGCGGTAGCGGCCGCGGATGTAGGGGATGGCGCAGAAGGTGCAGAAGCGGTCGCACCCCTCGGAGATCTTGACGAAGGCGCTCGTGCCCTCGACGGTGCGAAGCGGACCCTCGCCACACTCCCCCACCGGGGCGCCGGGGGCGCTGGGCAGCGAGAGCACCGAGCTCACCACATCGACGATGCCGTCCTCGTCCTCGGCGCGCACGAAGGCCGCGACCTCGGGGAGCTCGGCGGCGAGCTCGTCTGCGCCGTAGCGCGACGGGACGCAGCCGCACATCACGATCGGGCACGAGCGAACCCCCTCGCTCACGCCCTCGGCGAGCTCGAGGGTCGCCTCGACCGACTCCTCGGTGGCCGAGGCGAGAAACGAGCAGGTGTTCACGATGGCCACGTCGGCCCTCTCGGCGGAGGTGACCTCCACGAAGCCCGAGCGCAGGAGCAGGGCGCGCATGCGATCGGTGTCGACCTCGTTCTTCGCGCAGCCGAGCGTGACGAACAGCACGCCCGGCGCCTGGCCCCTATCGATAGTTGACGAACTGCAGGGGCTGCCCATAGTCACGCTCCTTGAGTGCCGCTATGACCGACTGGAGGACGTCGCGCGAGGGCGAGCTCACGCGCAGCTTGTCGCCCTCCACGGCCGCGCGGGCCTTGACCTTGAGGTCGCGCACGTCCTTGGCGATCCTCTTGGCCGTGTCCTGGTCGATGCCCTGGATGACCGTGCCCGTCTGGCGCACGGTCATGCCGCCTGCCGCCTGCGGCTCCGACCAGCGGACGGCGGCGAGGTCGATCCCCCGGCGCGTGAGCTTGCTCGCGAGCACGTCGCGCACCTGGCCCGCCACGAACTCCGAGGGGGCCGAGACCCTGATCGTGCCCTCCCGCTTGGAGAGCTCGAGCGTGGCGCCCGAGCCCTTGAGGTCGTAGCGCTGGGAGAGCTCGCGCGACGCCTGCTGGCAGGCGTTGTCGACCTCCTGCATGTCAACGACGGAGACGACGTCGAAGCTCGATTCCTTTGCCATGCTGCATCACTTCCTTCTGGGGCCGGCCTCTCGGCGCTAGCCCGTTGTGTCCGTCTCGTCCGTCGAGGAGTCCTCAGCGTCCTCGGCATCCTCGGCGTCCTCGGCGAGCGGTGTGCCCTCGATCGTGACCGACCCCATGCCGCTCGCATGGGAGGTGAAGTCGACGGCCTCGCCGTTCTCGGTGACCGTCACCACGCTGGGGTTGGCGGCCTGGATCGTGATGGAGTCGTAGACGGTGTAGGTGGCGCTCCAGGGACCCGTGAGGGTGTCGGCGACCTCGCTCTCGCCGTCGCACTCGATCTCGACCCAGGAGACCTCCCCGCTCGCCACGGAGACCTCCACGACGGTCTCGCCGTCCTCGTCGGAGGCGTCCTCGTCCGCCTCGTCGTCTGTGGACTCGGCCTCGGCGGTCTCATCATCTGTCGTGTCGGCGTCCTCGTCCGTGTCGGAGGTCACGCTGTTGACGGCAACGGTCTGCCCGTCGTCCGTAGACTGCGACCCCGAGCTCACGCACGAGCTCACCGAGAGGACCAGGATGGCCGTGAGCACGATCGCGAGCAGGACGATGATCGCGAAGAGCGCGCGACTGGGGCTCGAGAAGAACTCCCGCACGACGTCCAGCGGCCCCTCGGGGCGCCGACGCCGACCGCGCCGTGAGGAGGAGCCGTGGGAGCGCGACCTCTGGCGCCTCACGTTGGGCCGCTCGACCGACGCGATGTTTCGGGAGGAGCGCCGGCCCGAGATGGTGGAGGCGGGGGCGTAGGGGCTCGCCTGGTCGTCGTAGCGCAGGTCGTCGGTGTACTCGCCTGCCCCCACGCGCCTCGTGCTCACGTCGTCCCTGCGATAGAGCCTTCCGGTGAGCGCCCGGGAGCTGGCGTCCTCGCCGCGCCCGGGGGCGTAGCGGCTCTCGTTCAGCAGGCGGCTCGCCCCGTCGCCATTGGACGAGGCCCGCCTGCGGCGCTGGCCTTGGGAACGCCTCCGGGCCGTGCTCGTCCCGGTGCGCTCGCGGGTGGGCGCCGTGTTGTAGCGGTGGGTCGGAGACGATGCGGCGCGGGAGGCGTCCGAGCCTGCCAGCGGGATGGACGTCCGTGGTCGCGCCGGCGACGAGGTGGCGAAGTCACCCATGTCGCCGGCAGGGCCTCCCGAGGATGGTAGCAGGGGCCGGTACTCCACGTAGGCCTTCGGGCGCGAGTCCGCCTCGTTGAGCACGTCGTAGCCGGACACCCCACGACCCGACTGGTTCTGGCGCGTGCGGCGCCTCAGCTCGTGGGAGGAGGTGCCGTGGTTGTGCTCGTAGAGCTCCTCCTGAAACAGGTCGACGATCTCGCGCGCGTTGAGGCCGAGGTAGCGCGCGTAGCTCGAGAGCATGCCCTGGGCATAGCCGCTCTGGGGCATGTGGTCGTAGTTGCCCTCCTCGAAGGCGATGAGGACGTCCTCGCGCAGCCGCAAGATCTTGGAGGCCTGGGAGACGGAGAGCCCCAGCTCGTGCCTGCGCGTCACGAGCACCTCGCTGAACCTCGGACGGGGCACGCCTACTCCACCTCCCTGTATGCCGCCTCTTGGACCCTGAGCTCCTCGAGGGCGTCCTTGTCCATGAGGACCTCGCGCGGCTTCGACCCGTTCGCCGGCCCCACGACGCCCTTCGCCTCGAGCATGTCCATGATTCTGCCGGCCCTAGCGTACCCCACGGAAAGGGCGCGCTGCAGGCTCGAGGTGGAGCCGAGCTGAGAGTCCACAACTATGCGCGCGGCCTCCCAGACGAGCGGGTCGTCGTCCTTGGCGGCCCCGACCTCGGCAGACCCTGGGGCTGTGGGGACCACGGCCGTGAGGATGTCCTCGTGGTAGTCGGCGCTGACCTGCTCGCGTATGAACTGGACCGCCCGCTCGATCTCCTCGTCGCTGACCCAGCAGCCCTGGGCGCGCCGGGGCTTCCTGCCGCGCAGCTTCACGAGCATGTCGCCCTTGCCGAGGAGCTGCTCGGCGCCCTTCTGGTCCAAGATGATGCGAGAGTTGATGGAGTTGTCGACGGAGAGCGCCACGCGGTTGTCGATGTTGGCGCGGATGAGGCCCGTGACGACGTCGGCGGAGGGACGCTGCGTGGCCACGATGAGGTGGATGCCCGCGGCGCGCCCGAGCTGGGCGATGCGCACGATCGAGGACTCCACGTCCTTGCCGGCCACCATCATGAGGTCGGCGAGCTCGTCGATGACGATGACGAAGTACGGCATGTGCTT
>CAZUOD010000019.1:0-18213 GCA_964621975.1 uncultured Atopobium sp.
CCTGGCAGTAGTGGAAGATGCCCGCGCACTCGGAGAGCGTGAGGGTGTGGTCGGTCGTGAGGCCACCCTCCCCCCAGGCACCGTCGCGGTAGTCACAGACGTAGCTGTAGTCGGTGGGCTGGTAGACAAAGCCGAGGCTTCCCCAGTCGATGTCCTTCTTCTCCATGGTCTTCCCCTCTGGCGGGCGCGCCGAATCCGATGTCATTTCGGACCTACCTTAGTCCCTTTCAGGCTCGTGCGCCACGCTCGCGCGGCAGTTGTAACAATGCCCGGGCGGGGCCCTTCTCGGCTGTGCGCCATCAGCGAGGGACTCGTATGCACGCGAATTCTGACCAACTGAGCGCTTGTTTTCGGCTTATGCAGCTATGCTATCCAACTTCAAACTATCTGAGGTGGAGGAAGCCTCTCGATGGTGCACAACCGTCGGAAGCGGGTCCAGCGCGAGATTTCAAGGGGGCCTGTGTCAGATTTCGGCCGGTCTGGGTGCCTCCGTACTGTCAACATCTCCGTGACACGTTTCGGCATTCACGTTTTCCCAGTTGAGGGTTGGCCGAGCGCGCGCCAGGAGCGAGCCCGTCGGTCCGAGGCACCCAGACCGCCCGAAATCTGACACAGGAGCGCCCTAACCCTGCCGCGCGCGCCCCTGCGGCGTACAATCTCCCCGGACGACTCGCGAGAACGGAGACCGGCATGCGCATGTTCAGGAACGACTACTCGGAGGGCGCCGCACCCGAGGTGCTCAGGGCCCTCGTCGCCACCAACGACGAGCAGGCCCCCGGCTACACCGAGGAGGGAGACGCCCACTGCGAGCGGGCGCGCGAGCTCATCCGCGCCGCGTGCGGGCGCGACGACGTCACCGTGGAGTTCTGCGTGGGAGGGACCTCGGCCAACGTCATCGGCGTGACGGGGCTCCTCAGGGAGTGGGAGGGCGTCATCTGCACCCCGGACGCCCACATCAACGTCCACGAGACGGGCGCCATCGCCGCGTGCGGGCGCACCGTGCTCCCCACGGACGACCGTGACGGCTTCCTCTCGCCCGAGGGCGCCGAGCGCGTCTGGCGGTTCCAGTGCTCGTGCGGCCGGCACATGACGCGCCCGGCGGCCATCTACCTCTCCGACACGACCGAGCTCGGCGGCGTGTGGGACCTCACGCGCTTCGACGCCATCTGCGACTGGGCCGCCGAGCGCGGGCTCGCGATCTACCTCGACGGGGCGCGGCTGGCCTCGGGCCTCACGTCACCGGCCGCGCACGGCCTCACGCTCGAGCACATCGCGCGACGCTGCGACGCCTTCTACCTCGGCGGGACCAAGAACGGGCTCCTCTTCGGCGAGGCCATGGTCATCTCGAGCCCGCGGCTGCGCGAGGCCTTCCCGTACCTCGTGAAGGAGCGCGGCGGGCTCCTGGCCAAGGGGCGGCTGCTCGGCGTGCAGTTCGAGGCCGCGCTCGCCCCCGCGCCCGACGGCGGCGAGGCGCCCTGGTGGGCCCACGCCCGCCACGCCAACGCGTGCGCCCTGCGCCTGCGCGAGGGCCTCGTGGGGCTGGGCCTCGAGCCCTACGGCGACTCCGCGTCCAACCAGCAGTTCTTCACGGTGAGCGCCGGGCAGGCCCAGGCCCTCGAGGAGGCGTGCGGCTGCGAGACCTTCCTCGTGCTCGAGGACGGCCGGCGCGTGGTGCGCTTCGTCTGCTCCTGGGCCACCACCGAGCAAGACGTGGACGAGCTCGTCACCTTCGCCGCGGGCCTCGCGTAGGGCGCCCCGACGGCCGGCACGCCCGGCACGGCCCAGGCGCGCCTACAGCTCGAGCCCCACGAACGAGTCGATCACCTCGTCGGCGGCCGAGACGTCCTTGGCCAGCGAGCAGCCCCGATAGGCGATCACGTGGCAGCCCGCCGCCCGGCCGGCGGCGATGCCCGTCGGCGAGTCCTCGACCACCACCGCGTGGCTCGGCTCCACGCCGAGAAGCTCGAGCGCGCGCAGGTACGGCTCGGGGTCGGGCTTGCGCCGCCCCACCATGTCCCCGCACACGATCACGTCGAACAGGGGCAGCAGGCGCATCCGCGCGAGCGCCGTGAGCAGGCACCGGGAGACCGTCGTGGACACGATCCCCACGGCCACCCCCCGCGCGCGCAGGGACCTCAGGAGCTCGGGCGCGCCCGGCTCCAAGGAGAGGTCCCCCTCGGCGTACGTGCGGAAGCAGCCGTCGCGGGCGCGCTCGTAGTCCTCGATGTCACCGGTCGCCCCATAGCGCCTGAGCAGCGGCGGCACGGTCACGCGGTCGTCCCCGCCGGAGAGGGCGAGCAGGTCCTCGTCTGAGACGTCGGCGCCCATGTCCCGCAGGATGGAGCGCACGAGCGCGAGGTTCTTGTCCTCCGTCTCGCAGAGCGTGTCATCGAAGTCGAACAGGACCGCGTCCAAGCGGGTCGGTCGTGCCATCGGCCCCTCCTGCCTCCAGGCCCCTAGCTGGCAAGGCGCTCCGAGAAGTCCGCCAGGGCGCCGGGGATGTCGATCCCTTGCGGGCACACCTGAGCACAGCTCCCGCAGCCCACACAGGCACCGGGGCGCTTGTCCTCGGGCAGGGTGCCCACGAACATGCTCGGCACGAACCCGCCGCCCGAGACCATGTGCTCGTTGTAGAGCTCGAGCAGCTTGGGGATGTCGAGGCCCATGGGGCAGCGGGAGGTGCAGTAGTGACAGGCCGTGCAGGGCACCGTGTGGGCCGCGAGCATGCCGTCCACCACGGCGTCAAGCGCCGCGAGCTCCTCGGCCCCGAGCGGGCGGAGCTGCGAGAAGGTCCGCAGGTTGGCGCGCAGCTGGTCCAGGTTTGACATGCCGGAGAGCGTCACCACGACCTCGGGCACCCCCTGCACGAAGCGAAACGCCCAGGCCGCGGGGTCCTCGTCGGGACGCAGCGCGGCGAGCCGCGCCTCGTCGGCGGCGCCGAGCGTCGCCAGCTTCCCGCCGCGCACCGGCTCCATCACCCACACGGGGATCCCCCGCTCGCGCAGGAGCTCCACCTTGCCGCGCGCGTTCTGCAGGCGCCAGTCGAGGTAGTTGAGCTGGATCTGGCAGAACTCCATCGACTCGCCGAAGGCGTCGAGGAAGCGCTCCATGCACGGCAGGTCGCCGTGCGTCGAGAAGCCCAGGTGGCGGATGCGGCCCGCGTCGCGCTGGCGCAGCAGGTACTCGAGGATGCCGTTTCTTGGGTCAAGGTAGCCGTCCACGTTCTTCTCGCAGACGTTGTGGAAGAGGTAGAAGTCAAAGTGGCCCGCGCCCGTCTTCTCGAGCTGGCGCTCGAAGATCTCCCCCACCTTGCCCATGTTGGCCGCGTCGTAGCCGGGGAACTTGTCCGCCAGGTACCAGGAGTCGCGCGGGTGGCGCGCGAGGGCGCGGCCGATCACGACCTCCGAGGCGCCGCCATGGTAGCCCCAGGCGGTGTCGAAGTAGTTGATGCCGCCCTCCAGCGCGAGGTCGACCATCTCGTCGACGGCGGCCTGGTCGGGCTCGGCGTCCTTGCCCCCAAGCGTGGGCAGGCGCATGGCACCCAGCCCCAGCGCGGACAGGCTGAGCCCCTTGAACTCACGATGCAGCATGACGTCCCCTCTCTCGTCGACGCATGGCCTGCTCACAGTATACGTCGACAAGGGGGGCGGTCCGGGGGCCGGGAAGGCGCGGCTAGGCGTCCTTCATCACGATCTCGCGCACGGTGGCGGCCACGCGGTCGCAGACGTCCAGGCAGATCTCCATGCGGTCGAAGATGCGCAGCCACGTGACCGCGTACTTGCCGCCGTTGTCCTCGTCGTCCGAGAAGAGCCGGCGCAGGGCGTTCTGGTAGACGGTGTCCCCCTCGTCCTCGACGCTGCCCACCGCGAGCGCCTTCTCCATGACCACCCGGTCCTTCTTGTAGTCGGCGAGGTGATTGATCATCTCCTGCATCTCGTCGACGGCCCTGACCGTGAGCTCGGCGATCTGCTTGGCCTCGAGGCGCAGGTCGGAGATGTTGAAGAGGTCGAAGCGCACGGCCACGCCGTACATGGAGTCGATCACGTCGTCCATGGCCAGGGCGAGGTCGCTTATGTCCTCGCGGTCGATGGGCGTGATGAAGGAGGAGTAGAGCTTCTTCATGATGGTCTGGACCCGCTCGTCACCGGTCGACTCGTAGACCTTCATGTGGGGGATGCGGCTCTTCGACTCCGGGAACTCGCAGATGATGGAGCTGTACTCGGCAGCGGCCTCGACGATGAGGGCGGCGAACTCCCTGAGCAGGGTGTAGAACTCGTCTTCCTTCTTCTTGCGGGCCATGATGTCTCCTTTGCTGTCTTGTCTGGCGGGTCCTGGCGTGGCGCGTGCGGCCTAGAAGACCAGGAGGAAGAGCTTGGCGAGCACGTAGCCGATGAGGCCGCACCCCGGGAACGTGAAGACCCAGGTGAGGACCATCTCCTTGGCGACGCCCCAGTTGACGGAGCGCGGGTCCTTGGCGGCGCCGGCGCCCATGATGGCGGCGGTCTTGGTGTGGGTGGTCGAGACGGGAAGGCCCGTCAGCGTGGCGATGAGCAGGCTCGCGGTGGCGCTCACGGAGGCGGCGAACCCCTGGTACTTCTCGAGGCGGACCATCTCCATGCCCACCTTCTTGATGATCTTCTTGCCGCCCACGGCGGTGCCGATGGCCATGATGGCGGCGCAGAGCACCATGATCCAGAGCGGGAAGCTGCCGATGTCCGCGGCCGTGAGGTTGAGCGAGAGGGCGACCGCGAGCATGGCGGTCGACATGAACTTCTGCCCGTCCTGCGCGCCGTGCATGAGGGCCACGCCCGCGGCGCCCACGACCTGCATATGCCCGAAGAAGCCGTTGGCGCGGCGGCGATCCGCGCGGGCGCAGACGATGGGGATGACCTTGGAGATGGCCCAGCCGGCGAGAAAGCCCAGGACCGTGGAGAGCACGAGGCCGTAGATGACCTTGATCCACTCGTCCATGTTGACGCCGTCGAGGCCGCCCGAGACGGCGAGCGCGGCACCCGTGAGGCCCGCGATGAGGGCGTGGCTCTCGGAGGTGGGGATGCCAAAGATCCAGGCGCCCACGCCCCAGGCCACGATGCCCACCGTGGCGGCGGCGAGGGCTATGAGGGCGGCGTGGGAGTCCCCGCCGAAGTCCACCATGCCGGAGATGGTGTCGGCCACCGCGGTGGAGATGAACGACATCACGACGAGGCCCACGAAGTTGCAGACCACGGACATGAGGATGGCGGAGTCTATGTCGATGGAGCGGGTGCCCACAGGCTCGGCGATGGCGTTTGCCGCGTCGGTCGCGCCGTTGACGAAGATGGTGCCAAGCACCAGGAGGATGACCACGACCAGGAAGGGGTTGCTCGACAGGACGCCGAGAAACTGCTCAAAGCTAATCAAGTGTGCTCTCTTCCCCTCGGTTGAGCCCATATATCACAGCTCTGTAAACGCTCGATAAGGATAGCGTAAAGGGCTCTCGCGCAGAGACGAGAAGGGGTTAACGTTTCCCCAGATAGACCCATGCCTTACAAAGACCTTACATTTGCGGGACGACAGGTGCGCGGCCCAAGGAGGGCATGCTCCGGCGAGAATGCGGGCCATGGCCGACCTCGCCCGCCGACATTCTGCCCCCCTGCGCCACACATAAGCAGCTCCCATGTGCCCCAAACAGCGCGACGGCCCAGCAACGAGAAAAACGCTTGCGCGGCCGGAGGGCTTCTCTTATAGTTAACTGCTGCGCCAGCATAGCTCAGTTGGTAGAGCACCGCTCTCGTAAAGCGGGGGTCATCGGTTCGAGTCCGATTGCTGGCTCCAGGGTACGCGCAGGGCGAGGGGCCTTCCCCTCGCCCTGTTTTTTCCAATCAGGTGGTCAGCGCCAAGACGCATCTGTGCCTCGAGGACGGCACACAGGGTCTCCCGCGTGTCGAGAGGCACCACCTCTGCGGCAAGAGCATGGGACAGCGTCGGAAAACGGCCGCTCGTGATGTTTCAGAGGCCTCCGAGTCGGAATTTGGCCGCTCGTGATGTGCTTTCCACGGGGCACGAGACGCCCGCCTGCCAATCCATGCATACACATGAGTGACTACCAGCGTAAATTCCGATGGCCGTGCATAAAGGATGCCTCGCCGAACCTTCGGAGCGGATTTCGCACATCACGAGCGGCCAAATCGCGAACGAAACCCGAAGCACACATCACGAGTGACCAAATTCCGACACGCGGCGGCCAGACGTCGCGTGCCAGCCCGTCGTTTGCGCCGACGACGCGCGACATGGGCGGCGGCCCCGAGGCTCGCCGCCGATCCCCGGACCCGCTGGGCCCTACAGCAGCCGCAGCACCCCACGCACGAGACGCTCGAAGTCCTGCGCGTGCTGGCCGGCGGCCTCGAGCACGCTCTCGTGGCTCACGGCGGGCGCGCCGGACTCGTTGGCGGCGAGCGTGAGCCCGAGCACGTGCATCCCGAGCGCCTTGGCCATGATGACCTCGCACACCGTGGACATGCCCACGTAGGAGACGCCCATCGTCCGGAGCGCCGCCACCTCGGCCGGCGTCTCGAAGCTCGGTCCCAGCACGCCCGCGTAGACGCCCTCCTCCACGGCGATGCCCAAATCGTCGGCCACGCCGCGCGCGATGGTGCGCAGGTAGGGCGAGAAGGCCTCGTTCATGTCCACGAAGGGGCTCTCCACCTCGCGCAGGCCCTCCCACTCGACGAGCGGGTTTCGCCCCGTGAGGTTTATCTGGTCGGTGAGGATGCCCAGGCCCACGTGGGCGCGCCCCGGCACCGCCCCGGTGGCGCAGGCAAAGATGATGTCCCTGCAGCCAAGATGGTGCGCATGGCGCACGAGCGAGGTCACCTCGGCGGCGGAGTATCCCTGATAGAGGTGGATGCGGCCCGGGTACACCACCACCGGCACGTCATCGATGGTGCCCACGGTCGCCTCGAAGCTGTGCCCCGCCACGGGCCTCGCGTCCGCCGGGAAGCCCTCGACGTCCTGGTAGGCCACCCTGCGCACGGGGCGCACGAGGCTGCCCAGGTGCCCCAGGCCGCTGCCCAGCACTATGGCGACGGGATGCTCGACGCTCGGCTTGCATGCCCTCACGACGTCCTCGGTGACCACGCAGACCCCCCTCTCCTCGAGCCGGGCGGCAAAGACGCCCCGGCCCGCGACCAACCTTCCTGTGTAGGTCCCATCGTAGACCAGCCCGACGCCGCATGACGGGCTCTTTGCCTTGAGCACGGCAAGACGCGCTCCCGAGCGCGCGACCGAGCGCTCGCACAGGGCCGCGCCCCGGTCGAACTCCGCGGTCACGTCACGCCCGTCGGCGAGAAGCACCCTGCCGTCGCGCTGCTCGGCCGGCGGGCGCGGGATCTCCAGCCCCGCGGCGCACTCCGGGCACACCCGGCACACCCGGACCTTCCGCGCGAGGTCGATGACCTCCTGGCACGGCTTGGCTCCCCCGTCGTAGCGGACAGGGGAGCCAAGCAGGCAGGCGCTTATCGCCACGCGCATCACGAGGAGCGGACCTGCAGGGTGCCGATCTGGATGGTCGCGTTCGAGAGCAGGGAGTTCGCGTAGGCGTACCACTCGAGCAGCCGCGCGCTCTCGGCCTCGCTGTAGAGGCTGTAGGCCACGGAGTAGGCCGCGGCGGCGGCGGCGTAGGTCGCGGACTCGTTGGAGATCTCGTAGCCGGAGAGCGTGTCGTAGTAGTCGCCGTCGGTGGTGGCCCAGGTGTCGTTCTCGGCGTCCCACTCGTCACCGAGCAGGGCGATGATGTAGCTCGCGTACTCCTCGGTGGCGGTGTCCTCGTCGCCGTCGTCGGGCTCGGTCGGGGCGGTGGGCAGCTCCATCTCCTCGGTCGTCACCACCGAGTCGCGGAGCTTGCTCATGAGCGCGGAGTCGGTGAGCGCGGCCAGCGCCTCATCCTCGGTGAGGCCGTAGTAGCTGGCGATGGTCTCGTAGTCGGAGGTGCCGAACATCTCGTAGGTGAACTCCTCGACCTCCTCGTCGCTCACCGTGATGCCCTGGCTCTCGGCGTCGGCCACGAGGATCTCGTTCTGCGCGTAGGAGAGGATGTCGGCCGCCAGGGGCACGGTGTAGGTGCCGTCGTCGTTGAGCGCCGAGTCCACGCCGTTGGTGTCCTCGAGGACCTCGCGCGCGGTGACCTCGTAGGTCACGCCGTCGTAGGTGTAGGTGGCCACGATGCTGTCGAGCTCGGTTGCCTCGAGCGTGGTGCGCCCGCTGAGCGAGATGGTGCGCGAGTCGTCGATGAGGAAGTGCCCGCAGAGCACGCCCACCACGAGCGCCGCCACCGAGATCACGACCCACGCGGCCGTGGGCAGGCTGAGACGCACGGGTCCCTGCGCCTGGTCGGGCGCCTCCCCGCTCACGGCCTGGATCTCCTTGTCGCGTCTGTTCTTGCTGCTTGCTGACATCTGCCTTCCCTTCACGCGAGGCGCGCCCTCCCGGCGCGCCATCGTCCTCGTCCCCTTCCGAAACGACCCCTCCCCCGGGGCGGCGGGCCCTACCCGAGGGCCTGGATGATCTCCTCCGAGAAGGACCGTATGTAGCCCGAGCCGTTCTCGGCGTCAAAGCGCACGCGCGCCGCGAGCGCGGCCCTCGTCTCCTCGGAGGCCGAGCCCCGAGCGAGCCCCAGCAGCGCCGCGAGCATGTCGCGGTACTCGGCGTCGCCGTGGTAGCACTGGATGGCCTCGTCGAGCAGCGGCCACGCCTGGTCGGAGCGCTCGGGCGAGCTCGCGGCGAGCCGGCACAGGAAGACGAACGCCGAGAGGCGCACCGTCGCCGAGGTGTCATCGAACAGCGACGCCTCGGCGCCGTCGAAGGCGCCCGCGACGATCTCGGGGTCCTTCTCGGCGAGCGCGCAGAGCGCGTCGAGGACCTCCCAGCGGGTCTGGGCCTCGGGCCTGAACAGCGCGTCCACGAGCTCGTCCACGTAGGGGGCCACGAGGTCGGGGTCGGCCTGGGCCGTCTGCGCCAGCTTGTGCGCCACCTCCTGGCGGCGGCGCCGGCTCGGGCCCGAGAGCTCCTCGACCAGGCCCGCGATCTGCGTGCTGCCTTCTCCTGCCATTGTTCCTCCTTACTCGCAGAACCCGTCGACCACGGCCGTGCCGCTCTTCGGGTCCTGGTGAATCTCTATGAAGCCGAGCTTGGACGCCTCGCGCAGAAGCGCCGTGAACGAGCGGTAGCCGTAGGAGCCCTCGGAGAACTGCGGGCGCTTGCGCTTCATGGTGTCCTTGAGCCGCGAGGCCAGGATGAAGCTGTCGCTCTCGCGCTGGAGGGCGTCGATGGTCTCGAACAGCAGCTGGTAGCAGGGCTGGCGCTCCTTGGGCACCTTGCCCGAGAAGTCAGGGATGCCCGCCGCGCGCGTGATGTCCTCGTAGAAGATGAACTCGTCGCAGACCTCGGCGAGAAGCGAGCTCGTGGCCTCCTTCATGCCCACGCCGATCACCGTCTTGCCGAACTCCTTGAGCTTGGACACCAAAGGCGAGAAGTCCGAGTCGCCGGAGAGGATCGCGAAGGTGTCTATGTGGTCCTTCGTGAGGCAGATCTCCATGGCGTCCACGGCCAGGCGGATGTCGGCGGAGTTCTTGCCGGTGTAGGCGCGGTCCGGGATCTCTATGAGCTCGACGCCCAGCTCGTGCAGGGGCGTCACCGCCTCCGAGAAGCGCTGCCAGTCACAGTAGGCGCGCTTGGCGGTGATGCGGCCCTTGTCGACGAGGCGCTCCAGGATGAGCTTGACGTCGGGCATGGGGCCCGGCTCCTGGTGGCCGTTCCTCCTGCGCCGTCCCGTCCCTAGAGCCAGGTTCTCAAAGTCTATGAGCACCGCGATGGAGCTCTGCGGGGTTTCGTTGCCGTTCAAGCGGACGCTTCCTTCTCCCTGGGCGCGTGGCCCGTCGCTAGTGATGGTGGGCGTGGTGGCAGCACTCATGGCCCTCGCCATGGCCGTGACCATGACCGTGACCGCAGTGGCACTCGTGGCCCTCGTCGTGGTCGTGGTCGCAGCAGCAGCCGTCATCCTCGGGCTGCTCGAGCAGGGACCAGTCGAGCCCGGCCGCCGCGCAGGTGGCCTCGTCCTGGTAGAGCAGGGTGATGGCCTGCGTGCCCATGCGGGAGCCGCCTATCTGGCAGAGCATGTCGAAGAGCGTGAAGGCGGTCTCGGCACCGGGCAGCGTGATGTCGAGGTCCTCGGAGCGCGAGAGCGCCAGGGCCACGTCCTTGCGCAGGTGCTCGCTGAGAAACCCGGGCCTGAAGTCGCCGGCGAGCGAGCGCGGCGCGAGGCTCGCCGACGCGCCCGAGCCGCCCGTCCCGTTGGCCAGCACCTCGAGCATGCGCCCCACGTCGATGCCGGACTGCTCCGCCAGGGCCATGGCGTCGGCGTAGCCCACCATGCACGAGGCGAGGCTCACCTGGTTGCAGAGCTTGGCCGTCTGGCCGCCGCCGGGCACGTCGAAGAAGAAGCGGCGCGACGAGAAGGTCTCGAGCACCGGGAGCACCGGCGCGGCCTGCTCCTCGGTGATGCCCATGATCAGCGTGAGGGTGCCGTCGATGGCGCCCTGCTCGCCCCCGGTGACCGGGCAGTCGAAGGCGTGCTTGTCCTCGACCTCCGCGGCGTCGTGGATGTCACGCGCGAGCTCGGGGGAGCTCGTGGAGAGGTCCACGAGCCAGGCGCCGCGCTTGGCCGTGCGGATGAGCCCGTCGGTGGCGAGGTAGACGTCCTCGACGTCGGAGGGGTAGCCCACCATCGTGAGCACGAGGTCGGCCTCGGCGGCGGCCTCGGCGGGGCTCTCGGCCCAGCGCGCGCCCCGGGCGAGAAGCCCCTCGGCCTTCTCGCGCGTGCGGTTGTGCACCGTGAGGTCATAGCCAGCGTCGAGGATGTGCCCGCCGATGGGCGCCCCCATGATGCCGGTGCCTATGAGGGCGACCCTGCTGATGTGGCTCGTCATGTCGTGTTGCTCCTTTCGGCGCCGCCGCCCGGCGGGCGTCGGCGAGAACTGCCGACACCCGCCGGGCGCTGTCGTTCGCGGCGGCTAGTGCTGCGCGCCCCTCACGCGACGGGCGATCCTGTCTGTGATCGAGAGGGTCTCGCGGCGGTCCTTGCCCCAGAAGATGAGGGCCACCATGCCAGGCCCCGTGTGGGCGCCCACGACCGGCGAGACCGAGCTGAAGATGATCGGGACGTCGGCGCACCCGGGCTCCTTGCGCACCTGGTCGGCGATCCAGCGGGCGTCCCGCTCGGCGTCGGCGGAGACCACGGCGATGGGCAGGCGCGCGTGGCCGCCCTCGGCGCCGACGTAGTTCTCCTTGAAGTCCGCCAGGATGGCGCGCAGGGCCTTCTTGCGGCCGCGGCACATGCCGCGCAGCGTGAGGGCACCGCTGGTGTCGTAGGACAGCTCGGGCTTGATGTCGAGCTTGCCGCCGACCTGCGCGGCCGCCGGCGGGATGCGCCCGCCGCGGGCGAGCGCGTCGAACGACTCGAGCGTGAAGTAGCCCTGGATGTAGTAGCGCGCCTCCTCGGCCCAGGCCACGAGCTCGCGCGCCGTGAGGCCGTTCGCGGCCTGGCTCACCGCCTCCAGGGCGAGGAGCTCGGCCGCGGCGGAGGGACAGAGGTTGTCGACCACGTAGATCTCGAAGCCCGGGTGGCTCTCGCGCACCATCTCGGCGGCCTGGCGCGCCGCGTCGACGCTCGAGGAGAGCGCTCGCGGGAAGGCGAGGTAGACCGTCGGCGTACCCTGCTCGGCGGCGCGCTCGAAGACCTCCAGGTAGTGCCCGGGCGTCACGGCCGAGGTGGTGGCCTGCTCGCCGGCGCGCATGCGCTCGTAGAACTCGTGGGGCGTGACCGACCTCCAGAGGTCGTCGAGGTGCTCCTCCCCGCCTATGACGTAGGAGAAGCTCACCACCTCCACGCCAAGCGCCTCGGCGACCTCCGGCGCGAAGTCCGCGCAGGAGTCGACGATGATCCTCACGTTGGACGTGCGATGGTATGCGCGACCCAGGCGCGCGATCTCGCGCTGCGCCTGGGCGTCAGTCGTGCCGGCGCCCTCACGGGCGCCGGTCGTTGGGGTGTCCGTCTCGCTACTGCTCATCGTCCTCCTCGATCTTGGGCTTAATGATGCCGTAGCCACCGTTCCTGCGATGGTAGATCACGTTGACGAGACCCGTGGTGGCGTTGGTGAACACGTAGAAGTCATGACCGATGAGGTCGGTCTGGACGAGCGCCTCCTCCTCGGTCATGGGCGTGAGGTCGATGTACTTCTCGCGCACGAGCTGGTCGTCCTCGGTCTCGTCCGGGGCGGGCTCGATGAGCTTGGCGAGGTCCTCCTGGGTGACGGTGCCGCCCTTGGTCGCGGCCATGCGCTGGCGGCGGTCGATGACGCGCGTCTTGTACTTGCGCAGCTGGCGGGTGACCTTGTCGGCGGCCTCGTCGATGGCGGCGTACATGTCGTCCGAGCTCGCCACGACGCGGACCACGCTGTCGCGGACGAACACGGTGACCTCGCAGCTCCTGCGCTCGGGGTTGGAGGGGTTCTTGTCGACGCGCAGAACGACGTCGCAGGTCATGGGCTTGATGTCAAACACCTTGAGGGCGTTGCCGACCTTGTCTTGCACGTGCGCGCGCAGGGAGTCCGAGACGCCGACCTTGCGACCAGAGATCTTGATGTCCACCATACGAACCTCCTTACACGATTTCCGAAGGCCGGGGCACAGGGCCTGCGACCTAAGACACTGATACCCAATAGGGGCGACGCCTGTCCCGCGTGACGCGGGGCCGAGACGCCCGAGCGGGCGCAGCTATTCGGCGGACGTGTCGGAGGAGGCGTCCTCGGTGTCCGACGCGAGGCTGGTCAGGCACGTGGACTCGCTGAGCGAGGGCAGGTCCTCCACCCAGCGGTAGCGCACGAGGTCGGCCACGCCGTTCGAGAGGACCTCCGTGATGGCGGACTCAACGGCCGAGGCGAGCTCCGTGGCGTCCGACGAGACGGCCACGCCGATGGCGGTCGGGGTGTTGAGGGTGCCGGCGAACGACACCTCGTCGTACATCGTGGCCAGGTAGGCGCCGGCATACGCGTCGCAGACCACGTAGTCGACCGTGCCCGCGCTGAGCGCCTCGAAGGCCTCGTTGAGGTTGGTGAAGTCCTCCTCGGTGATGTCGAGGCCGTAGCCCTCGAGCACGCTCTGGGAGACCGAGCTGGCCTGCACGCCCACGGTGGCGCCGGAGAGCGCGGAGGTGTCGATGGGGACCGTGACGTCATCGCACGTGAAGACGCCCACGGCGCTCTGGGCGTAGGACCCCAGGACCGTGACGTACGCGGCCTCGTCGGAGCTCACGCCCATCACGATGTCGCAGCCGTCCGAGCTGAGCCCGGAGGAGGCCGACGTCACCGAGACGAACTTGACGCTCGAGAGGCCCAGCGCGTCCGCCAGGGCGTAGGCCATGTCGATGTCGATGCCCTCCTGGGTGCCGTCGGAGGCCGTGATGACGAGCGGCGTGGACTCCGTCGTCACGATGCCCACCGTGAGCGTGCCCGCCTCGTTGAGGAGGTCGTCGCTCACCGTCTGCGTGAGCTCGGCCACGCGCTGCTCGCGCGCCTCGGCAACCGAGGTCGTGCTCACGCCGAGGAGCTCCTCGAGGGAGCTCAGGTCGAGCGAGTCTGCCGAGCAGCCCGCGAGCATGGCCGTCACGAGGACGGCGATGATGGTCGTGACGGCGAGGCGCCTGTGGCTGCGCATCATGTGTGAACCCCTGTCCCTCTTTCCCAGCACTGTGTCTCACCCAGCTGACCTGGTCTTTTCCCCCACACTCGCGTACTGGGGACGTCGCTTTGGCGCCGCAGCGCCGCCACTTTTGCCCCTCTCGCCCGCGAGGCCGGATGCCTCTCGTATGACGGGCGGTACGGCTTACCTCTAGGACGAGCCATGATCGCCCGCGCATGCGCGCGAGCTTACGTGGGTCCCTTCGCCCTCGTCTGGCATGGACTTGGGAGCCGCCGGAACCGGGACGCCCGCAACCACAGACCTGGGTTGAGACGCGCCCAGTATACCGCGCATCCCGGGCCGCCCGCATGCGCCACGCCGCTCCTTCGGGCACATCTCGCAGGTCTTGAAGCAAGCTGACCTCGCGCGCGCCGAGACGGCAGGCAGGTCGCGCGGGATCGGCGCGGCGAGGGCGTCGGGGGGCGGGCGGGCAGCTACCACACGCGCGCGAGGACGCAGGCCGTGACCGAGGCGGCACCGCGACCCACGAGCGCGCGGCAGGCCTCGTTGATCGAGGCGCCCGTGGTGGCGACGTCGTCGAGCAGCAGCAGGCGCGCGCCGGACACGTCCTCGGTCGCGCGGACCGTGCCGGCGAGGTTGCGCGCCCGCTCGTCGCGGCCGAGCTCGCGCTGGTCGCGCGCGGCGGAGCGCACGAGCACGTCGGCGAGGGGAAGCCCTGCCGCGCGGGCGAGCTCTGCCGAGACGAGCTCCATGTGGTCGAAGCCGCGCCGCGCGTAGGCGCCGGCCGTCGCGGGCACGAAGCAGACCGCGTCCGTCTCGCCGGGCGAGAAGCGCGCCGCGCCGTCGGCAGCGGGCCAGGCGCTGGCCTCCTCGAGCGCGCAGAGCATGGCGGCCGCCATAACCGGGGCGAGCCTGAGCTCGTGGGCGTCCTTGAGGCAGGTGACCATGCGGGCGGGCGCGCCGTGGAACCCCAGGGCCGCCACGCAGGTGCGACAGGCCCAGTCGCCCTCGCACTCCGTGCAGGTGAGAGACCCGAAGGGCGCGCCACAGACGGGGCACGCCAGGCGCTGCTCGACCCAGGGAAGCGAGGAGCGGCACTCGTCGCAGAGCAGCTCGCCGGGCTGCTCGCAGCCGACGCAGCGCGTGGGCCACAGGAGCTCCGAGAGCGCCTCCGAGACGGCCGTCCCCACGTGTGAGCGGCGCATGCGGACCCCCTCCGTGATCGGGTGGGGGTCGCCGCGGTGGGGAGAGTGTAGCACGGGGCGGCTGCCCAGGCGCCCGTGTGCCGACGTATAATCCGGGAGAACAGCCGGACAGGAGGCTCCATGCGGACCGTCATCTGCGACCTCACGAGCGCGCGGCCTGACGAGACGGGCACCGCCTGCGACGTGGCCGTCACGCGCGAGGGGCCCGCGGGCGCCGCGCCGGCCGTGCCCGCGGGCTGCCATCGCGTCGCGCTCGTGAACGCGAGCCCGCGCGGCGAGGCGGGCGCCACGGGACACCTCGTCGCCGACCTCGTAGACGCGCTCTGCGCCTACGCGCGCGCCTACGGCGAGGGACCCGTCCCCGAGCTCGTGCCCGTGGGCTGCCCCCGGGAGGGTGCCGCCGGCGCCTCGGCGCTCGTCGGCTGCGACACGGTGCTCCTCGCCTACCCCCCTCAGGGGGACGTGCCGCCCTCCGGCCTCGTCGACCTGCTCGGTCGCGCGCGCGGGCTTGTCGCGGGCGGCACGCGCGCCTACGCCCTCGCCGTCACGCGGCTCGCCGACCCGAGCTCCGCCGACCCGTCCCTTCGGGAGGTCGAGGGGCTCTGCCGCGCGGCGAGCATGCGATGGATGGGCGAGGTCGCCGTGGGCGGCAGCGACGCGGTGGTCCCCCTTGCCGGGTCACCGCGCATGGGCATCGCGCGCCGACGCACCTCGGAGGCCGTCGACCGGCTCGTCATCGCCATGCTGGGGGGAACGCGCTCGGACGTGGCCCACGTGCGCCAGCCGGTGCCGCGCTGGGCCCTGCGGCTCCTTGCCGAACGCGACGCCCCCGACAGCCAGCCCTGACGCGGGCCGGACGCGAAGCGGGGCGCAGGTCAGCCGAGCAGGGCGCAGGCGTTGTCCCAGAGGGCGTCGTAGGTGGCCTGGCGACTCTCCCGGCCGGCCCGCTCGCGGGCGTCCGCCACGCACGCCGCCGTGAAGGCCACCATCGCCGGCTCGCACTCCTCCCCGCGGAGCGGCACCGGCGCCATGTAGGGGCTGTCGGTCTCCGTGAGCAGGTAGCGCCTGGGGCAGAAGGCCGCCGCCTCGCGGATGTCGTCCGAGCGCGAGAACGTGAGCGCACCGCCGAAGGCCACGTGGCAGCCGAGACGCGCAAAGTCCCTCATCACCTTGACGCCCGAGGTGAAGCAGTGCAGGTCGCAGCCGCGCTCGGGCACGCCCTCCTCGGCGAGCAGGCGCGCGGCCTCGGCGTGCGCGGAGGCGCCGGCGTCACCCGCGGCGTCTCGGATGTGCAGCTCCACGGGCAGCCCCAGCTCGTGCGCGAGGCGCAGCTGACGGCGGAAGGCCTCCTCCTGCACGGCGGGCGCGACCGTGTTGTACGGACCGTAGTCCAGGCCGAACTCCCCCACGCCCACGCAGCGCGGGCTCGCCAGCAGCTCGCGGAGCCGCCCCATGGCGGCATCGTCCAGGTCGGCGGCCCCGTAGGGGTGCGCGCCCGCGACGATGCGCACGTTGTCCACGAGCTCGGGCAGGACGCCGCGGCCGGGGAACTCGGGCGGGACGAGGCCCTGCTCGGCGCAGTCGGCCAGGCACGCGCGCGCGAGCTCGACCTGCTCGTCAAGCCACCCGAGCAGCGCCGGGACGCTCGGCCACTTCCGCGGGACCTCGGCGACCGGGTCCAGCGGTACCACGAGCAGCCGCACGCCGGCGAGCGCTGCCCGCGCGATGGCGAGCGCCGGGTCGTGCGAGCGCAGGCTCGTGAGGTGGCCGTGGGTGTCGGCGAGCGGGGCGAGCGGCGCGGGCATGGGGCAGGCGCGTCCCTTGCGGTCGTGGAAGAGCTCGCCGTCGCTCAGGGTGAGGTCGTCGAGGGCAGGGCGGTCAGGCATGGGTTCCTCCCGGGAGAAGCGCGTCGGCCAGACGGACGAAGTCGGGGGGCGAGAGGGTCTCGGCACGCCTCGTGGGCTCGATGCCGCACGCCGAGAGGGCCGCGTCGAGCTCGTCGGGCCCGAAGCCCGAGGCGCGCATCGAGTTTCGGATGGTCTTGCGGCGCTGGGCGAAGGCCGCGTCTATGACGTCCGAGACCTCCCGCACCCGATCGGTCCCCACGAGTGGCGCGCGGTCTATGCGCACGACGGCCGAGTCCACGTGCGGCCGCGGGAGGAAGCACTCCCGGCCCACCTCGAAGCGGCCGCTCACGCGGCCGAGCAGCGTGAGCTTGGCGGTGTAGGCGCCGTAGGTGCGTCCGCCCGGCGAGGCGCAGATGCGGTCGGCCACCTCGGCCTGCACCATCACCACGAGCCGCCCGACCGAGGGCATGCCCTGCAGGCAGCCCAGGATGACGGTGGCGGCCACGTTGTAGGGCAGGTTGGAGACCATGGCGTCGGGAGGCCCGCCAGCCGCCCGCGCGACCTCCTCGGGCGTGACGCGCAGCGCGTCTCCCATGAGGTAGGAGAGGTTGGGGTGCGCGGCCGCATGCGCCGAGAGCACCGGCTCGAGCTCGCGGTCGGCCTCTATCGCCACGACGCTGGCGGCCCGCTCGAGCAGCGCCAGCGTGAGCGTGCCGATCCCGGGGCCCACCTCGAGCACGCACTCGGCGCCCGAGAGCCCCGCGAGGTCCACGATCCGCTCGACCACGTGGCCCGAGACCAGGAAGTTCTGCCCCAGGCGATGCTTGGTGGCAAGCCCGTAGGCCTCGAGGAGCGCCCTTGTGGCGCCGGGGCTCGCCAGCGGTGAGGCCCCCACGCGCTACCTCGTGGTGTCGAGGCGCGGGAAGAGCGCGTCGCCCTTGGTCACGGCCAGGCCGCCGCGAAGCTGGCCCCAGGCGCAGGCGGCCTCGAGGTCCGTGGTGTCGGCCTCGTCCGAAAGCGACATGCGGCGCAGCACCTCGGCCGAGGTCTCGGGCATGACGGGCGCCAGCAGGTGCGCGCAGATGCGGATGGACTCGAGCAGGTCGCAGATGATGCCGGCGAGCTCGTCGGCGCGGGCCGGGTCCTTGGCCACAGCCCAGGGCGCGGTGTCCTCGATGTGGTGGTTGGCCGCGTGGACGAGCTCCATCACGCAGTCCTTGGCGCCCGCGTAGTCGAAGGCGCCCATGCGCTCGGCGTAGCGCGCGTAGATGCCCGAGGCGACGCGTGCGAGCGCTCCGTCGGCCTCGGCCCAACCGGCGGGCGGCTCGGGCGTGGCGCCGTCGAAGTACTTGGCGCTCATGTTGAGCGAGCGGCTCACGAGGTTGCCCCAGCTGTTGGCCAGGTCGGCGTTGTAGACCTGCTCCATGCGC
>CAZUOD010000020.1:0-18184 GCA_964621975.1 uncultured Atopobium sp.
CGCTCTACGCCTGCGACTGGACCCACGTCACCCGCGGCCTGCCCGAGGCCGACGCCGCGATGACCTACATCCTCTTCAGGATGTACCACGAGGACTACGCCGAGGCCTACCTCAACCTCTTCTCCAAGAAGGCCGACGTGCCCAAGCAGAAGGTCCACTACTGGGTGCCCGTGATGGCCGCTGCCGAGCTCTCCCGCAACCGCAAGGACAAGGAGGAGTTCCTGCGCGGCCAGGTCGACGCCGCTGTCGACATCGACTAGCGTCTGCCTGAGCGCTTCCGAGGGCCCGTCGGTCACACCCGGCGGGCCCTTTGTGTCTGGGGTATGCTTGCGTGGTACGAGACGCGACGTCGAGAGTGGGGCTCATGCGCAGGATGCGCCGTTCGGTCATGCTGGCAGCGGCGGGTGTGGTCGTCGTGGCCGCGCTTGTGGTCGCGGCGGCGCTCGGGGCGTTCCGCTCTGACGCGGACCGTGTCGTGGAGGCCGTCTCGCAGCTCATGGAGAGCTACGTCGTCCCCGACACCGACGAGGATGATGGGCAGGCGCAGGACGTCGCCTGGCCCGCCGACGACTACGGCGACGCCGAGACGATGGAGGTGCTCGAGCGCTACGGCGTCAGTGCCGACGAGTGGCGCCGGCACTGCCTTGCCAACCTCGAGTACGAGGTGGGGGAGGCGAGCGTGACGGAGGACCGCGCCACGGTGGGCCTCACCATGACGAACGCGAGCCTCTCCGCCGCCGTCGAGGCGGCGGGCGCGGACTTTGCCACCTACGTCGAGAGCGACGAGGCGGGGGAGGCCTATGCCTCGGGTGGGCGCGCGGCGCTCTTCTCCCACCTCGTCGAGCTGGTCTATGCGCATCTCGATGCCAACGAGAGCCCGGTGACCACCACGCTCGAGCTGGAGGTGCTGCGCGACGAGGACGGTACGTGGGTGCCCCAGGTCTCAGGCAACGAGGAGTTCTTCTCGGGGCTCTACGGGGGCTCGGATGTGGTCTCGGGGCTTGCGTCAGCCACGGAGTAGGCATTTTTAGGCCGAGGCGCACCTCGGCCTGCGTGCGCCAACAACGTTCAGTTTTGGGACCCGACCTGCTGATAGGTCACGAACTCGAAGGCCACGCCCTCGGGCGTCCGTCCTTGGGGGCCCACCTCGACAACCGACCACGCCGGGTCGTCATCGAGGTTGGGAAAGAAGGTGTCCGCCGGTCGCACGCAGTGGTTCTTTGTGACGACGGCGCGCTCGCAGTGGGGGAGGAGCTGCCGGTAGATCTGCTCGCCGCCGATGACCCACGCCTCGCTCTCCTCGGCCACGGCACGAAGCGCCTCCTGCACGGAGCCCACCGTCTCCACGCCATCGCGCGCGAGACTTCCGTCACGCGTGAGCACGATGTTGCGGCGGTCCCTGAGCGGGCGGCCCCCGGGAAGGCTCTCCAGCGTGCGACGTCCCATGATGACGGCATGTCCCGTCGTGCGCTCGACGAAGTGGCGCATGTCATCGCGGTTGCGCACGAGCATGGCCCCGTCTCGCCCGATCCCCCAGTCGTCGCACACGGCGACGATGCAGCTCAGCCTGCAGCTCATGTCGGCCCCCTCATCCCCTTGGTCCCGGTGCCTACACGGCGATGGGGATGTCTCTCACCTGTGGCCCGTGCTGGTAGCCCTCCACGATGAGGTCGTCGGTCGTGAAGTCGTAGAAGCTCGTGACCTCGGGGTTGAGGCGCACGGTGGGCGCGGGATAGGTGGGACGTGAGATGAGCTCGCGGACGACGTCCACGTGCCGGTCATAGATGTGGGCGTCGGCGATCATGTGCACGAGCTCGCCGGCGACCATGCCCGAGACCTGCGCCACCATCATGAGCAGGATCGCGTACTGGCAGACGTTCCAGTTGTTCGCCGCGAGCACGTCCTGGCTCCTCTGGACGAGCACCATGTTGAGGGTGGGGCGCGGCTCGCCGGGCTCTTGGGTCACGTTGTAGATGGCGTTGTAGGCGCACGGGTACAGGCTCATCTCGGAGAGGTCGGCAAACGTGTAGAGGTTGGTCATGATGCGCCGGGAGTAGGGGTCGTTCCGCAGGTCGTAGAGCACGCGGTCCATCTGGTCGAAGTCCCCCTCGGGATAGTGGGAGACCTGGCCCACCTGGTAGCCGTAGGCCTTGCCGATCGAGCCCGACTCGTCGGCCCACTCGTCCCAGATGTGGGGCGCGAGGTCGTGGATGTTGCTCGACTTTCTCTGGTAGATCCACAGGACCTCATCCATGGCGCTCTTGAGCGCCGTGCGCCGGAGCGTGAGGGCCGGGAACTCCTCGCGCAGGTCATAGCGGTTGCAGACGCCGAAGCGCTTGATCGTGTAGGCGGGTGCGCCGTCCGGCCAGTGCGGGCGCACCCGCTGACCCTCGGTGGTGGTGCCGTGCTCGATGATGTCCGAGCACATCGAGACGAAGATCTCGTCGGCCCTGCTCATGAGTGCCATCCTGAGACGAGGTGCGTGTCGGTCAAGAGGTCCTCGAAGTACTCCTCGAGCATGTCCATATTATCGTCGAGGGTGTCGTCCCAGTCGAGGTGGCCGTAGCCGTCGGTGACCGAGAGGGGACTGGAGTAGCGCGAGAGCCTCGAGGTGCAGCTCGAGAGGCTCGCGGTCAGGATGAGCAGCACTCCCAGCACAAGGGCGACGATGATGTAGGCGCCGGGGCCGGAGTTCTGGTTGTCGGGGTCGGTCGTGCCGCTCGCGCTCTCCATGATGGGCGCGTCCGCGCGGCGCCTGGTGCTCTCGTCGTCCACGCTGCTCCTTTCACCGGTTGTCCCATGATATAGCAGGTCGCCCTAGAGATGCCCCTCGGAGAAGGCCTCGTCCCAGAAGAGGCCGAGCCCTCGGGCGAGGGGCTCGTCGGTCGCGGACCAGCTCACGTCGAGAAGCTCGTCTCGGGAGAGCCAGCGCAGCTCGAGGCGGGCGTCGGCCGGGGCGGGCTCGGCGAGCGGCGCGAGGGTGCAGACGAAGCTGTCCCGCCCGGGCGAGCCACCGTTGCCGTCCTCGCTGTCGTAGAGCCACACGAGCTGGAGCTCGCAGCCGAGGCGCTCACGCACCTCCCGGCGCAGCGCCTCGGCCGAGCTCTCGTTGGACCTGACCGTGCCCCCGGGAAGCCCCCAGGGCCCCGACTCAGGATCTCCGGTCCCGCGAACGGCGAGGATGTGCCCGTCCCGGTAGATGATGCCGCGCACGAGGCGCCCCGGCTGTGCCTCCAACGTGTCCTCCTAGCGTGTCGTGAGCCTGACGAGGGCGAAGGTCTCGCCCCCCTCGTCGGCGAGGTCGATGTCCCATCCGCCCTCGCATGGGCAGACCCGCGGGCAGATGACGTCGCCGAGGCGGGCCATGCGCCTGTAGCGCACCTGCACGAGCCCCTCGGGGGCCTCGTGGCCGAGGTCCTCGAGCGCCTGCAGGGCGAGCCGCACGTACTGGGCGTTGTTGACGTGATGGTTGGTGTCGAGCTCCTGGGAGACCACGCGGCCAGCCGGGGCGGCCTCGCCCTCGCCGGCAGGGACCAACCTACGGGCGAGGGGCCCCATGTCGAGGCGGGCCGTGTCCTCCACGTAGGCGAGCTGATCGCGCGGCACGCGCGTCACATGGCCCCGCGCCACGTCGAGCACGGCCCAGCGCGAGTCGGCGCGCACGAGCGAGCGGCCCCCCTCGCTGGTGATCTCAAAGCACCTGAGGGCATGCGCCCGGCTCATCTCGTAGCACCAGGTGGACACCGTGACGGGCTCGCCCAGGGCGGGGCGCTCGTCAATCTCGACCCGCCATGAGTCGAGCACCCACGCCACCCCCTGCCCGGCGAGCCGCGCGAGCCCGAGCCCCCGGTCCTCGGACTGGAAGGTCGAGCAGTCCTGGAGGTAGTTCATCACCGAGACGAGGGAGAGCCTTCCCGTGGCGTCGCACTCGCTGTAGCGCACGCGCTCCGTGAGCCTGTACATGCCGTTCCTCCTTTGGACGGTCCCAGAGTACCTTAGCAGCACCGGTGTTGCCCGGTGCCCAATTGTCCCTGAAAAGCATGGGGTGTACACTTGTTCGAAACCCCCTACGAGAGGAGGAGTAAGGACATGGAGGTCACGAGATTTGCCACCATCGGATCGAGCGGCATCACGGAGCGCTTCCTCGAGGCCCTCGCGCTTGTGGAGAACGCCCGCTACGTGGCGGCGTACTCGCGCGACGAGGCCCGCGCCCGCGCCTTCGGCGAGCCCCACGGAGCCACGCTCTTCTTTGATGATATCGCCGCCGTCGCCGAGAGCCCCGAGGTCGACGCCGTCTACATCGGGAGCCCCAACGGCCTCCACGCAGAGCAGGCCCTCCGGCTCATCCAGGGCGGCAAGCACGTGCTGGTGGAGAAGTCGCTTGCGGCCAACGAGCGCGAGGCCGAACGGGTCTTCTCGGCGGCCCGTGAGGCTGGGGTCGTGGTCATGGAGGCCATGCGCAACCTGCACGTGCCCACCTTCGACGCCATCGAGAGGGCTGTGGCCTCGGAGCTCGGCCAGGTCCGCAAGGCCGCGCTGCGCTTCTCGAAGGTGACCTCGCGCATGGCGCGCCTGCGCGCCGGCGAGCGCCTCAACGTCTTTGACCCGGCCCTTGCGGGCGGTGCCCTCATGGACATCGGCGTCTACTGCGTCGAGCCCGCCGTCGCGCTCTTCGGCAGGCCGAACGAGGTGCGCGCGCTCGCGGTCTGCGCGCCCGTGCCGGGTTGCGCGCCGGACGACCCGTGCGACACGGTGGACCTCGCCGGCGAGGCCATCCTCGGCTACGAGGACAAGCTCGTGAGCATCTCCTACGGCAAGATGAGCGACGACGTGCTCTCCTCCGAGGTGGAGGGCGAGCGCGCCACGCTCGCCTGGGACCAGACCTCGTGCCCCCAGAACCCGCGCCTCTACGTGCACGAGGACAAGGGGCTCATCTTCAAGGTCGAGGAGCCCGAGCCCCAGCCCATCGTCGTGGACGTCCCCGAGAACGACATGGTCTGCGAGATCTCGGACTTCCTGGATGCCGTCCAGGGCAAGCCCGCGGCCGTCGAGGCCATCGCGCGCTTCGAGCGCGTGACGCTCGACTCGCTCCATGTCATGGACGAGATTCGCCGCCAGGTGGGCGTGCGCTTCCCGGCGGACCTCAGCTAGCTCCCGCGCGTCCTGGGGCTATTCCTCGGGCTGGGCGTCCGGGTAGGCTATGACCTCGGAGCCGCCGAAGCGGGACGACCCGTCGTCGGCGGCTCCGTAGGGGCTCATGGCGTCGACGACGATGCGTGCCGCCCCCGGAAGGACGCGCGCCTCGTAGGAGCCGACGAGGTCCTCGATGACCTCGCCGTCGATCTCTAGGGGCACGGGCGAGGAGGACTCCACGCGCACGTGCCGCCCCTTGAAGCTCTCTATGTAGGGACGGCCGATGGCCTTGCCGCTCCTGTCCACGAGCCCGAAGGCGAGCGGCTTCAGAAGGTGCACCACGTCCGAGGTCTCCAGCACGATGACGTTGAGCAGGCCGTCGTCCATGCGGCAGTCCGGCACGATCTGGATGTCTCCCTGCATCATCGCGCTGTTGGCCACGAGGCAGGCTATGCCGTCGCGCTCGTGCGTCGTGCCGTCCACGGTGATGGAGAAGTGCTCCACGTCCGGGCGCGGGTTGGCGAGCACGGCGGTGAAGTAGGCGGCCTGGCCCATGACCGCCTTGTTGGGCAGCGCGGCCTTCATGAGCTGCGCGTCGAAGCCCGTCCCCGACATGAGGCCGAATCCCCGCACGTGCCGCTCGCCCTGCTCGTCGTCCCAGGAGATCTCGCCGAGGTCGAGCGAGACGGTCCTGCCCTTGCGGCACGCGAGCGCGAGGGCGGCCGGCTCGGGCGCGTTGCCTATGTTGGAGCACAAGAGGTTCGCCGTCCCCGAGGGGAAGACGCAGGCGGGGACGTCAAAGGGGCGCAGCGCATAGAGCAGCGAGGTCACGGTGCCGTCCCCGCCCGAGACCACCACGACGTCGAAGGCACCCGCGTCCGCGCAGACCTCGCTGGCGTCGAACCCCTCGTCGAGGACCCTCAGGACGCACTCGTCGCCCGAGCGCACGAGGGTGCGCAGGAACTGGAAGATGGCGTCCGAGCCAAAGCCTGACTTTGGATTGTGGATGGCGAGCGTGCGCATGGGCTCCTCCCCAGGACCAGCGACGGCCGTTTCTGTATCATTGTGGCGGCCGGTCGTGCGGGCCGGACCTAGACAGTGTACCCAAACCGTACGAGAATCGAGCAACGTGTACCTTTCGACCCAAGCCGAGCTCGACGCCTTCTGCGCCCGCGCGGCATCCTGCGAGGTCCTCGCCGTCGACACCGAGTTCCTGCGGGAGAGGACCTACTACCCCCGCCTCTGCCTCGTGCAGGTGGCCGCCGGCGACGAGATCGCGGCGGTGGACCCCATCCTCATAGGCGACCTCTCGCCGCTCGCCGCCCTTTTCGAGGACCCCTCGGTGACCAAGGTCCTGCACGCCTGCACCCAGGACCTCGAGGTCATCCTCGACGGCATGGGGTGCGCGTGCGCCCCCGTCTTCGACACGCAGCTCGCGGCCGCCTTCCTCGGGATGCGCCAGCAGGTGAGCCTGGGATCTCTCGTCGAGGCCTACTGTGGCGTCCGCCTGCCCAAGGCCGAGTCGCTCACCGACTGGTCGCGCCGCCCGCTCGACCCCGAGCAGCTCACCTACGCCGAGGACGACGTGCGCTACCTGCCCGGCATCCACGAGCGCATGGTGGGGGAGCTCACCGAGAGGGGGCGCCTGTCGTGGGTCATGCCCGAGATGGAGGCCCTCTGCGACCCGGCCCGCCTGCGTCGCGACCCGCGCGAGGCGTACCTCAGGCTCCGTCGCTCCGGCTCGCTCACGCGCCGTCAGCTCGCCGTCGCACGTGAGGTCTGCGCGTGGCGGGAGGGCGTCGCCGCGCGTCACGACATCCCCCGGAAGTGGGTGGTCTCCGACGAGGTCGTCGTCGAGATCTGCAAGCGCACGCCCCTGTCGGTCGAGCGCCTGAGGCGGATTCGCGGCACCGACCAGCTCTCGGAGCCTGACACCCGCTCGCTGGTGGAGGCCGTGCGCACGGGCACCGAGTGCCCCGCCGAGAGCTGTCCCAAGGTCGTGCGCCATCCCCGTCCCTCGCCCGAGACGGAGGGGATCATCGACCTCATGTACGCGGTGCTGCGCCTCGTCTCCGAGCGCAGCGGCGTGGCCACCCAGCTCATCGCCACCAGAGACGACCTGCTCGACTTCCTGCAGGACCGCGAGGGATCGCCCCTGGCGGGCTCGTGGCGCTGGGAGCTCGCCGGACGAACCCTCGACCGGCTCCTCTCCGGCGAGGTGGGCCTCACGGTCAAGGAGGGCAGGATCGAGCTCCTCTGAGCGCGGGGCGTCCCGTCTCACCCGTGCGTGTCCGGCCGGCCGGGTAGAATGGTGGCAGTCCACCGGGATTGGAGCCTCGCATGTTCTACGGTCTCAACTACGAGTACATGCTCGTCGTCCTCATCGGCCTCGTCCTGGGCTCGCTCGCCCAAGGCTACATCAGGAGCACGTACCGCACATGGTCGCAGGTGGAGGCCCGCGTCCCCGGCACCGGGGCGGACGTGGCCCGTCGCATGCTCGCCGACGGCGGCGCCTCGGGTGTCGGCGTCACCCGCGTGGCCGGCAGCCTGACCGACCACTACGACCCGCGTGACAACCGCCTGCACCTCTCCGACGACAACTACCGCGGGGCCTCGGTGGCCTCCGTGGCCGTGGCGTGCCACGAGGCGGGCCACGCCATCCAGGCCGCCCGCGGGTTCGTCCCGTACCGCGTGCGCAGCGCCCTCGTGCCCGCCGTGAACCTCGCCCAGCGCTCCTGGGTGATCGTGCTCCTCGTCGGGGCCCTGCTCAACGTCGCCGGGTTCGTGCAGCTGGCGATCCTGCTCTTCGCCGTGTCCGTCGCCTTCCAGCTCCTGACCCTGCCGGTCGAGATCGACGCCTCGCGCCGCGCCGTGGCCTACCTCGCGGAGCACGGCGCGGGGCTCGACGAGCGGGGCGCCCGCGCGGTGCTCACGGCCGCCGCGCTCACCTACGTGGCCGCCGCCCTGACCTCCATCGTGCAGCTTGTCTACCTGCTGGGCCGCTACGGCAGGCGCTCGGGCGGGCGCTGATGGCCGGGCAGCGGGAGAGCGGGCCGATCTCTGTCGGCGAGGCGGTCGAGCTCGCGAAGGACGCCGTCAGCGCGTGGCCCACGCTCGTCGTGACCGGCGAGGTCTCGGGCTTTCGCGGCCCCAACGCGCGCTCGGGCCACTGCTACTTCGAGGTGAAGGACGACTCCGCCTCGATGAGCGTCATCGTGTGGCGCAACGTCGCCTCGAGGCTCGGCTTCAGGCTGCGCGACGGCCTCGCCGTGCAGCTCACGGGGAGGTTCGACATCTACCGGCCCACGGGCAGGCTCTCCTTCGTGGCGAGCGGGGTCGAGGCCGCGGGCGAGGGGCTCCTGCGCCAGCAGGTGGCCGAGCTCGCCCGGCGCCTCGAGCGGGAGGGCCTCATGGACGCCTCCCGCAAGCGCCCCGTGCCGGCGTTCTGCTCGCGCGTCTGCGTGGTGACATCGCTCTCCGGCAGCGTCATCGAGGATGTCAAGCGCACGCTCGCGCGGAGGAACCCGCTCGTGGAGGTCGACGTCGTGGGCTGCTCGGTGCAGGGCGCTGCCGCCCCCGTCACGATCGTGCGCGCGCTCGGCGTGGCCGCGGCCTCCCGGCCTGACGCGATCCTGCTCGTGCGCGGGGGAGGCTCCTTCGAGGACCTCATGTGCTTCAACGACGAGTCCGTGGCGCGCGCCGTCGCCGCCTGCCCCGTGCCCGTGGTCACCGGCATCGGGCACGAGCCGGACACCTCGATCGCCGACATGGTGGCGGACAGGCGCGCCTCCACGCCCACGGCCGCGGCCGAGTCGGTCGCCCCCGCCATCGACGAGGTCGAGCGCCAGATGGTCCAGCGCCAGGTGCGGCTCGGGCGCGCGATGTCGGCGATGGTCTCCGCGCGCTCGCAGGGCATCGAGGCGCTCGGCGGCTCCATGGCGAGCGCCATGGGGGCCTCCCTGGAGAGGCTTCGGCTCTCGGTCGAGGCCCTCGGCAGCCGGCGCTGCCTCGCCGACCCGCTCGCGCCCGTGACCGAGCGTCTCCGCGAGCTCGACCAGACCGAGGAGCGCCTTCACGGGGCCGTCCCGCGCTCGCTCGCTCGCCAGCGGCAGTCCTGCGAGCGCCTGGCGACGCGCCTGCGCGAGGCGGGAGGGCGGCTGGTCCGTCCCGCGCAGTCCACGCTCGGCCGGCTCGCGGCCTCGCTCGACGCGCTCTCGCCGCTCGCGGTGCTCGCCCGCGGGTACGCCATCGCGCGGGACGGCGCGGGTCACGTGGTGAAGGACGCCCGCGACCTTGCCCCCGGTGACGAGCTGAGCGTGCTGCTCGGCACGGGGTCCTTCGGGGCACGGGTCACGCACATAGACGACTAGCTGGGCAGACGCCCGGGAAGGGGACAGACATGGCAGAGGCGCAGCAGCGGCCCGTGGACGAGATGACCTTCAAGGAGGCCTCGGTCGAGCTCGAGCAGATCGTGCGGGCGCTGGAGTCCGGGGACCTCGAGCTCGAGGAGTCGCTCGCGCGCTACGCGCGCGGGGTGGAGCTCCTCAAGAGCCTGCGCGAGCGGCTCTCCGGGGCGGAGCAGCGGGTTCGCGTCCTGCTCGACGCCACTGACGAGACCGCGCCCGTGACGGACACCTCGTCGGCCCCGAGCACGGCGTTCATCGACGAGTAGGAACGGAGTGTCACATGTCTGACTGCATCTTCTGCAAGCTCGCCAACGGCGAGATCCCCACCGAGCTCCTCTATGAGGACGAGAACGTGGTCGCCTTCCGCGATGCCAGCCCGCAGGCACCCGTGCACGTGCTCGTGGTGCCCAAGGCCCACCACGAGAACTTCGTCGATGACGTCCCGGCCGAGACCTTGCTCTCGATGGAGCGCGCCGTCGCGGCCGTCACCGAGGCCGCGGGCATCGCCAAGAGCGGCTTTCGCTGCATCATGAACACCGGTGCGGACGGCGGCCAGACGGTCATGCACCTGCACATGCACGTCCTCGGTGGCACCGACCTGGGGTCAGGGCTCCTGCCGGGCGCCTAGCCTCGTGGTGCCGTGCGGGCGGTGCCTTGGAGCTGCCCGTTCGCTCGCGGGTGAGTCCCAGCGTCCGCCGTGGGGACCCCGGCCGCATATGTAGCAGTTTCTTATGCGAAAACCGTGCCCTCAGCCCTTGTTGGGTGCGGTTCAGACTGCTGTGGACCTCATATCACTCATGCAAAATACCGTCCACGTGGCAGGGCTCGGTCGCTATCATGTACATGTTGGCGCGTCCGGGAGGCGGGGCAGGCCCCGCGAGAGGAGAGACATGAACGTCCTTGTCATCAACGCTGGAAGCTCGTCGCTCAAGTACCAGCTGCTCGACGTAGACACGCGCGAGGTCTACGCCAAGGGCAACTGCGAGCGCATCGGAATCGACGGCTCGTTCGTCGGTCACGAGGAGATGGGTGGCGAGAAGCAGCGGCTCGAGGTCGCCCTGCCCGATCACAAGACCGCCATCAAGTACGTCTTTGACATCCTCAAGACCGTGGACAAGCCCATCGGCGGCATCGGCCACCGCGTGGTCCAGGGTGGCTGGTACTTCCCCGAGTCCGTCGTCGTGACCGACGAGACCCTGGCGCAGGTGCGCGAGGTCGCCCCGCTGGCGCCGCTGCACAACTACGCCGAGGCCGACGTCATCGAGATCTGCCGTGACATGTTCCCGGAGCTCGGCAACGTCATCGTGCCGGACACCGCCTTCCACTACCACATGCCCGAGCGCGCCTGGCGCTACGCCCTGCCGCGTGACGTCGTGGACGCCTACCACGTGCGCAAGTACGGCGCCCACGGCACGAGCCACCGCTACATCTGGCGCACCACCCACGAGCTCATGGGCGACAAGACCCACAAGCTCGTGAGCTGCCACCTCGGCTCGGGCGCGAGCCTGTGCGCCATCGAGGACGGCCAGTGCATGGACACCACGATGGGCCTCACCCCGCTCGACGGCCTCATCATGGGCACGCGCACCGGCACCATCGACCCGGCCACCGTCTTCTACCTCAACCGTGTCGGCGGCTACTCGATCGACGAGATCGACGCCATGATGAACAAGCAGTCCGGCCTGCTCGCCGTCTCGGGCGTCTCGTCCGACTCGCGCGACATCGAGGCCGGCGCCGCGCAGGGCAACGAGAACTGCCAGATGGCCCTCGACATGTTCTACTACCGCACCGCGCAGCTCTTCGCCGAGATGGCGGCGTCGATGGAGGGCGTGGACACGATGGTCTACACCGCCGGCATCGGCGAGAACTCGCCCGAGATGCGCGCCGGTGTGGCCGAGCGCCTCGCCTGGATGGGCGTGAGGCTCGACGCCGAGAGGAACGCCGTTCGCTCCGGCGAGCCGCGCGTCATCTCCGCGGACGACTCCGCCATCACCGTGCTGGTGGTCCCCACCAACGAGGAGTACATGATCGCCCTCGACGTCGAGGAGCTCCTGGGCTAGGGGCGAGCTCACCTGCTGCGCGCGGGGCTCGGCCGAGGGGCCGGGCCCCGTTTGCGGTTATCGGCACGTTTCGATGCGGGGACTTCCGGGGATGTGCCGGGACTTTACGGGTACACTTCCCCAAACTGGTTCAAGCCCCAGGGGAAAGGAACCCGCATGTCACTCAAGGACCTCATGCTCAGCCGTCGCCAGGCCCTCGGGATCGGTGCCGGTGCCCTCTGCGCGCTCGGCCTCGTCGGCTGCGACTCCGACTCCGACTCGGACGACACCTCCGATGACTCCTCGACCGACGACACCACCGAGGAGGCCGAGCTCGACGCGGACGCCTACGACGCCCTCCTCGCCACCGGGCCCGTGGCCGATGACGACACCATCGCCGCGAGCGAGTGGGCGACCTCCGTCAAGGAGGCCGGCACCATGCGCGTGGGCGGCGTGCAGACCTCCATGCTCTTCAGCCTGCTCAACGAGGAGGACGGCGTGACCCGCGGCTTTGACGCCGGCCTCTCGCAGCTGCTCACCCGCTACATCCTCGGCGACGAGACCCTGAACGAGCTCACGCAGGTCACCTCCGACACCCGTGAGTCGGTCCTGCAGAACGACCAGGTCGACTGCGTCTTCGCCACCTACTCCATCACCGACGCGCGCAAGGAGGTCATCTCCTTCGCCGGCCCGTACTACACCACCCAGCAGGGCATCCTCGTGATGGCTGACAACACCGACATCAACTCGGTCGATGACCTCGCCGGCAAGACCGTGGCGGCCCAGTCCGGCTCAACCGGCCCGTCCATCCTCGAGGAGTACGCGCCCGAGGCGACCATCGAGGAGTACTCCACCGACGAGGAGGCCAGGACCGCCCTCGAGCAGGGCCGTGTTGATGCCTATGTCATCGACGCCACGATGCAGCTCGGGTCCATGACGAGGAACCCGGGCCGCTACCGCATGGCGGGCGAGGAGTTCGGCCCCGTCGACCCGTACGGCGTCGGGCTCCCGCTGGACTCCGACGGCGTCGCGTTCGTGAACGCCTTCCTGCAGGAGATCGAGGACAGCGGCCTGTGGGCGGACCTCTGGCAGATCTGCATCGGCGACCGCGCCGGCATCGACGAGGTCCCCGACCCGCCTGAGATCGACGCCTAGCCGCCGCCTCGCAGGCAGGCGCCAGGGGGTGACATGGGACTCTCCGAGCTTCTCTCCACATACGGCCAGAACTACCTCAACGGTCTTCTCACCACGTGGAGCATGACGGCGGTGTCGTTCGTCGCCGTGATGGTCATCGCCGTGGCGGTGACCGTCATGCGCGTCTCGCCCTTCGCGCCGCTGCGCCTCCTGGGTGACCTCTACGTGCAGGTCTTTCGCAACGTGCCCGGCGTGGCCCTGCTCATGGTGATCGCCTACGCGCTGCCCTACCTTGGCCTGGTCCTCGACTGGTGGACCTGCGCGGTGGTGGCCACGGTGCTTCTGGGCTCGGCCTTCGGCTCGGAGAACTTCATGAGCGGCATCAACACCATAGGCGTCGGGCAGATCGAGGCGGCGCGCTCGCTGGGACTGTCGTTTTCCCAGATCCTGCGGCACATCGTGATCCCGCAGGCGCTGCGCACGACGGTGCTGCCCATGACCAACCTGCTCATCGCCGTGATGCTCACCACCGCCATCGGCTCGCAGGTGCCCCTGTCGCCGGCGGAGCTCACGGGTGTCGTCTCCTATGTCAACACCCGGTCCGTCGGCGGCATCCTCGCCTTCCTCATCTCGGCGATGGGATACCTCGTCACGGCCTTCGTCATCAGCTTCGTGGGCAACCGCATCGACCGGAAGGTGAGGATCTTGCGATGAGCGCGCGCCAGGCACAGACCTCCATGAGGGACGCCCTCTACGAGGAGCCGGGTCCGCGCACGCGCCGCAAGGTCGCCGTGGGCACGGCCGTCTCGGCGGTCGTGGTGGTGGCGCTCGTGGCGCTCGTCGTGCGGCAGTTCTACGTGACCGGCCAGCTCGCGTCGCGCTACTGGTCGTTCTTCCTCGAGTGGTCGACGTGGCGCTTCCTTCTGCAGGGTCTCGTGGGCACGGTGGAGGTGGCCCTTGCGGCCGGCGCCCTGGCGCTTGTGCTGGGGCTTCTCCTCATGCTCGGGCGGACGGGGAGAAACCGCGTGGTCTCGGCCGTCTGCCGCGTCCTCACGGACTTCTTCCGCGGCGTCCCGAGCCTTCTGCTCATCTACTTCTTCTTCCTCGTCATCCCGCAGTACGGCATCAAGATGTCATCGTTCTGGATGATCACGGCACCGGTGGCGCTCGCTGCCTCGGGCGTCCTGGCCGAGGTGTTTCGCGCTGGCGTCAACGCCGTGCCCGCGGGTCAGGTCGAGGCGGCGCTCTCGCTGGGGCTGTCGCCCGCGAAGACCATGTGGCGCGTGGTGCTGCCCCAGGCCGTCCGCTACGTGATCCCCTCGCTCATCGCCCAGCTCGTCGTGGTGGTCAAGGACACCACCGTGGCCTACGTGGTGAGCTACCCCGACTTCATGCAGAACGCGCGCGTGCTCATCACGAGCCACGACGCGCTCGTCTCCATGTACCTGGTGGTGGCCCTCGTCTACATCCTCATCAACTACGCCATCAACAAGGTGTCCGTGTACGTCTCGCGGCGCACCGGCGTCAAGATCATTCGCTAGCAGCCGATCGGAGGCCCCATGGACACCACGCTTTCCGCCGAGAAGGGCACGCCCGTCATCGAGTTGCGCCATGTCGACAAGCACTTTGGCGACCTCCACGTGCTGCGTGACATCTGCCTCTCCGTGGGGGCGGGCGAGGTGCTCGTGGTGATCGGGCCCTCCGGGTCGGGCAAGTCCACGATGTGCCGCACCATCAACCGCCTGGAGACCATCGACTCCGGCCAGATCCTCATAGACGGGGAGCCCCTGCCCGAGGAGGGCGCCGAGCTCACGCGCGCCCGGGCCGAGCTCGGCATGGTCTTCCAGCAGTTCAACCTCTTCTCGCACATGAGCATCCTGGACAACGTGACCCTGGGCCCGCGCGAGGTGCTCGGGCTGGGCCGCGAGGAGGCCGAGGCCCGCGCGATGGAGCTCCTGGAGCGCGTGGGCGTCGCCGAGCAGGCCCACAAGGTGCCGGCCCAGCTCTCGGGCGGCCAGCAGCAGCGTGCGGCCATAGCGCGCTCCCTGGCCATGCGACCCAAGGCGATGATGTTCGACGAGCCGACGAGCGCGCTCGACCCCGAGATGATCAACGAGGTGCTCGACGTCATGGTCGAGCTCGCGCGCGGCGGCATGACCATGGTGGTGGTGACCCACGAGATGAGCTTCGCCCGGCGCGTCGCCGACCGCGTGGTCTTCATGGCCGAGGGGCAGATCGTGGAGGAGGGCACTCCCGAGGAGTTCTTCGACCACCCCAGGACGCAGCGCGCCCGTGACTTCCTCGACTCCATCAAGGGTCACTAGGCCCACTCGGACGTCATCCGACATCCTCTGCTTCGAAGAAAGGGGGCGGGACGCATGAGCTCACGCCGACCGGTCATCCTCGTGTCACCGCGCTGGGAGCCCAAGGAGGCGACCCTGCAGATTCCCGAGCCGCGCTCGCCCGAGCTGACCATGGCCACGGTCTTCTCGGAGGCGATCATCGCCGCGGGAGGCCTGCCGCTCATGATGGCGCTCACCGATGACGCCTCGGCCATCGACTCCTACCTGGGGATGGCCGACGGCGTGGCTCTGCCCGGCGGCCACGACGTGGACCCGGCGCTGTGGGGCGAGAGGCGCTGCGTGGACGAGGCCGCCCTGTGCCCTGCCCGCGACACCTTTGAGCTGGCCCTTGTTCGCCGGGCGCTGGAGCTCGGAAAGCCGCTCTTCGCCACCTGCCGCGGCGCTCAGCTGATCAACGTCGCCCTCGGCGGAACCCTCTGCATGGACGTTCCCTCGCTCGAGCCGCGCGAGGGGATGGCGCTCTGGCGCCACCAGATGGTGCTTCACGACGCCGCGCATCCCGTGGAGGTGACCCAGGGCTCGATGCTCTCCCGCGCGATGGGGGGTGCCGCGCTCGTGCAGGCCAACTCGAGCCACCACTGCTGTGTCGGGCGGCCCGGCACGGGCGTGCGCGTGGTCGCGTGGGCAACAGACGGCGTCCCCGAGGCGGTGGAGGTGCCCTCGGCGCGCTTCTGCGTGGGCGTCCAGTGGCACCCTGAGTACACCTGGCGCACGATCGAGACGGACCGTCTGCTCTGGCGCTCGTTCATCTCGGCCTGCGCGGCGTCTGTTGGCGGGCTCGCGGGGGAGGCGGCCTAGCCGCGCACGAAGTGGTAGGCCACGCGGGGGCTCCCGTCGGCGACCCAGATGGTCCCGCGTCTCGAGAAGCCCGTGCGCTCGAGGGCCCGCTGCATGGGGAGGTTGTCCTCGTGTGTGTCTGCCCGCACGTTCGCATGGCGCTCGCAGAGCCACGAGAGCATGGTGCCTCCCAGCCCGCGTCCGCCCTGTGCCACGGCGATGCGGTGCATCACCCAGTACGGGTCGTCGTTCAGCCAAGGCTTGCCCTCGATGACGGCGTAGGTGGGGTCGGGCCCGGGAAGCACGCTCATGCAGCCGAGGGGGGCGTCGCTCCCGTCGAGCACCCAGAGCCAGCCGCCCGCGAGGTCCCGCTCGGCGCTCTCCGGACCTGGGTAGGTGCCCTGCCACTGCGTGACGTTGCCGCTCTCGCGCATGAACGCGCGCGCCGCGTCATAGATCCTGAGCACGGCGCCCAGGTCCTGCTCGGTCGCCGGGCGCATCCGTGGCGTCATCAGAACGGCCTCATCGAGAAGGTCCGCTCGCAGGAGCGACCCGGCTCGAGCGTGATGGTGCCGCGCTTCTGCTCGAAGACGTCCGACTCGTCATAGGCGGTGGCGCATCCCACCCAGGGCTCTATCGCCACGAACGGGGCGTCGTCTGTGGCCGTCCACACGCCGAGGTAGTCGAAGCCGTCGAAGGCGAGCTCCACCCCGTGGCCGCTCTTGGTGCCGAGCAGCGTCACGCTCCTTCCGGGGACCTCCACGAAGACCACCGTGAGCAGCTCAGCGATGAGCTCGTGGGAGAGGCGGAGGCGGTCTGCGTCCCTGAAGAGCTCACGCTCATGCGAGAAGTCGTGCAGGCCCTGCTCATCGATCGCGGGCACCCGGGCCGTCCACGGGGTGGGGAAGACGAGCTCGTAGTCGTCGAAGCCCTCGCCCTCGCCGCCGGGCACGGGCACGTTGAAGGCGGGGTGGCCGCCGAGCGTGAAGGGCAGGTCGACATCGCCGGTGTTGGTGACCGCGAAGGTCTGGGAGAGCGTGCCGTCGGTCACGGCGTAGGTCATGTTGAGCCGAAAGTCGAAGGGGTAGGCCGCCCGGGTCTCTGCCGTCGAGCAGAGCTCGAAGGTCACGCTCGAGGGCGTCTGTCCCACGATCGCGTGCTCGTAGAGCCGGGCGATGCCGTGGCGCTTGAGCCGGACCTCCCCCTGCGCGGACGTGGCGTGGTCGCCTCTCAGGCAGCCCACGATGGGGAAGAGCACCGGCGCGCGCCGGGCCCAGAAGCGCTCGTCTCCCTGCCAGAGGTACTCGCCGCCGTCGAGCGTGAGGCTCATGAGCTGAGCGCCCGCCGAGTCAACCGTCGCGGTGAGGCTGCCGTCAGAGATGGTCGTGAGCGTTGCCATGAGGTCCCCCCGTGTATGTGCGTCCCGCAGATAGTCCATCTCACTAACTTTATTTGTTTTCGATGCTGACGTGCCGTGACGTTTGCTGAGTGGGTGTCATGGCGCGGCAAGCGTGAGGTTCTGTGTCATAATGTCGGACGGTCATCTTTTGCCGCGCTCGTCGCATCGGGGCGGGAGCGGTCGCCTGCCGGCACGCGCCGCGCAGGCTCCACTCGTCATCAGTCGGCGGCTTTTCGCCCTATCGAGGAGGTACGCATGATCATTGAGGAGCTCGCACGCTACGGGATCGCCCACACCGAGGAGAAGACCGTCATCGACGCCTCCCCGGCCGTGCTCATCGAGACCGCGGTCGAGCGTGGTGAGGGAGAGCTTACGAGCACGGGGTCCCTCTCGGTCATCACCGGCCAGTACACGGGCCGCTCGCCCAAGGACCGCTTCATCGTGGACACGCCCGACGTGCATGACAAGATCGCCTGGGGCAACGTGAACGTGCCCTTCTCCGAGGAGAACTATCAGAAGGTCAAGAGCGAGGTCATAGGCCACCTCTCCGAGCGCAGGCTCTTCGTGATCCATGGTCTCGCCGGCGCGGAGCGGCGCTACTCCCGCAAGGTCTGCGCGATCTGCGAGCTCGCGAGCCAGGCGCTCTTCGTCCGCCAGATGCTCGTGCGTCCCACCGACAAGGAGCTGCGCGACTTCGGCGAGGCCGACTTCGTGGTCATGGCGGCCCCGACCCTCAAGCTCGACCCGGCCGTCCACGGCACCAACTCCGAGGCGGCCGTCCTCATCAACTTCAAGGAGCGCACGATCCTCGTGGTGGGCACCCAGTACTCCGGCGAGATCAAGAAGGCGATCTTCTCGGTCATGAACTACGTGCTGCCCGTCGAGGACAACGTCCTCACCATGCACTGCTCCTGCAACATGAACCCGCGCTCG
>CAZUOD010000021.1:0-17567 GCA_964621975.1 uncultured Atopobium sp.
CCTGCAGGAAGCCGCCGCGGCGCATGGAGCCGCCGCCGGTGACGATGATGGCGCGCTCGCCCTTGAGGTTCTTGACCTCGTGGCGGGCCCCCTCACCGAAGTACAGGTCACGCGGGTTGGTAAAACGTCCCATAACACTCCTCCAAATTCCTCTGCCGTCGCCCCCGCGACGGATGCCAAACGGGGACCTTCCCCGTTTTTGCCGAACGAGAAGCACCTCTCCTGGGTCGCCGGATGACCGTCGGCTCAGCCGCACCACAGAATAGCAGAAACGTCTTCGAAATGTTCAGGTATACAAGGTCGGGCATCCCCCTCGCCCGCCGCGCAAGACGGCATCTCGGCTACCATAGGGAGCGAAAGGGGGCCTGATGGCACACGACCCAAAGCGCGAGGACTACCAGCGGCTGAGCCTGAGGTTCGCTCGCGAGCTCGACGGGAGCGACCCCGCAGGGGCGACGCGCGCCTTCGCGAGCTTCGGGCGACGCTTCGCACGGGACAGGGACTCGCTCCCGCAGTCCGACGCCGACCGCGCGTTCTCCCTGGTCGTGCGCGCCACGCAGACGATAGACTACCAGCTCCCGTTCGCCACGGACGAGCAGGCGCCCAAGCTCGTCCAGCGGGGCAAGGACCTGCTCGACGAGGCCCTCTCGCTCGACCCCCTCTGCCACGACGCCGTGCGCATGCGGGCCTCGTGCGAGGCCGCCACGGTGGAGGAGCGCTATCGCTTCCTCGAGGAGCGCGTCGACGCGGTGCGCGCCTCGTGCGAGGTGTCGCGCGACGTCGCGCTCGAGGGGCTCGACGGCGAGCGGGCGAGCCTTGCCGCCGACATCGCGATGCGCCCCTACTGGCGCTGGCTCGCCTCGATGGCCGAGGAGGCCCTCATCTGCGGCCGCAACCACGACGCCATCGACATCGCGGAGAGGCTCCTCGAGGATGACCCGCGCGACATGTCGGACGTCCGCTTCACGCTCGCCTACGCGCTGGCCAAGCTCGAGGACGAGGACGGCCTCGAGCGGCTCGCCCGCCGCTACCCGCAGATCTGCGCGCTGCGCCCGGATGACGACGCCTGGATCATGCTCGCCAGGATCGCGCTCGCCCACAGGCGCTGCGACCTGGCCGAGGCCCGCCGCCTGCTCGCCCGCCTGGTCGATTCCTACCCGGGCGCCGTGGCGACCCTCGTCCGCCAGACGGAGCTGCCGGACGGCGAGTTCGCGCGCCTGCGCGTGCCCCCGTACGGCGAGGACGAGCTCATCCTCGCCGTGAGCGAGGGCATCGTGCTCCTGCAGGAGGGCAACGACCGCGAGGGGCGCGGGACGCTCGGCTCGTGGGTCGCCCGCGAGGCGGCGCGGCTCAACCCAGCCGCGGCGGCCGCCGTCGTGGGGTCGGACGAGGACGAGGGGGCGCAGGGCTCGTGAACGCATGGGAGGAGCTCGTCGAGCGCTGCGCCAGGCATCGCCGGGACAAGATAGGCCCCCTCTCCGACCAGGCCTACGCCGAGCTTGTGCTCGCCGTGCGCGAGAACCCGACCGCGTTTCTCGACGACCCGTCCGACCAGGCCTTCCATGAGCTCGCCAAGGCGCTCGACGCCTACTGGGCCAGCGTCCGCGAAGACGACGCCCTGGATGACGATGCCTACCAGCGGGCGCGCGCGAGAAGGCTCGCGGCGCTCGCGGCCTCCTGCGACGCAGCGGCCTCGGACGGCGTGGGCTGCCTGGACGTGAGGCTCGTGGGCCTCCTGGCGCGCGAGCCCGACCTCGAGGAGCTCCTCGAGGGCCTCCTGGAGCTCGAGCGCGAGGCGGCCGAGAGGGACGGGGCGCTCGAGGGGCTCGGCGAGGGGGACCTCTGGGAGGACGTCCTCGCACGGCCGCGCGTGCGCCTGCGCGCGGCCGTGGCGCGCGTCTGCCTTGACGGCGCGCGCTACCGGATGGCCGGGCGCGCGGGCGCGTCGGTCTTGGAGGTGACGCCGGGCGACCCGCTCGGCGCACGGCACACCTGCGCGCTCGCGTGCGCGCGCCTCGAGGACGAGGCGGGGTTCGACGCGCTGGGGGCGCGCTTCTCGCGGCAGGAGAGCCCGTGGACGCACCTCGCGCGCACCCTGCTGCTCTACAAGCTCGACCGCATGAGCGCCGCCCGCCGGGCGCTCCGCGGCTATGACGAGCTCTGCCCGGGCGGCGCCTACGCGCTGCTCCGGCCGACCTACGTCGAGCCCTACATGCCCGACAGGCCCGAGGTGCCGCCCGGCAGCTTCGCCGAGTGCGTCTTCGCCGTGCGGGAGGCCGAGCCCATCATCGCCGACGTGCCGGACTTCATCGGGTGGTGCCAGGGGCACGACTGGCTCGTCTCGTCGGCCGCGGACTTCGCCGAGCGGAACGACCTGGAGTGGTGAGCGCGGGCGAGCGCCCGGGCCGGTGGCGGCAGCGGTGGCGCGGCCCGCGTTAGTACGCAAAATCCGGGTTTCTCGGCGTCGCGCTCCTGCGGATATGTGAAATCAAACCGGATTATGCGTGGTAGCCAGACCGGTGGGCCGACGCGCCCTCGCCCACGGCAGGAGCGACCATACGAGCTGCTGCCGGGCGAACGCAAGGCCCGACAAATCGAGGGCCATGGAGGTGCTCGACATCCTCTGCCCGTCAAACTCCCCCACGACCATCGCCACCTCCCGCATCAGCGCGTCGAGCCCACCGGGCGCGAACAGGTCCTCCGAGGTGACGGGCAAAATTATCTTGCCCTGCGCCGCAAGCTCGCGGTTTCTCCGCAGGTCATCCAGGTGCTTCTCGCGAACCCTGCGCACGGCAGGGCTCGCATCGCCAGCACGGGCGTCGCGAACGACGGAGGCGAGGTCAAGGTGCCCCTGCCCGTCATAGTTGAGGCCAACGCGCGTGCCCACAATCTCGATGTCCGGCACACGCGACGCCAACACGCCCTGCCCCACAAGCTCGGACGGCATGTCATGCCTGATGTTAAGTGCAATCTCGCCAACCTCATATCCAAGCTCGTGAACGGGCAGACGCATCATCAGTGCAAGTATCGACTCCATGGGTGACCAGGCGTTGTCCGCCACGCGCGCAATGGCGTGGCGGGCGAGAAGCACCCTCGGCACGTCCGAGCGGCCGTCGAGAAAGTCCCTGATGCGCGCGACGGAGGTTGCGGGCCGCAGGCCGAACACCGTCTCGCCCAGCCGTGGGTCCGCGGCGCTTCTCGCGTAGGTGCCGCAGAGCTCGTAGGCAAGCAGCGCGAGCGCATGGGGCGACATGCAATCCGCGAGCTCGAGAAGGAGCAGCTCGGGCGAGGGGATGAAGAGGCCGTCGCCAAGGTTGAGATAGTCGGGCTCCTCGGCACCCCGACTCCTTACGACACACGAGACGAACGACGCCTGCATCCGCGCCCGCGCGCTCGGAACCACGACGTCGATGGGACGCTGCGCGGTGGGCGGGCGGTCCAGGGCAAGGCGCTCGATGGGCACGAGCCGCGCCGACCAGCGGCGCTGCGGGTTCGGGGTGGGCTCGGGCAGGCGGCAGCGCTCGGCCGGCAGCGTGCGGCCCTCTTGGCGAAAGACGCGCAACGCCCGCAGAGCGGTGAGCTTGTTCACGACAAGGCGAATGGGCACCCCCGGGTCGTGGCTTTGGTTGGGTCACGATATCATGTGCTGTTCAGGTTTCTGCTGCGGCACGCGAGCCAACAGAATCAGCAGAGGCCCGGTGGCGCGGCTTTTGCATGCCGGCCGAGGGGTGCGATATACTCACCTGCACGTCCCCATCGTCTAGCGGTCCAGGACATCGCCCTTTCAAGGCGACGACACGGGTTCGATTCCCGTTGGGGGCACCACGCAGGGTCAGGGCCCGGGTCGTGTGCGATTGCGCGACCCGGGCCCTTCTCGTTGCCGACTGCCGCGGAGGGTCCGGCCTCCCGCTGGCCGCCATCCCGTTACCATGCATAATCCGGTTTGATTTCACATATCCGCAGGAGCGCGACGCCGAGAAACCCGGATTTTGCGTACTAACCGGGGCCGATCGGGGCGAGCGGGGCCGGGGCGGGCACGGGTTCGGACGCGCAGCATGGGTCGACCATCGAGGCCGGCGCATTGAAAAGGCGCCCCGAGGGGCGCCGGAGGTGCTGGTAGGGGCGGTGGGACTCGAACCCACAATCCTTTCGGCCAAAGATTTTAAGTCTCCTGCGTATGCCAGTTCCGCCACGCCCCCGCACTCACATCCTAGCGCAGCGAGCGCATCGTGGGCTTCCAGACGACGGGGGACTCCGCGCCGGAGAGGGCGTCGGCCGCCACGAGCGCCAGGCCAAAGAGCAGATCGGACTCGCTCGCGACGAGGCTCTCGAAGCCCATCTGGCGCATGAGCTCCGAGATGGCCACGGTGCCGCCGAGCATCACGGGAGCGCGCTTGGCCTGAAGCCCCGGCAGCGCCGCGCGCTCCTCCACCGTGAGGCTGGCGAGAAGCCCCTCGAGCTCGCCCACGCGCTCGCGGGTGAGCGAGGCCAGGTGCACGCGAGCAGGATCGTAGGGGTCAAGCTCGGCGTCGATGGCCACGAGGCTCGTGACGGTGCCACCGCAGACGACGAGAGCCTCAGGCGCGTCGTCAGCAGCACCCGGGGATCCCTCGGCCCGAAGGCCACCCTCCGCCACGACCGGGGCGAACGCCGCCGCGGCAAACTCGTGCGCGGCAGCCAGGTCCTGCGGCGTGGGCAGGGGCTCGCGCCCGAGGTACTTCTCGGTGACGCGACGGCACCCCACGTCGACCGAGCGGACGAAGTCAAGCGAGAGACCCCCGTCACGGCCCAGGCGGCCGAGCGCCAGCTCGGTGGAGCCCCCACCGTTGTCGGCCACGAGGATGCGTCTGCCGGGAAAGTCCTGGGCCACGCCGAGAAACGTCAGCGCGCCCTCGACCTCGCCGGGAATGATGAGCGGGTCGAGCCCCAGGGAGTCGAGCGCGGCCCCGAGCTCGCGGGAGTTCTCGGCGTCGCGCGCGGCGCTCGTGAGCGTGCAGCACGCGGCGAGCGCCCCGGCCTCGCGAGCCGCCTCGACGTAGCCCCGCACGCAGGCGAAGACGCGCTCCATGGCCTCCTGCCTGAGGCGGCCCGTCGCGTCGACCCCCTCGCCGAGGTTGCAGATCTCCGAGTGCTTGATCATGCGCGTCACGCGCCCGGCCTCGACGTCGGCCACGGCGAGACGGGCGGTGACGGTTCCGATGTCTATGCAGGCCAGACGCGGCATCCCGCTAGCCCTCGTAGCGGAAGATGAGGTCCGTGAGGTTCAGGTACCAAGGGGTCTCGTCGGCCTCATCCTCCGAGGTCTCAGCGTCCTCCTCGGTGAGGCCCTCGACCACGATGCTCGTCTCGCCCTCACTGACGTAGCCGAACTTCCTGGCCTCGTCCTCTATGCCCTCACGGGTCTGGAGGCGCTCGATGTCCTCCTGGAACTCCTCGTTGCTGGCATTGAGCTCGTCAAGCGTCTCCTGCTTGGCCGTCTCGACGCGCCAGGCCTGGTAGAGGTTCTGCGTTGGCTCGTAGAGGGCCACGATGACGAGAAGGACGGCGCCGACCACGGTGAGCGCCACCCTGAACCTTCCCACGAGGGCATGCGCGCCCTCGATGATGTTCGGGAGGGCACGCCCCTTCCCGACGCCCTGGCGTCGGGCGCGCTCACGAGGGAGACGTCCGGTGCGCCCGTTCCGGGCGGCCCGAACCCTCGGGACGCCCCGTGTGGTGGTCACTTCGCTCATCATGCCAGTGCTTCGTTTCTGGTTCGTTTTGGCAATGGCGGGCTCGGCCCGCACTCTCTTTATACCAGACGGCGACGGTCCCAGCCGCGACGTCAGCGCTTCTCCTCCGCCTTGGCACGTTCCCAGAGCTCATCCCACTCCGCGTCACTCAGGCTCTCGAGCTCGCGGCCGCGCTCCCGGGCGAGCTCCTCCACGCGCGCCCAGCGTGCCCTGAACTTCCGGTTGGCCCCCGCAAGCGCCTCCTCGGCGTCAATGCCCTCCCAGCGCGCGACGTTGACCAGCGAGAAGAGCAGGTCACCGAACTCCGCGGCGCGCTCGGGGCTGCCCGGTTCCTCGCGCTCGAACTCCGCCCGCTCCTCGGCGACCTTGTCCCACACGCCGTCCTCGTCCGCCCACTCGAAGCCCACCTTGGCGGCGCGCTTGGAGATCTTCTGGCACTGCATGAGCGCCGGCAGGGAGCGAGGCACGCTGTCGAGGAGCCCCTCGGGGCGCTCGCCCGCGGCAGCGCGCTCGCTGGCCTTGACCTCGTCCCAGATGTCCTGGACCTCGCCGCCGTCGGCCGCCGCGACATGCTCGCCAAAGACGTGCGGGTGCCGGCGGACGAGCTTCTCGTTGAGGTCGCGGGCCACGTCGTCGATGGTGAAGGCGCCCTCGTCGGCGGCTATCTGCGCATGGAGGACCACCTGCTCGAGCACGTCGCCGAGCTCCTCGACGAGGTGCCCCTCGTCGTCCGTCTCGATGGCCTCCACGGCCTCGTAGGCCTCCTCGACCATGTTGCGCGTGATGGAGCGATGCGTCTGCTCGCGGTCCCATGGGCAGCCGTCCGGCTGGCGCAGGCGCCACATCGTGCGCACGAGGCGGTCGAGCTCGGGATGGGTGGTCGGCGCGCCGGGGCGCTCACGCGTCTCGGCGTCCACGCGGTCTGCGGCCTCGGACATGACGGCTCCTTCCACGAGAGGCTCCTCTCGCCCGATTCTATCGCTGCCGGGCGGAGGGCCCGCTACTCGTGATCGTGATGATAATGGTGATGGTGGTGATGCTCGCCCTGGTAATCGAGCGAGTCGTCCTCCGCCGCGTCCGCACGCCCCGCCGCCACGGCGTCGCGCACGAGCGGCAGCAGCGTCTCGCGGAGCCACGGCCGGCGCACCTCCGGGCCGATGAACACGCCGAGCGCGCCCTTCTCGCCGCCCTCGGCGGGCTCTGCCCCCGTCACGGACCAGGCGCGGTCCACCACGTCGAAGCGCAGCCACTGCCCGCCGCACGGCAGCGACCCCTTGGCGCGCACGACCTCGCCGAAGACCCCGGCCACGAGCGCGTCGAGAAACCACAGCAGGTGGTTCTCGGTGGGCAGGGAGATCCCCGCCAGAGAGAGGCTCTCGAACTCGTCCTCGGCCGCGGCGCCTCCTTGCGGCGCGGCCGCCGAGCGCATCGGGTCGAGGTCACGCCCCAGCAGGCCCGAGAACCACTCGTCGGGAAGCTCGCTGTAGGGCACGTCCACGATCCGTGCCGTGGGGTTCTGCTCGCGCACCCACGCACGTGCGGCGTCGAGCTGACCCGGGCCCGCGTGCTGCACCTTTGAGAGCACCACCGCGGAGGCCGTGGCCACCTGGTCGAGGTAGATGTCGGAGAAGCGCTCGCGCTGGCGCTCCCAGGCCACCGCGTCGACGATGGCGATCGGCTCCAGCAGCGAGATGCGCTCGTAGCTCACCTGGTTGACGTTGTCCACGACGCTCGAGAGGCGCGCCACGCCGGTGGGCTCCACCACCAGGTACTCCGGATCGAGCGTGTTGGCAATCGTGAGCACGGAGGCGGCGAAGTCCTGCCTGCCGGAGCAGCAGATGCAGTTCTCGGTCGACTCCCACACCGAGAGCTCGTCTGTCTGGGAGAGCACCGCGGCGTCTATGTCCGCCTGGCCGTACTCGTTCTCAAAGACCACGAAGTCGCGCCCCGTGCGACGCGCGAGCTCCTGGATGAACGTCGTCTTGCCGGCACCGAGAAACCCCGAGACAACCAGGACGCGCATCGCCACCTCCTTGGGCCAGACACAAAGGGGCGGGGCCGTGTGGCCCCGCCCGTGAGAACCAGTCTACTCAGCGATCCTGACGACCGGCTTGATGAGATCACGCGGCTTGTCGCGCATCATGAAGAGCGCCTCCTCGAGGTGGTCCCAGCCCTCGAAGACGTGGCTCACGAGGTGGTGCACGTTAAGGCGCCCGGAGCTCACGAGCGAGCCGAGCTTCTCCATGCGCAGGCGGCCGCCGGGCATGAGGCCGCCGTTGATCTCCTTGTGGCCCATGCCGACGCCCCACTCCACGCGCGGGATGGTGACGAAGTCGCCGCCGCCGAGGTAGTTGACGTTGCCGATCTTGCCGCCGGGCTTGAGGACCTTGACCGCGTCCTCGAAGGTGTCGACGCCGCCGCCGGCGACGATGACCTTGTCAACGCCCTTGCCGTCGGTCATCTTGAGGACCTGCTCGGCGATGGGGCCGTCCTTGTAGGAGACGAACTCGTCGGCGCCGTACTTCTTGGCGGCCTCGACGCACACCGGGCGCGTGCCCACGGCGATGATGTGGGAGGCGCCGTGCATGGAGGCGCCGGCCACGCTCATGAGGCCCACGGGGCCGATGCCGATCACGAGCACGGAGTCACCGAACTGCACGTCGGCGAGCTCGACGCCGTGCAGGCCGGTGGGGACCATGTCGGAGAGCATGCAGGCGTCAACCGGGTCGATGTTGTCGGGCAGGAGGGCGAGGTTGCCGTCCGCGTCGTTGACGTGGAAGTACTCGGAGAAGACGCCGTCCTTGAAGTTGGAGAACTTCCAGCCGGCGAGCATGCCGCCGGAGTGCATGGAGTAGCCAGCCTGGGCCTCGAGGGAGTTCCAGTCGGGCGTGATGGCGGGAATGAGGACCTTGTCGCCGGGCTTGAAGTCACGAACGAGCTCGCCGACCTCGTCGATGACGCCGCAGGCCTCGTGCCCGAGGATCATGTTGTGGCGCTCGCCAATGGCACCCTCCCAGAGGGTGTGGACGTCGGAGGTGCAGATGGCGACAGCCAGCGGACGGACGATGGCGTCCATCGGCCCACAGGCCGGACGCTCCTTCTCGATCCAGCCGGACTCGCCGATCTTGAGCATTGCGTAACCCTTCATAGGCACTTCCCTTCTCGTAATCACGCGCGTCGCCTCCGCGGGCGCGGAGGCCCACGTGATTGTATATGTCCAAGGCCGAGCAGAACAAGAGCGCGTTTCGGCCGGTGGCCGAGGCGAGCGCAAGAGCGTCGGCCCTACTCCTCGTCCGTCTCGTCGTCGCCGCCGATCTCCTCGAGCACGCCGAGGGCGGCCGGCATGGCCTCCTCCTCGCTGCGACGGAACGGGTAGGCCACCTTGTGGGTCTTGGGGTACACCAAGGCGCCGCGCTCGCGCAGCTTGAGCGCCACGGCACGCGGCACCTCCACGCCCTGGTAGACGAGCCGCCCGTTGGTCAGCGAGACGCTCGTGCAGCCCAGGCGCTGCGCTCGGATGCGCACGCGCGCCCTGTCGAAGAGGTTGCGCCCCGCAAGCGGCAGCGCGCCGAAGCTCTCCTCGCAGTCGCGCTGGAGGGCGTCCACCTCGGCAAGGTCCACCGCCGCGGCGAGCTGGCGGTACACGAGCACGCGCCGGTCGACCTCGGGCAGGTACTCCTCGGCCAGGAAGAAGTCTGCCGGGATGTTGATGGTGACCTCGGGCTGCTCCACGTCGCGGGTCTCGCCGCGCGCCTCGGCCACGGCCTCGCCGAGCATCTGCGTGAAGAGGTCGAATCCCACGCTGCTGAGGTTGCCGTGCTGCTCGGCGCCCATGAGCGAGCCGGCGCCGCGGATCTCGAGGTCGCGCATGGCGACCTTCATCCCGCTGCCCAGATCCTGGTACTCGTTGATGGCGGTGAGACGGTCGGTGGCCTCGGGGGTGAGCGGCTGGTCCGCCGGGAACATGAAGTAGGCGAAGGCCTGGGTGCGCCCGCGCCCCACGCGGCCCTTGAGCTGGTAGAGCTGTGCCAGGCCCAGGCGCTCGGAGTCCTCGATGATGAGCGTGTTGGTGTGCGGGTTGTCGATGCCGCTCTCGATGATCGTGGTAGCCACGAGCACGTCTATCTCGTGCTCGGCGAAGCGCAGCATCACGTCCTCCACCTCGCGGGCGCCCATCTTGCCGTGCGCCACGCCCACGCGCGCCTCCGGGGCGGCCTGCATCACGCGCTCCACCGCCTCGTCGATGGTGTGCACGCGGTTCGAGACGTAGTAGGCCTGACCCCCGCGCGCCAGCTCCTCGCGGATTGCCGCGCTCACGAGGTCAGGGTCCCACTCGCCCACCGTCACCTTCACGGGCAGGCGACCCGGCGGCGGCGTCATGATGAGGCTCATGTCGCGCACGCCGCTCATGGCCATCTGCATGGTGCGCGGGATGGGCGTGGCCGACAGCGTGAGCACGTCCACCTGCTCGCGCATGTTCTTGAGCTGCTCCTTGTGCTGCACGCCAAAGCGCTGCTCCTCGTCTATCACAACGAGGCCCAGGTCATAGGGGTTGACGTCGGCCGAGAGGAGGCGGTGCGTGCCTATGAGCACGTCCACCGAGCCGTCGGCGAAGCCCTCGAGCGCGCGGCGCTGCTGGGCCGGCGTCACGAAGCGGGAGAGCACGGCCACCTTGAGGTCGAACGGCGCGAACCGCGAGAAGAACGTCTCGAAGTGCTGCTGCGCCAGGATGGTCGTGGGGCAGAGCACCATCACCTGCCTGGCATCCTGGCAGCACTTGAAGGCCGCCCGCAGGGCCACCTCGGTCTTGCCAAAGCCCACGTCGCCGCAGAGCAGGCGGTCCATCGGGCGTCGCGCCTCCATGTCCGCCTTGATGTCGGCGATGGCCGAGCGCTGGTCGGGCGTGAGGTCATAGGGAAAGCCCGACTCCATCTCCTGCTGGACGGGGGTGTCCGGTGCGAACGCGTGCCCCGGCACCGAGGAGCGCCTCGTGTAGAGGTCCACGAGGTCGAACGCGAGCTTCTTCGCGGAGCGGCGCGCGCGGCCCGTGGCGCGGCTCCAGTCAGCGGTGTTGAGGCGTGTGAGGCGCGGGCTCGAGCCGTCGGGCCCCACGTAGCGTGTGATGCGGTCCACCTGCTCGAGCGGCACGTAGAGCTTGTCGCCGCCGGCGTACTCCAACAGGAAGTAGTCCCGCGCGCGGCCGGCCACGTCCTGGCGCACGATGTCCGAGAAGAGCGCGATGCCGTGCGTGGCGTGCACCACGTAGTCCCCGGGCTTGAACGGGAAGGTCACGCTCGTGGGGTCCACGCGGCGCGCGCGGCGGCGGGCCTTGGCCGTGCGCGCCGTGAGGTCGGAGACCGAGAGGACGGCCAGGTGAGCCGACGGGATCACGATGCCGGCCGGCACCGGCGCGTCCGTGAAGGTCACGCAGCCGCGCCCGAGGGGAGGCGCCGCGGGGTCATCGTTCTCGGGGGCCGTGCCGAGCGACTCCACGAAGGGGACGCCCTCGTCCGTGAGCCGCAGCTCGAGGGCCTCGCGCGCGCCGCGGTCGGGCACGGCGAAGAGCGTGACCGACCGGTCTGCCACGAGCTGGCGGAGCCTCCCCAGGAGCTTGGAGTCAGAGCCCGCGATCCCCGGCTGGCGCACCTGGAGGTCGGCCGTGGAGGTCCCGGAGCCGGCCCGCAGGATCGACGAGAAGGTCAGGCGCTGCTGGTGGCCGAAGTCGAGGTCGCGCGGGGGCGTGTAGAGGCCCTCGAGCGGGACGCGCGCGGAGCCCGCGGCCACGGACAGCTCGTCGGTCGCGCGCACGCAGTCGTCAAAGAGCGAGCGGGGCTCGGCGAGCACGATGAGGGCGTCCTCGCTGATGTGCTCGAGCGGTGACGCGCTGCCCCCGTACAGCTGCGGCAGGTAGCGCTCGAGGGCCGGCTGAGCGGCTCGCTGGCGAATGAGCTCGAGGTCGGCGGCCACCCTGCCGCCCTCCTGCGCACGGCGGAAGAGCGCCCGCTCGGCACGGGCCACCGTCTCGTCCGTGAGGGCCAGCTCGCGGCAGGGAGAGACCGTGACCTCGGAAAGCTCGCCGATGGTCTGGCCCGTGGAGGGCACCATCCTGCGCACGCGGTCGATCTCGTCCCCGAAGAACTCCATGCGCACCGGGCTCGTCGCCTGCGCCGGCCACACGTCGACGGCGTCGCCGTGCACGTGGAAGGTGCCAGGGGCGTCCGTCTCGCCGGCGTCCGTGTACCCCATGCCCACGAGCAGCGCCGGCACCTCCTCGAACGGGACGTCGTCGCCCACGGCGAAGGTGCTCGACGCGAAGTAGCCGCTGCCCCGGGGCGGCACGCGGCGGAGCAGCGCGTGCGCGCTCGCCACCACGACGCAGCGCTCGCCGGCGGCGAGGCGCGCGATGGCCTGGCAGCGGGCGCCTATGACGGCGTCATCCGGGGCCGTCTCGGACCACGGGCGGTCGCGCCGCTCGGGGTAGCGCGACACCACGTCCTGCCCCAGCCACGCCGCGAGCGAGCGTGCCGTGCGCTCCGCGGCCTCCTCGCCGGCGACCACGAGCAGGCACGCCCGAGGATCCCTCGCCCAGAGGGCGGCGAGCATGAGCGGCCGGGCGCTCTGGGCGAGGGAGAGCGAGGCGTCGTTCCCGGCGGCGAGCTCCCTCAGCAGCGGCTCGAGCTCGGGGGCCGAGAGCAGCTGGCGAGAGACGCGGTCTATGAGCATGGAGTCTCCCCTCGAGACACGCGTGGCGGCCGGCGCCCGAGGGGCGTCGGCCGGTGACGGTCGGTTGCAGGCACATTGTACCCGGCGCCGCCAGCCGGGGCCGCGCGGCCCGGGAACCCCACGCCACGCCCGAGGGAGGCCCCGCGGAGGCGCGACCTAGTCCCGGGCGCGGCCGCACTCCCGGGCGAGCTCGGTCAGGTGTCCCGTGGCGGCCTCGACCTCGTCCTGGTCGGCCTGCCAGGTCCAGTTCCCCTCGGCCACGCCCGGCACGTTCATGCGCGCCTCGTCGCCCAGGCCCAGGACGTCCTGCAGGGGCACGATCGTCACGTCCGCGGATGACGCGAGCACCCGGCGCACGATCTTGTCGGCAAGCTCCACGGCCCCCTCGCCCGTCTCGCCGAAGCGGTCCTCGCAGAAGCCCACGAGCGTCTGGTTGTCATGCGTGCCCGTGTAGGCCACGGTGTCGGGCCTAGGCTCGTAGCCCTCACGGACGTCGCCGTCGTGGAACTGGGCCACGTCCATGCCCGGGATCCCCGTCGAGCCCACGAGCGCGCGCACGGCGGGCGTGACGGTGCCCAGGTCCTCGGCGATGAACGGGAGCGGGCCGAACTGCCGGTACGCCGCCTCGAAGAGCGCGATCCCCGGCCCGAAGGCGTACGAGCCGTCCGTCGCCGGATGCCCCGTGGGGATGGCGTAATACGAGGAGAACCCGATGAAGTGGTCGAGCCGCACGTGGTCGTAGAGCGCGAGCGCCCGGCTGAACCGGCGCAGCCACCAGCCGAAGTTCTGCTCGCGCAGGTCGTCCCAGCGGTAGGCGGGGTTGCCCCAGAGCTGGCCGTTGGGAGCGAAGGCATCGGGCGGGGCGCCCGCCTGACGGCGCGCCCGGCCGCTCTCGTCGAGGTCGAAGATGTCCGGCTCGCTCCAGACGTCGGCAGAGTCCGCCGAGACGAACATCGGCATGTCGCCCACGATCTGGATGCCGCGCCCGTGGGCGTACTCGCGCAGGTCCTCCCACTCGAGCTGGAAGGCGTACTGCAGCCGCCGGTGGCGCTCCACGGCGGCGCTCAGCCTGGGGTCGCGGGCGAGCTCGGGGCGATAGGTCCGGTAGCGCGCCGGCCACTCCCGCCACGGGGCGTCGTCGAGCAGCTCCTTGATCGCCCGGAAGGTGGCGTAGGGCGTGAGCCAGTAGTCGTTCTCGCCGCAGAAGGCGAGGTAGTCCTCGGAGGCGCCAACCCTCTCGAGGCGCCTGAGGGTCTCGACCTCACCCTCCTCGAGCAGGGCGGTGTTGCCGGCGAAGGCCGAGATGCCCGCGTACGGAGAGCCGAACTCGTCGGTGGGGTTGACCGGCAGCACCTGCCAGTAGGTCTGACCGCACTCGGCGAGCCAGTCCACGAAGCGGCGGGCCGGGGCCCCGAGCGTGCCGGGGTGCCCGTCGCTGGGGACGGAGGTCACGTGGCACAGGACGCCCATGCCGCGATCCATGGGCTGCTGCAGGATCACCCGGTCATGGAAGAGCAGGACCGTGGTGCCGAGCGGCCAGAGGAAGACCTCGGCCTGCCCCTGGACGACCTTGGGCGCCTGGCCGGAGATGACGTCCGAGACGGTCTGGCCCTTGAGCGGCACGCACACGGTATGGGCCTCCGAGAGGCTCGAGTTGACGAGCACGCACACGGCCGTGCCGGCGTCCCGGCGCCAGAACCCGAAGACGTCGCCGTCGCACGAGAAGGGCTCGAAGTCCCCGTTCACGAGCACGGGCAGCATGCGCCGGAGCGCGATGGCGTTGCGGTAGACCGTGGCGCAGTCGACCCGGCCGCCGCCCCATGGGAAGGTGCCCCGGTTGTACGGGTCGCGGAAGCCCTCGAGGCCGCGCTCGTCCCCGTAGTAGACGCAGGGCACGCCGGGAAGGGTCATCTGCAGCAGGGCGATGAGCCACAGCCGCGAGATGGCGAGGCCGGCCTGCTCGTCGGTGAGGCGGAAGTCCCGGCACTGCTCGTCCGTCATGCCGTCGGGCCACGGGGCGCCGCCGAGCATGGTGAAGAGCCGCTCGCGGTCGTGGCTGCCCAGCAGGTTGAGCGCCGAGTAGAAGTTGTCGGGCGGGTAGTTCTCCTGGAGCTGCCGCAGGCGCGCGGCGAGCTCGGCCGCGCCGATCTCGTTGCGGACGTAGGAGATGAGCGCGCTGCGCACGGGATAGTTCATCGTGGCGTCGAGCTCGGCCCCCTGGAAGTAGTGACGCAGCTTGCCGTACGCCTGCTTGTTCGAGGCGTCCTCCCAGACCTCACCTATGAGCACGCCGTCGGGCCGCTCCACGAGCAGGGCGCGCTTTATCTCGGCGATGAACTCGTCGGTGAGCTCGTCGGCCACGTCGAGGCGCCAGCCGCGCACGCCCGCGCGCAGCCACGTGCGGACCACGCCGTCGCGCCCGCAGATGAGCTCGTGGTACGCCGGGCACTCGGAGCGGAAGCTCGGGAGGTCGGGGTTGCCCCACCAGCCGGCGTAGGTCCCGTCGTCGTTGAAGGTGAACCAGTCGCGGTAGGGGGACTGCTCGCCCTGCCAGGCGCCGAGCTCTGGGAAGGTGCCGTAGCGGTTGAAGTAGCGCGAGTCGGCGCCGCAGTGGTTGAACACGCCGTCCAGGATGACCGACATCCCGCGCTCCGCGGCATCCACGCACAGGGCCCTGAGCTCGAGCTCGTCCCCGAGCATCGGGTCCACGCGCAGGTAGTCCGAGGTGTCGTAGCGGTGGTTGCTCGCAGCCTCGAAGATGGGGTTGAGGTAGATCACCGTCACGCCCAGGTCCTCGAGGTACTCGAGCCGCTCGCGAATGCCGCGCAGCGTGCCGCCATAGAAGTCCCAGCAGACGATGGAGCCGTCCGGGTTGCGCTGGTAGGTCGCCGGAGTGTCCCAGTCCTCCACGAGCGCGCGCTCGGGACCGCCGCGCCGCTGGGCGAGCGCCTCGGAGACGCGCTCCCTCCAGTCCGCCCCGCGCGCGAAGCGATCGGGAAAGACCTGATAGACGATGCCCTCCCGATACCACCTGGGCTGGTTCTCACGCGGGCGGTAGACCGTGATCTGGAACGAGGGCGGGTCGCCATAGGCGAAGGCCCCCTCGCCGGTGGTCCATCCGTTGCCCTTGGCCCCGTAGCGCCAGACCGAGCCGTCCCCCGCCTCGATGTCGAAGCTGTACCAGACCACGCCCGTCTCGCGAGGGCGGTACTCCACCGAGAAGTGCAGGTGGCCACCCCGGCGCTCGCCGCGCATCTCGACGATCTCCTCGCCATGCTCATCGGTCCAGACGCGCAGGCTGCAGAAGACGACCTCCTCGTCCCACACATCTATCCCAATGGTAACGGCGCCGCCCAGTTGGACGGCGCCGAATGGATCTCTGTACTCGAGCTCCGATGTGACGTGTCGCGCCTTCAAACTTACCTGTCTCTCCGCTTGTTGTACCGGATGATCTCCGGGTGAAGGTCATGGTAGATGTCCATGTAGTCGTTCGCGGCACGGCGCCAGCTGAAGTCGGTCGCCATGGCCTGGAGCATGAGCTTAGTCCATGTGCCCTTGTCGGTCCAGAAGATCTCGCAAGCGCCCAGCAGGGTGTCGGCCATCTCCGCGGCGTTCATGTTGGAGAACGAGAAGCCCGTGCCCTCGCCCGTGTACTTGTTGTAGGGCTGCACGGAGTCGCGCAGGCCCCCCGTCTCGCGCACGAGCGGCAGGGTGCCGTAGCGCATGGCGATCATCTGGGAGAGGCCGCACGGCTCGAACTCCGAGGGCATGAGCAGGATGTCGCCGCCGGCGTACATGCGGTGCGAGAGCTCGTTGTCAAAGGTGATGCGCGCGCACATCTGGTTGCCGTACTTGGCGTCGAAGTAGCGGAAGGCGTCCTCGTGGTCCTTGTCGCCGGTGCCGAGGATGGCCACCTGCACGCCGCGGCGCATGAGGCCGTCCATGGCGTAGCGCACGAGCCCGAGCCCCTTCTGGTCCGTGAGGCGGCCGATGGAGATGACGAGCGGACGCGTGGGGTCCTGGGCAAGGCCCAGCTCCTCCTGGAGGGCGCGCTTGCACTCGGCCTTGCCCTCGAGGTCCTTCGCCGAGTAGTTGGCCACGATCATCGGGTCCGTGGTGGGGTTCCAGATGGCCTGGTCGATCCCGTTGAGGATGCCCGCCAGGGAGTCCCTGCGACGGCGGAAGATCCCGTCGAGCCCCTCGCCGTAGAACGGCATCTGGAGCTCGTAGGCGTAGCTCGGGCTCACCGTGGTGAGGTAGTCCGCATAGCAGCAGGCGCCCTTCATGAAGTTGATGGAGTCGGCGTCACAGCGCAGCTGGTCCCGGGCGGCGGGGATGTGCGCGAGCCCGAGGACCTCCTCGAGCATCTTGTCGCTGTACTGCCCCTGGAACTTCACGTTGTGGATGGTGAAGACGGTCTTGACGTTGGCGCAGTGCGGGATCTGCTGGTAGAACTCGCGCAGGAAGACGCAGCACAGCGCCGTCTGCCAGTCGTTGCAGTGCAGGACGTCGCACTCGAGCTCGGGCACCTTGGCGATGGCCTCGCAGATGGCCTTCGCGAAGAAGGCGAAGCGCTCGCCGTCGTCGAAGTAGCCGTAGAGCCCGTCGCGCTTGAAGTAGGCCTCGTTGTCGATGAAGTAGAAGTCGAGGTCCTGGATGGTGAGCTTCTCGATGCCGCAATACTCGTTGCGCCAGGCGAGCGGGACGTAGAAGTCGGCCACATGGCGCATCTGGTCCCGGTACTCTTGCGGGATGCTGGCGTACTTGGGCAGGATGACGGCCACGCGGGCACCGGCGTGCTTGAGCGCGCGGGGAAGCGAGCCCGCCACGTCACCGAGGCCGCCCGTCTTGGCGAACGGGACCGCCTCGGAGGACGCGAAGAGCACCCTCAGCTTCCTGCGCTTGGCGTTTGTGGACACGGTTGCTCTCACCCCGCCCTACTCGTGAGCCTTCTCGGTGATCAGCACGTCCTCGGGGGTGCCCCTGAGCTCGGTGCCGGCCGGGACGACGTTGCCTCGGTCCACGATCGCGTTCTCGACGCGGGCGCCGCTCTTGACGATGCAGCCCTGCATGACGATGGAGCCGCGGATGGTGGCGCCGGCCTCCACGATG
>CAZUOD010000022.1:0-16096 GCA_964621975.1 uncultured Atopobium sp.
GACATAGACCGCGCCGCGCTCGCGAACAACATGCCCAAGATGGTCGACGCCTACAGGTGGTTCTGGTACGGCCAGACCAAGTGCCTGGTGAACGCGCAGTGGTCGCTGTGGGAGGAGGACTCCCAGGAGGGCCGGCTCCGCGTCAAGATTGCCAAGAAGGTCGACAAGTTCTGCTAGCGCCACGATATGAGCGAAAGGGGTGTACCAATGAGCTGCCCTTATCCGGTTGTGAATAGGAACGTGTACAAATACGACGACATGAAGCGGGCTGAGCACATGGCGGTCCGCACGACGGTCGGCTGGTACCTGTGGACGCACCAGATCGTGGAGGTGGCGGGGCCCGACGCCGTTGCCTTCCTCGAGCACATGCTGCCCAAGAAGATCGGGACGCTCGCGGTGACGCGCGACCGCTATACCACCATGCTCGCCGAGGACGGGACGATCATCGACGACCTGATCGTGACCCGCATGGACGAGGACCGCTTCTGGCTCTCCACGCTGTTCCGCAGGGAGATGTTCGCGTGGTTCGACGCCCACAAGGGTGACCTCGACGTCACGTGGAGCGACCTCACGCCCCAGTGGGAGATGTACGCGATCCAGGGGCCGAAGTCTGCCGAGATGGTGAACCGCCTGGTTGAGACGCCCGTGGACGACCTGAAGTTCTTCCAGATGATCCCGAACAAGCTCGACGGGCTCGACGTCTACGTGAACCGCGCGGGCTTCACGGGGGAGAAGGTGGGCTTTGAGCTCTATCTGCCCAAGGCCGAGGCGCCCAACATCGAGCCCCGCCTGCGGGAGCTCGGGGAGGAGCTTGGCGGCCGGGAGGTCACCGAGTTCCAGGTGATGGCCTGGACGCTGCCGTGCGAGGCGGGCATGTTCTATATGCGCGACCTGCGGCACACGAACCCGTTCGAGGTCGGCCTCGAAAAGGGGATCGACTGGGAGAAGGACTTCGTGGGCAAGGAGGCGCTCGAGCGCGTGCGCGACGAGGGGGCCGCGCGCGAGGTCGTGGGGTTCACCGTCGAGGAGCCCGACATACACATCAAGGGGCGTCAGATGGGAAACGAGGGCGAGCTCGTCTATGACGCGAACGGCGAGTGCGTCGGCCGTTGCATGAAGATCACCTACAGCTACGTGAACGAGGTGAACAACGGCACGATCATCTGCAGGAAGGGGTCCCTCAAACCGGGCGACACCGCCTTCATGCACGGATATGAGGCGAAGGTCTGCGCGCCACGCTTCATCTGAGACGGCACCGCAGACGGCACAGGGCCCACCGGAGAAGGTGGGCCCACAGCCTGAGCAACGGCCACGGGCCCCTGCTGGCTCGTGGCCGTCCCATCTTGGGCCGCGTCTCAGCGACGCGGGCTGAGGTCACGGCTCGCGGACCGTGACCTCAGCCCATCGCCTCTTGGATCCAGCCCTAGATCGTGGCGAGCGCCTGGTCGATGTCGGCGATGAGGTCGTCCGTGCCCTCGAGCCCGCACGAGAAGCGCACCATCGCGGGCGAGATGCCGGCCGCCACGAGCTCGTCATCCGTCATCTGGCGGTGCGTGGTGCTCGCGGGGTGCAGGCAGCAGGTCCGCGCGTCGGCCACGTGCGTCTCGATCGCGGCGAGGCGAAGCGAGGCCATGAACCTCTCTGCCGCGGCGCGGCCGCCGGCCAGCTCGAAGGAGACGACGCCCGAGCCGCCCTGGGGCAGGTACCTCTGCGCGAGGGCGTAGTACGGGTCCCCCGGCAGGTGCGGGAAGCGCACGCTCGACACCTTGTCGCTCGCCTCGAGGTGCTCGGCCACGGCGAGGCCGTTCCTGAAGTGCTGGGGCATGCGCACATGCAGGCTCTCGAGCCCGAGGTTGAGGTAGAAGGCGTTCTGCGGGCTCTGGATGGAGCCCAGGTCGCGCATGAGCTGGGTTGTGGCCTTGGTGATGAAGGCGCCCGCCTGGCCGAACTTCTCGGCGTAGACGATGCCGTGGTATGACTCGTCGGGCGTGGTGAGGCCGGGGAACCTCTCGGCGTGGGCCATCCAGTCGAAGGTGCCGGAGTCCACGATGGCGCCGCCCACGCCTGCCCCGTGGCCGTCCATGTACTTGGTGGTGGAGTGCGTCACGATGTCGGCGCCCCACTCGAAGGGACGGCAGAAGACGGGCGTGGCGAAGGTGTTGTCCACGATGAGCGGCACGCCGTGGGCGTGGGCCGCCGTCGCGAAGCGCTCGATGTCGAGCACGTCGAGCGCCGGGTTGGCGATGGTCTCGCCGAAGACGGCGCACGTGTTGGGCTGGAAGGCCGCCTCGAGCTCCTCGTCGGTGCAGGTGGGCGAGACGAACGTGGACTCGACGCCCATCTTGGCCATCGTGTGCGCGATGAGGTTGTAGGTCCCGCCGTAGATGGCCGAGCTCGCCACGATATGGCTTCCCGCCTCGCAGATGTTGAAGAGCGCGAAGAAGTTCGCCGCCTGGCCGGAGCTCGTGAGCATGGCCGCCGAGCCGCCCTCGAGCGCGCAGATCTTGGCGGCCACGAAGTCGTTGGTGGGGTTCTGCAGGCGCGTGTAGAAGTAGCCCGACGCCTCGAGGTCGAAGAGCTGGCCCATGTGCTCGGAGGAGTCGTACTTGAAGGTGGTCGACTGGACGATGGGGATCTGGCGCGGCTCACCGTCTCCCGGCGTGTAGCCGGCCTGGACGCATCGGGTCTCGATGCTCTGGTCGCTCATGGGGGTCTCCTTTCTCACTGAATCCCATGAGCCTACACCACCCCGCGCCGTGCCCGCAACTCGGCGCGGGCTTGGGACCTGCCGTCAGACCATCTCCTCCGGACGGAACACCTCGTCGAAGCGCTCCGGCGTGAGCAGGCCGAGCCCCACGCAGGCCTCCTTGAGCGAGGTGCCCTCGGCGTAGGCCCGCTTGGCCACACGCGCCGCGTTGTCGTAGCCGATGTGGGGGTTGAGGCAGGTCACGAGCATGAGCGAGTCGTTGAGGTTCTGGCGCATCCGCTCGCGGTCGGGCACGATCCCGCGCGCGCAGCGCTCGTCGAACGAGGCGATCGCGTCCGCGAGCAGCCGCACGGACTGCAGGTAGTCGTAGGCCATCACCGGCATGAACACGTTGAGCTCGAAGTTGCCCTGGCTCGCGGCAAAGCCGATCGTGGCGTCGTTGCCCATGACCTGCACGGCCACCATCGTCACGGCCTCGCACTGCGTGGGGTTGACCTTGCCCGGCATGATCGAGCTTCCCGGCTCGTTGGCCGGGATGGTGATCTCGCCGAGGCCCAGGCGCGGGCCCGAGGCGAGCCAGCGCACGTCGTTGGCGACCTTCATCATGTTGGCCGCGAGGCCCTTCACCGCGCCGTGCGAGAACACGAGCGCGTCCTTGCCCGTGAGCGCGCGGAACTTGTTGGGGTCCGTCTCGAAGGGCAGGCCCGTGAGCTCGGCGAGCTCGGCCGCCACCGCCTCGTCGAAGCCCGCGGGCGCGTTGAGGCCCGTGCCCACCGCCGTGCCGCCGAGCGCCAGGCGGCAGAGCCCCGCCAGCGACGCCACGAGCTCCTCGCGCGAGCCCTCGAGGAGCCCGCGCCAGCCCGACACCTCCTGGGAAAACGAGATGGGCACGGCGTCCTGCAGGTGCGTGCGCCCGCACTTGACCACGCCGGCGCTGCTCTCCTCGAGGCGGCGGAAGGTGGCCACGAGGGCGTCTATGGCCGGCAGCAGCCGCTCGGTCACGGCACGTGCGGCGGCCACGTGCATGGCCGTGGGGAAGGTGTCGTTCGAGGACTGGCTCATGTTCACCGTGTCGTTGGGGTGCACGGGCGCATCGAGCGCGACACTGCGCTCGGCCGCGAGCTGGTTGGCGCGGTTGGCGAGGACCTCGTTCATGTTCATGTTGGACTGCGTGCCCGAGCCCGTCTGCCACACCACGAGCGGGAAGTCGGCGTCATGCCTGCCGGCGAGCACCTCGTCGGCGGCGTCGCAGATGAGGTCGCGCTCGGCCTCGCCGAGGCGCCCCAGGCGGCAGTTGGCCCGTGCCGCGGCCTTCTTCACCAGCGCGAACGCGTGCACGATCTCCTCGGGCATGCGCTCGGTGCCGATGGGGAAGTTCTCGTGGCTGCGCTCGGTCTGCGCACCCCAGAGCGCGTCGGCGGGCACGAGCATCTCGCCCATGGAGTCGCGCTCCACGCGCATGCCCTCCGGCACGGCGTCCGTCTCGACGGGGCCGACCATGCGCTACTCCTCCCCGTCCGTCTCGACGAGGCGCCCGACCTGCTCGCGGCGCTCCATGCCCGACGTGATCGCCGAGACGACCTCGTCCTGGTCGCGCGCAACGACGCCCAGCTCGGCGCGGACGCCGCGGAAGCCCGGGCTCTTGGCGCACTCCCTGGCCAGGCGGCCGTTTCCGCGCGCGGCCGACAGGTCGCCCAGCTCGCGCTGGATCTCGTCCATGTACTCGCTCATCTGCGCGCGCTCGGGGCCCAGGACCTCGCCCAGGCACTCGGCCACGTAGTGCATGTCCTTGGCGTCGCGGCGCGCGGAGTAGACGGCGTCACCGTCGCGCAGGTCAAGGCCGAAGAGGTCGTCGTCCAGCCGGGCGAACTCGTCGTCGAAGCGCGCACGGAAGTCCTCGGCCGTGAGGCCGCGCTCGGTGACCTTGGACTTCCAGCTCAGGTGGGACAGGTCGCGCGCCAGCCGGGTGAGCGCCTTCACCGACCCGCGCTTGCTCATGAGCGCGAGGAGCGAGGCGCACTCCTGCTCGCGCTCGTGCGCGCAGGCGGCCGGCAGCGCGCTGTTCTCGGCGAGCTCGCCGCTCTCCACGAGGCCGCCCACGCACTCGCACAGGACGTCGAGGTCCCGAAGGCGCGCGGAGGCGACCTGGAGCCCCTTGATCGTGTGCTCGTTGCGGCGGTTCTGCTTCTTGGACTCCCAGGGCGCGAGGAACTGCAGCAGCGAGCGCACGCGCCTGAGCGAGATCCTGAACTGCCGCAGGGCCTCGGCGTCCGTCGGCGCGGCGAGGAACTCCTCGGAGCGCTCCAGGAGCTCGGCGGCGGACCCGGCCACGGCCGCCTCCGCGGACGAGAGCTCCTCCCACGCGGCCACCTCCGGCCCCGCGACGAACCAGCGCAGCACCCCGTGCCCGGCAGGCTCCCCGAGAAGGTCGATGGCCGCCGCCGTGCCCTTGCCGAAGGCGGGGCAGCTCCCCAGAAGGCGCGCGCAGAGCTGGTCGACGAAGGGCGCGTGCCCCACGGCGATCACGCACGTGGCCTCGGCCGCGCCGAGCTCGTCGAGAAACGCGGGGATGTCCTGCGCGTAGAGGCTGTCGTGGACCTCTATGTCCTCGACGCCCGTGACCGCGGCCACGACCTCGGCCGTCTCGAGCGCGCGCACGGCAGGGCTGCTCCAGACCACCGGGTCGGCGTCGTCACCGAGCAGGGCGAAGGTGCGCGGGTAGGCGGCCCTGAGAGAGCGGGCGCCCGATGACGTGAGCGTGCGGTCGAGGTCGCGCCCGGAGGGCGCGCTCGCCTCGGGTGCCCCATGCCGAACAAGAACCAGCGTCTTGACCATGTTCCCCCCGTTCCTTGCCGCCTAGGTGCTAAGCATAGCAATTCCGCGTCCCGAGTTCCCGCCTGTGGGGGCGTCGCCCCCCTCTGCGGGCCAGGGCCCCGGCGATCCCGCTGGGAGGCGTGGTCCCGACGCCCGCGGCGGGCGGCGGCCGATCGCCCCCAGCCCGCCCGTCACTCGGAGCGCGGAAGTGCCCCGATCTCCCTGAGGTCGTGATAGATCGTGTTCTTCGAGACGCCCAGGCGCGCGGCGAGCGTCACCACGCCGCGCTGGAAGCCCATGAGGCCCCCGTCGACGAGCCTCCTCACCAGCTCGAGGCGCTCCTGCCGCTTGAGGGTCTCGACGGGCTTGCCGAGCGCGCGCACGCACTCCTCGATCAGGGCGTCCGCCCCGGTCGGGGCCGACGCTCCCCCGAGGCGCGCACGCAGGTCCTCGCCCACGCTGGCAAGGCCGTCGAGCACGTCGCAGGCGGTCTCGAGGGCCGTCACGTCAAGGTTCACGCCGAGCAGCAGGACGTAGCCGTGCCCGCGCAGCGCCCAGGTGGACGACTTCACGCGCCGGCCGTCGGCCGTGCGCGCCTCGGAGCACAGCACGGGCAGCCTCTTGAGGTCGATGGCGCGCCGCTCGCCCGCCGCCGTGTCCTCCCCGTAGATGGACAGCGTCGAGCCCACCTGGCGCCCGGACACCTGGCCGTGGTAGATGGCCAGCACCGTGCACGTGCCGTCGGCCGCCAGCTCCTGGACGAGCACCTCGCACGAGGGTCCCATCGTCTGTGCGATGCCCGCCGCCAGCTGGTCGAGAAAGGCCAGTGCCTCGTCGCGGCGCATGTGCGTCACCGGCGTCCCGCTCCCTGCCATGGGCTACCCCCTCGCCCGCGCGACCGCGTCCAGCAGCCGTCGCATCGCCCCGGCGGTCTGCTCGTGGACGGCGCCCAGGTTGATGCGGCTGAACCTCTCGCACCCCGCACCGTACTCCGTGCCCGGCTCCACGCACAGCAGCGCCTCGCGCACGAGGAAGTCGGCGAGGTCGTCGCCGGCCAGCTCAAGGCCCGTCCACTCGACCCACGAGACGAACGTCCCCTCCGTGGGCCAGACGCGCCCGAGGCCGGCGCCCTCGATCGCATCGGCGACGATGCGGCGGTTCTCGGCGATGTAGCCCAGGCTCTCGCGCTGCCAGGCAAGGCCCTCGGGCGTGTAGGCGGCCATGAGGGCCACGCGCCCGAACGGGTCGACGCTCCCGAAGTGATCGCGCGTGCGCTGCGCCGAGAAGCGCTCGCGCAGGGCCTCGTCGGGAACGATCGCGTTGGCGAAGTTGAGCCCCGTGCACGAGAAGGCCTTGCCGATGGAGGTCAGCGTGATGGCGTTGGGGCGACCCTCCGGGATCGAGGCGTACGGGACGGTGCGCCGGCCCCCGAACGTCACCTCGGCGAAGATCTCGTCGGAGACGACCACCGTCCCGTAGCGCGCGGAGAGCTCGGCGACGCGGCGCAGCTCCTCGACGTCCCACACGCGCCCGACCGGGTTGGCGGGGTTGCAGAGCACGAGCAGCGTGTTGGCCGGATCGGCCATGAGGCGCTCAAGGCCCTCGTAGTCCATCTCATAGCGCCCGTCGCGCACGACGAGCGGGTTGTGCACGGTCCTGAGGCCGAGGCGCTGCGCCGCCTGCTCGTAGCGGTAGTAGACCGGCGGCTGCACGATCATGGCCTGGCCGGGCCCCACGAGCATGCGCAGGCACGTGGCCACCGAGAAGATCGTGCCGAGCGTGGGCACGACCCACGAGCCGTCGATCTCCCAGTCGCGCGCATGGGCCATCCACCACTCGATGCGCCCGAGGTACTCGTCGTCCGGCAGGGCGAACCCGAAGTAGCCGCCCTCGGCGTAGTCCGCGAGCGCCCGGCGGATGCAGGGCGCCACCTTGAAGTCGAGCTCCGCCCCGCCGAGGCTGGCGTAGCCACGGGCGCGAACGGGCTCGGGCGTGAGGTCGACCTGGAGGCTCCCGGTGCCCGCTCGGTCCACGGGCTCGGCGAGAAACGCGTCTGCCACCACGGCTACCGTCCGCAGACGAGGTAGCGGCCGCAGATGACGTCCTCGACGGCGAGGCCGAGCGCGTCGAACATGGTGATCTCGTCGTCCGAGGCGCGGCCGGGCACGCGGCCGAGCAGCACGTCGCCCACGCTGCCGACGATGTGGTCCTCGCCGATGAGGCCCTCGGAGAGCGGCACGAGGTACTCGCCCGACTCGCGACGGCAGGCCTCCACCTGGTCGGCGTAGAGGCGCGCGGCGGCCACGAGGTCGGAGGCCACCTCGCGCGTGGTGGGCGAGAAGGTCCCGACGGCGTTCACGTGCGCCCCCGGCTTGACCCAGTCGCGCACGAGATAGGGCTCCACGCTCGGGGTGAGCGTGCAGATGATGTCGGCGTCGCGCACGCACTCCTCGGCGCTCGCGCACACGCGCACGGGCACGCCGTGGCGCTCGGACATCTCCTCGGCGTAGGCGCGCGCGGCCTCGTCGCGCACGTCGAAGACGCGCACGTCGTCGATCGCGGGGCGCACGGCGAGCATCGCGGCGAGGTGGCTGCGACCCTGCGCGCCGGCGCCGATGATCGCCAGCGAGCGGGCGTCCGCGCGGGCGAGCAGGTCGGTGGCCACGCCCGAGACCGCGCCGGTGCGCACCTCGGTGATCACCGAGCAGTCCGCCATGCCGACGAACGACCCGTGCTCGGCCTCGAAGACCATCACATAGCCCATGTGCGAGGGGTAGGCCGTGCCGGCGTTGCCCGGGAACGCGGTGATGACCTTGGCGCCCAGGACGTCCCCCTCGCCGAGAAGGGCCGGCATGAAGCCGAACGAGCGGCCCTCGCCGAGGCCGCAGATGCTGCGCGGCGGCTGCTGGGCGCTGCCGTTCTCCAGCAGCGTGAGCGCCTCCCGCATGAGCGGGATGCACACGTCCATGGTCAGGCGCTCGTGCGCCTCCTCGGCCTCCACGATCCTCATGTCGCGCTCCCTTCTCCCCTCCCGGACCCAGGGTCCATCCCATGCGTTACAAAAAGTATTGTTACTGTGCTATTTGTTTGATATAGAAGAGACCTGCTGAGTATAAGTCTTAGCGCAATTGAAACCTAGTCTGACGCGACGTGGGACGACGCTGGGTTGGAGGGCATCATGGGACAAAACGCGAACGAGCAGGCGCTGCTGCTCACAGGCCGCGTGATCGACGCGGTCGCCGACGATGCCATCGAGGACGGCGCCGTTCTCGTGGAAGGCGGCCGCATCGCCTACGCGGGAGCGCGGTCGGGGTGTCCCGTCACGGGCGCCGCGGTCATCGAGGCCGAGGGCGGCACCATCATGCCCGGCTTCATCGACGTCCACGCCCACCTCACCGGCGAGGAGGACGCCGGTGACTTCGCCGATGGGAGGCTCTTCGGCGACCAGCTCGTGGGTGCCGTCTACCAGGCGGGCGTCCTTCTCGACGCCGGCTTCACGGGCCTGCGCGACATGAGCCTCGCGGGCGTCTTCGTGTCGCGCGGGGTCGAGCGCGGTGTCATCCGCGGGCCGCGCATCGTGGCCGGGGGTCGGCTCCTGGGCGTGACGGGCGGTCATGTGGACGACACACCCTGGCTCGACAAGGGCGAGGCCAACCGTCTGAGCAACCTCAGCGTCATGGTCGACGGCCCCGACGAGTGCGTCCGCGCGGTGCGCGAGCAGTTTCGCCTCGGCGCGCGCTTCATCAAGATCTGCGCAACCGGCGGCGTCTCGTCCCCTACGGACAGCGTCGATGACGTGCAGTTCTCACCCGAGGAGCTCGCTGCCATCGTGGGCGAGGCACGTCGCCACCACGCCTACGTGACGGCCCACTGCACCGGAAACGAGGGCGCTTACCAGGCGCTTCTCGCCGGCGTCGAATGCGTGGAGCACGGCGTCATGCTCACCCAGCGCGAGATAGACCTCATGGCCGAGAGGGACGTGCCGCTGGTCTCGACGCTCTGGATCTCGCTCGGTGTGGCAGAGATGCCGGGGCTCCCTGACTGGATGCGCGAGAAGGCCCTCGCCTGCGCCGAGGCGAACCTGAAGACCATCGCCATGGCCCGCGAGGCCGGCATCACCATCGCGCTGGGCACGGACTTCTCCAACTCTCCCAACACCCCCTACCGCGAGAACGGGCGAGAGTTCGAGGCCATGGTGCGTGCCGGCATGACGCCGATGGAGGCCGTGCGTGCCGGCACCATCAACGCCGCGCGCGTCATGCGCATGGCCGACGAGATCGGCTCGCTGGAGGCCGGCAAGCTCGCCGACATCGTGGTGGTTGACGGCAACCCGCTCGAGGACATCGGATGCCTCACGAGCGCCGACCACGTTCGCCTGGTCCTCAAGGGCGGCACGATCGAGAAGGACGCACGGTAGGGGCGCCGAGAGGAGCCCGCACGCCACGCGGCCCGCGGCCCTACGCCGTGAGTCCACCCACGATGCCGAGCTCGCGCACATAGAGGTCGGGCGCGCCGCACCACAGCGCATCCAGATCCTCAAGGTCGCTCCACGAGAGCGCGTTGCCCGCGGCCACCACGCCCATGAGCACGTCGGCGATGTTGTCGGTCACCGACATCGCGGCGATCGGTCCCACGATCCGCCCGTCGCGCACGAGCGCGCCGCGCACCGGGGCGGAGATGCCGCCCGATGCCAAGTTGAACGAGTGGTAGATGTCCCCGATCTCGGTGAGGTAGACGCCGTCACCCATCTGGGCGAGCAGCTCATCCAGGGTCTTCTCGCCAGGTGCCACGCAGAGGTTGGCCGGCGCGACGACCACGTCGTTGGGCACGATGCGCCCCAGACCCTCGCGCCTCCCCGCGTTGCCGCTCGGCTCCACGCCCAGCCGTCTCGCCCATGAGACGTCACTGAGCGGCGCCGCCAGGACACCGCGGTCCACGACCACGTGACCTGTTCTCCGCACGCCCTCGCTGTCCAGCCCCACGCGGCCCGGTGCGCCCGGCAGGCTCTCCTCGCCCAGCTCGAGCAGCGTCACGGCCTCGGAGGCAACACGCTCGCCCATGCGCCCCGCCATGAGGCTCTGACCCGTGGCCATCTTGTCTGCCGAGAAGGTCGCCCACATGCCCACGAGCATCCGGCAAACCACCTCACGCGAGATCACCACCGGGTAGCGACCGCTCTCCACAGAGCCGCCGTCGAGCGACACCTCCCCCTGGGCCACCGCCCGCCCGGCAAGCTCCCCGAGGTCCACGTCCTCGAGACGTGCCCCGTAGGAGCGCACCGTGACATCGTGCATCTCGCGCTCCCCCACCGCGATGTAGTCCATGCGCACCAGATAATGGCGGTGCGACGCCGCCCGGCTGAGCCCGAGCGAGTTGGAGACCAGCCGCCGCTCGTCGAAGGCACGCACCGTGCAGCGCGCCGCGCGCGTCTCGCCGGCGCGGGCCGTCAGGGCCGCGAGTCCCGCGCGGGCGGCATCGGCCATCGCGGACACGTCAGGGACCGGCAGCGGCCCGGGAGCCCCGTCCGGCTCCTCCCCCGCCTCCGGTGCCACCAGCGCACCGACCGGCACCGAGCGCTCCACGGTCGCGGCCTGCCGCAATGCCTCGGCCACGAGGTCCGCCAGCGCCTCGCCCGCGTCCTCGCTGCGCGCGTAGCCCACGCGCTCGCCGGCTGTGCGCACGTAGCGCTGGGCGAGCTCGTAGGCGGTGCCGTCGAGCCCCTCGGCGCTCGCCGTGACCTCGCGGCTCGCCGTCCAGGTCTCGTCGAGCTCAAGTCCCGCGACCTCGCCCGCGTGCTCCGCCGCCAGCTGAGCCAGCTCCTCGCACGTCCGTGTCATGGCGCCCCCTAACCCACCATCATGCCGTCGATCAGGATGCGCGGCATGAACGCGGTCACGTAGATGAGCCCGGAGTCCGCACCGCAGAGCGACCCCGAGTCCGGGAAGTAGCTGTCACCCACCGCGACGATCCTCCTGAGGGCATCGATGCTGTCCCCCGAGAGGTTGATGTTGGAAATCGGGTAGGTGAGCTCACCGCGCTCGATCAGGTTGCCCGAGACGGCGAGGAAGTTGAAGCGCCCCGTGGTGGGGTCCACGTTGCCGCCGCCAACCTCGCGCACGTAGAGACCATGGTCCACCGACGGGATGATATCGGCCGTGGGCGTGGTGCCACAACGCATGTAGGTGTTGGTCATGCGCGCCACCGGCGCGAAGCGATAGTCCTGGCGCCGCCCGGCTGCCGTCATGGGCGTGCCCAGCTGGCGGCTGCCCAGGCGGTCCACCATGTAGCCACGCAGCACACCGTCCTCGATCAGCACGTTCTCGGCCGATGCCACGCCCTCGTCGCTCATGGCATTGGAGCCGCAGAGCCCATCGATGGTCCCACAGTCAGCAATGGTCACGAGCGGTGAGGCCACCTGCTCGCCGATCCGCCCAAAGAACACGCTCGTGCCGCCGGCGAGGTGCGTGCTCTCCAGCGGGTGCCCGCAGTCCTCGTGCACGAAGGTCCCAGAGTCCACCACCACGGGCATGACCTCGGGCGCGACGGTCACGGCACTCAGGCCGTCGATGGCCGTGGAGCATGTGGCCTCCACCATGCGCGCCCGGCTCTCCTCGCTCGCCACGAACTCGAAGCCCCTGCATGCCGAGAAGTTCGACCACGCCCCGTTGGAGCGCTCACCGTCCGAGGCGGTCACAAAGAGCCGGATCGTGGTCACCACGCGTCGCTCGCGGGCGAGAAGCCCCTCGGAGTTGACCACGGCCACGTCCTGCAAGCGGTCCTGGTAGTCGGCGTGCACCTCCACGATCAGCGGGGAGAAGCCCCGTGCCTGGGCGCAGATCGCGTTGACCACGCGGGCCTTCTCGGCAGACGGCACGCTCGAGGGCTCGATCTCGATGGCGTTGGGGACCTCGAAGGCGCGCTCGGCGATGGCCCCTACGGAGCGTCGCGGAGCCACACGCCGCCACGGACAGAGCTCCGAGAGGCCATCGGCCAGCCGCACCAGGCCGCGCGCCGAGGTGTCGTTGGCATAGCCGTAGCGGCTTTCCAGCCCGCTCAGCAGGTAGAGGCCCGCCCCGTGCATGTGTGTCGAGGACGAGGCCGTGACCTGCTCGCCGTTGGACGAGACGCGCGTCTCGTGCCGATCCTCGAGGAAGAGCTCCGAGAAGTCGGCGCCGCGCGCGAGCGGCACGGCGAGCGCGTCGGCAGCGGCGTCGACCCAGTCGGTCGAGCCCATGAGGTCCGTGACAGCGGTCATGAGTCCTCCCTGTGCATGGCCCCGCCGCCCGGGCACGGGCGACGGGGCCATTGGTGGTGCGAGCGTCCTACCAGCTGGTCTTCGTGAGGTAGGAGTGAATCGTGAGGGCCGTGGGGTCGATGGTCACGCTGTCGGGGTCGACCTCGGAGCCAAACATGTTGATCGCGTAGCCGTAGACGATCGGGCGGAACGCGAAGTAGTCCTGCAGCAGGATGTTCTCGGCCTCGTGCATGAGCTCGGACTGGGCGTCTGCGTCGGCCTCGGCCTGGAGCTGCTCGAAGACCTCGTCAAACTCGGAGATCGAGATGCCGAACATGTCGGAGTCGGTCGTGAAGTTGGAGAGCATCTCGAGCGCGTTGTCGCACGAGGCGCTCATCGTCATGTACGAGAACGCGTAGTCGGAGCCGCCGATCATGGAGAGGTACGTGGGCGTGTCGTAGGAGCCCACCTCGACCTCGATGCCCAGGGTGTCCTTGAGCAGCGCCTGGAAGAACTCCGCGCGCTGGTTGCCCTTGGTGGAGTTGGAGGTCAGGTACACCAGCTTGGGCAGGCCCTCGCCGTCCGGGTAGCCCGCCTCGGAGAGCAGCTCCTTGGCGCGCTCGAGCTGGTCGTCGGAGTAGTCCTCCACCAGCGCGTTGTCGTCGGTGCGGAACGAGCCGCCCGCCGGGTCGGAGAACTTCTCGCCCACCAGGCCGCGCGCGATGGTGCCGTAGCCGCTCTCGAGCGTCTCGTTGGTGTAGGAGGCGTCGATGGCCAGGTAGATGGCCTCGCGGACGCGCACGTCGTCGAGCGGGGCGCAGCGCCAGTTCATGAACAGGCAGGACGTGGCCAGCATATCGGCGTTGACCACCTCACCAGAGTCCCCCATCTGCGCGATCAGGGAGTCGGTGGCGTACTTGTAGTAGTCAAGCTCGCCGTTGGCCATCGCGACGTCGGCGGCCGAGGAGTCGGAGTAGAGCTGGAAGGTGATCCGGTCGGCCTCGGCGGGGCCGGAGCCGATGTAGGCGTCGTTGCGCTCGAGCACGACGGTGGAGTCGGCATTGTACTCGGAGAGGATGTAGGGGCCGTTGGAGAGGTGGTAGTCCGGGTTGGTGGACCAGCCGTCGCCGCCCTCCTCGATGGCTGTCTGGTTCATCGGGTAGGTCTGGGCGGAGGTGAAGAAGGCCTCCACCGTCACAGACGGAAGCATCGTGGCGAGCGTGATCACCAGGGTCGAGTCGTCGGGCGCGCTCACGCCGAGGGTGGAGACGTCGGCCTCACCGTTGTAGATCGCGGCGGCGCCATCGATGTAGGAGAGGTAGCTGCTGGCGTTCTCGGAGGCCAGCTCGGGGCTGAAGAGGCGCTGCAGGCCGTAGACGAAGTCGTCGGCCGTGACGGCGGTGCCATCCTGCCAGACGGACTCACCGAGCGTGAAGGTGTAGGTCATGCCATCGTCCGAGACGGTGTAGGACGAGCAGACCGCCGGCTCGGGCGTGGTGCCGTCGGCCGCGTAGCGGAAGAGGCCCTCGCCGAGGAGGCCGGTGATCTCGGCGTCGTCGCCATTGGAGTCGTTCTGCGGATCGAGCGTGGCCGGGGAGATCGCCGCGTAGAGCGTGAGCTCCTTCTCGTCAGCGCCATCCTCGGAGGAGTCGCTGTCAGAGCTGCAGGCCGCGAGCGCGAGGGCGGCCGCCGTGGCGGCACCGCCCAGAAGCGATCGCCTGGTCATCATCATGGTCTTGCTCATGATCGTGTCCTTCCTCGTGGTTCGTATGCACAGGGGCGCACGCCCCGCCTACCCGTTCTTGCCCGCCGCACCGGCGGTCTCGGAATCCTCGCCGCAGCCGTGCAGCTCAAGCTCGCGCCAGCGCAGGCACGCCACGTGGTGTCCCTCCCCGCACGTCTCGAGCTCGGGACGCTCGTCGCGGCAGCGGTCGGTGGCGTGCGGACAGCGCGTGCAGAAGACGCAGCCCCTCGGCAGGTTCGTCAGCGGAGGGAGCTCTCCGTCGAGCGTGATGCGCCGCTTGGAGCGCGCACGACGCGGGTCGGGCTCGGGCACGGCCGAGAGCAGCGCCTCGACGTAGGGATGGCGCGGGTGCGAGAAGAGCTCGTCGGTCGGCGCGTCCTCCACCACGCGGCCAAGGTACATGACCACCACGCGACTGCAGAGGTGACGCACCACCGCCAAGTCATGGCTGATGAAGAGGTACGCCACGCCCGTCTCGTCTTGCAAGTCCTCGAGCATGTTGAGCACCTGTGCCTGGACCGACACATCGAGGGCAGAGACCGCCTCGTCGCAGATCACGAGCCGCGGGTCGCAGATGAGGGCCCGCGCGATGGCAACGCGCTGACGCTGGCCGCCGGACAGCGAGAACGGGTAGCGGTCCAGGCAGTCGGCCTTGAGGCCCACGCGCTCCACGGCGGCCGCGGCACGCTCGCGCCACTCGGAGCGCGGCACCGTGCCGCGGATTCGCAGGGGCTCGCAGAGGATGTTCAGGATGGTCTGGCGCGGGTCGAGCGAGGTGTAGGGGTCCTGGAAGACCATCTGCACCGTGTCGCGCACGAGCTCGCCGTCGCGCGGCCCCACCTCGCGACCGTCAATGGCCATGGATCCGCCGTCGAGGCGGTAGAGTCCCATAATCGTGCGGCCCACGGTGGTCTTGCCGCAGCCCGACTCGCCGACCAGGCCCACCGACTCGCCCGCGGCCACCTCGAAGCTCACGCCCTCGACCACGGGCACGTTCTCGCGACGGCGCCCCACCCGCATCGGGAAGGCCTTGGTGAGGTCGCGGACGCTCAGCAGCGCCGCGCCATCCGCGGGTCTCGTGGCGTCCGGAGCGCTCGTGGTGGATTCCGTGCTCATCGCGCACCTCCTCGCTCGTCAACGGCCGGTCCCGCGGGCGACACCGCAGCCGGCCCAACGGGCGGCACCTCAAGCACGGTGTCCGAGGCGCCCTCCGACACGCAGCGCCAGCAGGCGCAGGAGTGCTGATCGGACAGGACGAACTCGGGCGGCTGCGCGCGCAGGCAGACGTTCATGCGGTGCGGGCAGCGCGGCGCGAACGGGCAGCCCTCGTGGGCGCGTCGCGGGTCGGGGACCATGCCGGGAATGGGCACGAGCGGCTCGTCTCGCGGGCCCGAGAGCGTGGGCATGCAGGCGAGAAGGCCCGTGGTGTAGGGATGCGCGGTCTCGTAGAAAATCTCGTCCACGGTGCCGCGCTCCACGATGCGCCCTCCGTACATCACGGCAACGCGGTCGCAGAGCGTGGCGATGACGCCCATGTTGTGTGAGATGAAGACCACCGAGTTGCCCAGGTCGTCGTGGAGGTCGCGGATGAGGTCGA
>CAZUOD010000023.1:0-15951 GCA_964621975.1 uncultured Atopobium sp.
AGAAGAAGGCGAGGTCCTTGAGCTCCCACTTGACCGACGAGATGCCGAGGCGGTCCGCGAGCGGGGCGTAGACGTCCATGGTCTCGCGCGCCTTGAACAGGCGCCGGTCGGGCGGCAGGGCCGCGAGGGTGCGCATGTTGTGCAGGCGGTCCGCGAGCTTGATGATGATCACGCGGATGTCGTGGCTCATGGCGAGGAACATCTTGCGCAGGTTCCAGGCCTGCTTCTCGTCCATCGAGCTGACCTCGATGGAGGTGAGCTTGGTCACGCCGTCCACGAGGTCGGCCACGGTCTGCCCGAAGCGCTGGACGAGCTCGTCCTTGGTGGCGGGGGTGTCCTCCACGGTGTCGTGCAGGAGCGCCGCGCAGATGGTGTCCTCGTCCATGCGCAGGTCGTGCGAGAGGATGAGCGCCACCTCGACGGGATGGTTGATGTAGGGCTCGCCCGAGCGCCGGCGCTGGTCGCGGTGGTACTCGGCGGCGAAGCGGTAGGCGCGCTCGACCTTCTCGATCCCGTTCGTGTCGAGGTAGGCCTCGCAGGCCGCCTGGAGCAGCCGGTGGTTGGTGGCGTCCGGGACGGGCCTGTCGCCCTTGGCGCCCCTGTCGTCTGACGGCGCTCCCTGCGCCCAGTCACGCACTGGCATGGTCCTGCCTTCCCTCGTCCTGTTATCCGACGATGATACCGAAGTCGGGCGCGATGGGGTGCGCGATGCGCTCGATCAGCTCCTCGGGGCCGGCCGAGAGCACCCACTCGCAGAACGCCGAGAAGGCCCGCTGGGCGCGCAGGCCCTCGAGGTAGCAGGCCGACTGCGTGAGCTCCATGTGCGCGGGCCTGCTCGCCATGCGGACCCGGCGCCCGTCGCCGAAGCCAGAGACCGCCAGGAAGCCGAGCTCGGAGAAGACCGTGAGGCCCGTGGACACCGCGTGCGCGTCGAGCGGGGCGCGCGGGTCGAGGTCGCGGGCGGCACGGGCTATGGCGTCATCCGAGAGGGAGATCTCGCCGCGGTCCCGCGAGAGCGAGCCGAGCGTGCGGTAGAGCGCCACGAGCTCGGGGCGGGACGGCGCCGCCGAGGCGAGGATGCGCTCGGCCGCGCGCACGTCGCGCGAGCCGAAGAGCAGGTGCACCGTGGCGGGGGCCCCATCGCGGCCGGCCCGGCCGCTCATCTGGTTGAACTCCACCTCGCCGAGCGGCAGCCCCGCGAGCGCCACGTGGCGGATGCCGGGGAGGTTGACGCCCTCGCCGAAGGCGCTCGTGCAGACGATGCAGCAGAGCTCGTCGTCGCGGAAGGCCCGCTCGACGCGGGCGCGCGTGGCCCGCGGGAGCCCGGCGTGGTAGAACGCCACGCGTGAGGCGAGCTCGGGCAGGCTGTGGCGCAGCATCCGCACGCACGAGACGGCCTGGTCGCGCGAGGTCACGTAGACCGCGCACTTCTCGCCGCGCGAGACGAGCGAGACGAGGGCGGCGTCACGGTCGCGGACCTCGCGCCCGTCGTCGAGGGCGAGGTTGTCCCGGCGGGCGCGGTCCACGATCACGTCCTGGGGATCGATGGACAGGAGACGGCACACGCCCTCGGCCACGTCGGTCGCGGCCGTGGCGGTCACGGCGAGGCAGGTGGGATGGCCGAGGTCGGCGAGGACGGCAGGAAGCTCCAGGTAGGCGTCGCGCGAGCCGGGTGCGGCGAGCCCCGCGTGGTGCGCCTCGTCCAGGACCACGAAGCCCACGCGCCCGGACTCGGCGAGCCGGGTGCGGTGGATGGACACGAACTCGGGGGTCGTGAGGATGACGTCCGCGGCACCGGAGGCGAGCGCGGCGTAGATGCGCTCGCGCTCGGGACCGGGCGTCTCCCCGGTGAGGACCTCGACCGCCACGCCGAGCGGCGCGAGCGCCTCGCGCAGGTGGAAGGCCTGGTCGGAGACGAGCGCGCGCAGGGGGTAGACGAACAGGCTCGCCCGGCCGCGCGAGATGGCCTCGCGCGCGGCGTGCAGGTGGAAGACGAGCGACTTGCCGCGCCCGGTGGCCATGACGGCCAGGCACGACCTTCCCGCCGCGAGCCTGGCCAGGGCCGCCTCCTGCGCGGGCAGCAGGCGGCTCTCGCCGATCATGCGCCGGCGCAGGGCATCGGTGAGCCCCTCGGGGGAAAGCGCCGCGAGCTCGGCGCGGCGGGCGCGCTCGGGCCGGAGGGCGGGCTCGGCGGCCACGGGCTCCTCGGCCGCGGCGTCGAGCTCGTCTGCGAGCGAGGGCGCGCACGGCGCCGGGGCCTCATGCGGGAGCACGTCCTTCACCATGAGCTTGGGCTTGGTCTGTCCCTGCCAGGTCTCGTTGACGACCTCGAAGACCACGTCCACCGCGCCGTCCCAGGCACACAGGCGCTCGGGGTCGGGCGAGCGGAACTGTATGGCCGAGACCGACGACCTGCCGTCGGTGGCAACGAAGCGCAGGTGCGAGGCGTCGGCGCCCACCCGGGCGCGGCTGCGCATGGTCACGCCCAGGGCCGCGAGGACCGGCTTCTTGTTGCCCTGGCCGAAGGGCTGGAGCAGCTCCAGGGCCCCCACCGACGAGACGCTCACCTCGTCGAGCGAGACCACGGCCGTGACCTCGCCCCTGTCCTCGAACTGCTCCTCGGGAAGCCCCGCGAGCACCTGCGCCAGGCGCGAGCGGAACTCGTCGAGACGGGCGGCCTCGCAGGTCACGCCCACCGCGCCGGCGTGGCCCCCGAAGCGCACGAGCACGTCCGAGCACTGCTCGACGGCCCGGAAGAGGTCGACCGAGCCCACCGAGCGGCCCGAGCCGCGCGCGACGCCGTCCTCGGAGATGCTGAACACGATCGCGGGCACGTGGTAGCGGGTCACGAGGCGCGAGGCGACGATGCCCTTCACGCCCTCGTGCCAGCCGGCGCCGCCCACCACCACCACGCGCCCGCCGTCATAGGTGCGCCCGGCCTCGGCGAGGGCCGTCTCGGCGAGGGCGGCCTCGGTCTCGCGCCGCTCGGTGTTGACGGCCTCGAGCCTGCCGGCGAGCGCCGCGGCCTCGGCGTGGTCGTCGGTGAGGAAGAGCTCGAGCGCGACGTCGGTGGTGCCCATGCGACCGGCCGCGTTGAGGCGCGGGATGATGGAGAAGGGCAGCTCGTCGGCGCTCACCTGGGCGAGGTCGAGCCCGGAGACGGCGGCGAGCGCCAGGATGCCCGCTCGGGTCGAGCGGCGCATGAGGGCGACGCCGTCGGCCACGAGCGCGCGGTTCTCGGCGTCGAGTCGCATCATGTCCGAGAGGGTGCCCAGGGCGGCGAGGTCGGTGTACTCGCGCCAGAGCCCGGGCTCGCCGCGCCGCCGGCCGAGCTCGCAGACGAGCTTGAGGGCCACGCCGGCGCCCGCGAGCTCGCGGGATGGGCCGTCGTCGGCGAGCTTGGGGTCGGTCACGGGGACGCCCGCGGGCACGAGGTCGGCGGGCTCGTGATGGTCGGTCACCACGACGTCGACCCCCTGCCCGACCAGCCAGTCCACCTCGCGGGCGGAGGCGATGCCGTTGTCGACGGTCACGAGGAGGTCGGGCGAGCAGGCGGCGCGCACACGGGCGAGCGCCTCGCGAGAGAGCCCGTATCCCTCGCCGAAGCGATGCGGTATGAAGGGGCTGACCTCGCCCCCCATGCGGCGCAGGGCGAGCGTGAGCAGGGCGGTCGAGCTCAGGCCGTCGACGTCGAAGTCACCGAAGACGGCGATGGTCTCGTGGCGGTCGAGCGCGCGCGACAGGCGCGAGACGGCTCCCTCCATCCCGGGGATGAGCAGCGGGTCGGCCCAGTCGCGCTCGAGCGAGGGCGTGAGGAACGCGCGGGCGCTCGCGGGGTCCGTGAGACCGCGCGCGACGAGGACCCGCGCGACGAGCGGCGGCACGTCCAGCTCCCCGGCGAGCCGGCGCTCGGCCTCGGCGTCACACGCCAGGACCGACCAGCGCCGGCTGTCGGCAAGGCCGACCATCTAGGAGGCTTTCCGCTGGGTGGGGGCGACGCCCCAGAGACCGGGGTTGGCGCGCATGCCGGGTGCGGCGAGCACCGTGAGGGGCAGGGTCACGAGCAGCAGCGCGAGGGCACCCGCCACCACGGCCGCCACCCACACAAGGCCGAGCGAGCCGGCCGTCTCGCCGACGGGGGCGAGGAAGGAGGGCAGGACACCGACCACCAGGAGCACGGCCGCCGCAATGACAAGCGGACGGACGAGCGGGCGGATCAGCGAGCGGGTGGCGTCGCGGGGCTCCGAGCCCGAGCGCACGCGCCCACGCAGGCGCTCGAGCACGCGAAGCGACGCGACCAGGGCCACGAGCGCGGCCACGACGGTCGCGGCGTAGGTGACGACCGACGGCACGAAGAGGCCCAGGCGCGAGAGCACGGCCACGCAGCCCGTCTCGTAGACCGCACAGGCCACGAGCGCCGCAAAGGCCACGAGGCCGAGCAGGCGCCAGGCGACGAGCAGGGCCACGAGCGCGGCGATCACGACCGCGCAGGCCACGATGAGCGCGCGCAGGAGCCCGGCCTCGTCGAGGGCGGCCCCGACGGTGCCCGTCTCGGAGAGCTCGAGGGTCACGGGCATCTCGCCGTCGGTGAGGGCTGAGGCGAGGGCGCTCGCCTGCTCCAGCCCGAAGCCGCCCGAGATCGTGACCTGCCCGCCGTCGATCTCCTGGTAGACGGGAAGCGACGACGCGACCTCGCCGTCTATGATGATGGCGATCTCACCGTAGACCGGCGCGAGGGCGGCGGTGGCCTCGTCGAGGGCCTCGGCGGCATCGGAGTCGAGGGTGACGGTGACGCCGTAGGTGCCGCTCGTGCTCGAGGTGAGCACGACCTCGGCCGCGGTGACGGAGGAGCTGTCGAAGAGCACCGTGTAGGTGCCCTCCTCGAGCGTCACGGTGGTGGTGCCGGCATCGATGAGGGCGAGCGCCTCGGCGTCGGAGATGGAGTCGGCACGCGTGAGCTCGACGTGACCGATCATGATGGCGTACTCGATGACGTCCGAGATGTCCTGCGAGTCGGGGACCTCCACCGTGACCTGCGTCCCGGAGGCGCTCACGCGCGCGCCGGTGACGCCCATGGCGCGCAGGCGCAGGGCCACGAGCTCGGCCGCGGACGAGACGTCCTCCTCGGAGGCATCGGAGCCGTCAAGTGCCGTGGCGTCGAGGGTGTAGGAGGTGCCGCCCGCGAAGTCGAGCCCCCAGCCGAGGACGTCGTCGGCGGGAAGGCAGGCCACCACGCAGCCGATCGCGAGCGCCACCGCGCAGACGAGCGCGACGATGGGACCGCGCGCGTCCGCGGGAAGGCCGCGACGCGCCCGTGCCCGGCCGCGAGCGTCCGCGGCGCCCCCTTCGGCCCTCCAGCGCCCGAGGCCCGAGGGTTTGCTGCTGCTCCTGCTGTCTGCCATGCCCGGCTCCAGTCCTGTGCGGGGCGCTCGACGCCCGTCTGACAATCCGTCTGATTGTACGCCACTTGGAAGACTCCCCCACGTTCAGCCTAGGGCAAGGGCGGACGGCCGCACGGCTACCAGTCGGACGCCGCTGGAGAGGCCATGAAGTCGTCGACGAAGTCCGCGTAGGTGCCGCCGAGCACGGCCTCGCGCGCGCGGCGCATGAGGTCGAGCAGGTAGAAGACGTTGTGCTGGGAGATGAGGACCGAGGCGAGCATCTCCTTCTGGCGCACGAGGTGATGCAGGTAGGCGCGGGTGAAGCCGCCCGTGCAGGTGGGGCAGGCGCAGGCCGCGTCGAGCGGGTGGGCGTCGCGGGCGAAGCGGGCGTGACGCAGGTTGAGGCGACCCTCGCTGGAGAAGGCGCACCCCGTGCGGGCCGTGCGGGTGGGCAGCACGCAGTCGAACATGTCGACGCCGCAGGCGACGGCGCGCACGAGCGTGGTGGGGTTGCCCACACCCATGAGGTAGCGGGGCTTGGAGCGCGGCATGTGCTCGGAGACGAGCGGCACCAGGGACTCGAACATGGTCTCGTGGTCCTCCCCCACCGAGTAGCCGCCTATCCCGTAGCCGGGGAAGTCCGCGCACTCCTCGAGATGACGGAGGGACCGAAGGCGCAGGTCGAGGTGCATGCCGCCCTGGACGATGCCGAAGAGGGCCTGGTCCTCTCTGGTGTGGGCCGAGAAGCACCGCTCGGCCCAGAGGCTCGAGAGCTCGACCGAGCGCTCCACCTTGGTGCGCGGCGCGGGGTAGCCCACGCACTGATCGAGCTGCATCACGATGTCGGCGCCGAGCGTCTGCGCCACGCGCATGTTCTCCTCGGGCGTCCAGCTGACCCAGCGGCCGTCGTAGTCGACGGCCCGGAAGCGCACGCCGTCCTCGGAGAGGCGGAAGAACTCCTCGTGCGAGAAGGCCTGGAAGCCCCCGGAGTCCGTGAGGATGGGGCCGTGCCAGCCCATGAAGTCGTGAAGGCCGCCGAGCTCGCCCACGAGCTCTTCGCCGGGGCGCATGCAGAGGTGGTAGGTGTTGGCGAGGAGGATCTTGGTGCCGAGCGCCTCGAGCGTGGCGGGCGTGAGGCCCTTGACCGTGCCCTTGGTGCCCACGGGCATGAAGATGGGCGTGGGCACGTCGCCATGCGGGGTGTGCAGCACGCCGGCGCGCGCGTGGGTGCGCGGGTCCTCGGCGACGATGTCGTAGGTGAACCAGCGCGTCTCGCTGCTCATGGCGCTCCTCCGTGTGTGGTGTCTCGTGCGGTCCTGCGGGCGGGCCATGCGACCTCGCGGCAGGAAAAGGCCCGGCGCCGCCGAGGGTGCCGGGCCGCGCGTCCTGTGGGATGTGGCGCTACTCGCCGAAGCCCGAGTCGATGAGGGCGATCAGGGCGTCGAGGGCCTCCTGCTCGTCGGCGCCGTCGCAGGCGATCTCGACCTTGGTGCCGGTGCCGAGGCCAGCGGCCAGGATCATCATGATGGACTTGGCGTTGACAGGAGCGGAGTCCTTGTCGACGTTCTTGATGGTGACGTTGCACTGGTACTTCTTCGCCTCGGTCACGAAGACGGACGCGGGACGGGCGTGAAGGCCGGTGGCGTTGATGATGCTCGTCTGCTTAGAAACCATGGTGCGGACTCCCTTTCCAGATCCTCCCTAATGACCGGGGAATATCTGTTCCCCAAAAACAACGTATATCCTAACAAACGTGCGCCGAGATGGCATGGACGTTCTCGCGAGCAGCGCGATCTGACAGGATGAACGGAAGCCGAGCGTCAGGTCGGGCGGCCTCCTGGGGCACAATGGAGGAGTGGCCCGTGACGGATGCGACCAGCGAAGACACCCGGCGCGAGCGGGCGCGCGGCGGAAGGGAGGACCCATGTCAGACGAGCTCGACGATCGTGCGAGGACATCGGCGGACGGCAGCGAATCCCTGGCGCAGGGCGCACCGGCCGAGGGGACGCCGTCCCCGCAGGTCGAGGGCGGGCCTGCGGCCGTCAACGCGGCACGCGAGGTGGCCGGCGCCGCGGCCTCGACGCTCGCGAGCGGCCTTGCCGCCGTGCGTGACGTGCGCGAGATCTCGCGGCAGCGATCGATGGCGCACGCGCGCCTGAGGGAGCTGGCCGACGCCGCCGAGGCAGACGAGGCGGGGCTCGCCCACCGCGAGGCCGTCGAGGCCGGCTACGACGCGATCGTGGCCGAGCAGCGCGCCGCCGCGCGCGAGGCGGCAGACGAGATGGCCGCACTCGAGGCCGAGGCAGAGCGCCTCGAGGCAGAGGCAAACGACGCGGCGGCGCGGCTCGAGCGGCTGCGGACCGACGACGAGCGAGGCCTGCGCCCCCACAAGAAGGTCGTCGACGCCGCGCGGGCCCGCGCCGAGGAGGCCGAGAGCGCGGTCAGCGAGGCGAGGCGTGCGGTCCGCGGTGCCGAGGGCCGCGTGAGAAGCGCCGCCGAGCGGCGCGACAAGGACGTCGCCGCGACGAGCCGGGCCGTGGAGGCGGCGCAGGCGCGCCTGCGCAAGGTGCAGGACGAGCTTGCGCGCGCGAAGGAGGGCCACGCCGGCACGCGGGTGATCCGTCGCCTCCAGGACGAGGTCACGACCGGCCTCGCCCGCGTGGCGGCGGCACACGGCGAGGCGAGGACCCGGACCCGTGAGTCGCAGGCGAGCCTGGACGTGGCGCAGACCCACCTCTGGACGCAGCGCCAGTCGCTCGAGGCGGCCGAGCGCGAGGCCGAGGCGGCGCGCCGTGAGCACGAGGCGCGCCTGGCCGAGTACGAGGGGCTCGCCGAGGATGCCCGCTTGGCCGAGCGCGCGCTCGCCGACGAGGTCGCCGAGCTCAGGCGGCGCGCCCAGGCCGCGCGCTCCTCGCGCGACGAGGCGGCCGAGCGCCGCGCCGAGGCCGAGGCCCTTCTCGACGAGGCCGAGGCCATCCACGCGGCCCCCGAGGAGATGGAGCACCTGCGCGCCCAGATCGCGCGGCGTCGCGCAGAGCTGGCCGAGCAGGAGGAGATCGCCGACGGCCTCGCGGACGCCGAGCGGGGGCTGCGCGAGCGCACGCGCACCGCACGCGCCGTGACGCTCGCCGTCATCGCAGTGATCTTGGCGCTCGCGCTCGCGCTCGCGATCCTCGCCGCGCTGTAGCACCCGGGCGCGAAGCGACGCCTCGGACGCGCGCGGGCCACCGGAGGCGCGCCTACACGATGAGCATCGCGTCGCCGAAGGAGAGGAACCGGTAGCGCTCCTCGATGGCCGCCCGGTAGGCGCCCATGATCTGCTCGCGCGTGGCGAACGCCGAGACGAGCATCATGAGCGTGGAGCGCGGCACGTGGAAGTTCGTGATCATGGCGTCGACCACGTGGAAGTCGGAGCCCGGCATGAGGAAGAGGCTCGTGGTGGCGCTCTCGCGCGCCACGATGTCCCCGGCGCCGGCGGCGGCCTCGAAGCGCCGCGCGCAGACGGGCGGGTCACTCGGGGCGGCCGTGGGATCCCAGGCGCTCTCGAGCGAGCGCACCGACGTGGTGCCCACGGCGATCACGCGGTGACCCGCGGCCTTGGTGGCGCGCACGGCGTCCACGACCTCCTGGCCCACGTGGTAGCGCTCGGTGTGCATGACGTGGTCCGCCGGGTCGTCCTCGGTGACGAGCCTGAAGGTGTCGATCCCCACCTCGAGCTCGACGGTCGCCCAGCCCACGCCCGCCGCGCGGATCCGCGCGATGAGCTCGGGCGTGAAGTGGAGGCCCGCCGTGGGCGCCGCGGCGGAGTGCTCCTCCTCCATGGCGTAGACGGTCTGGTAGCGCTCCGGGTCGCCCTCGTAGCTCGTGATGTAGGGCGGCAGCGGCACGTGGCCCGCGGCGTGGACGGCCTCGTCGAGGGTGCGGGGCCGCCCGTCGGGGCCCTCCCCCACAGGCGAGAAGCGCACGAGCCGGCCCCCCTTGCTCCCGTCCACGAAGTCCACGACCTCGCCCGTGAGCACCACCGGGGCCCCCGCGGGCGCATGCAGGCCCCCGGCCCGGTACTCGACGACGGCACCCGGCTTGAGGCGCTTGCCGGGGTTGACCAGGCACTCCCACGTGCCGCCGAGCGCGTCGGCGTCCTCGCGGCGGCGAAGGAGCAGCGTCTCGGCGACGCCGCCCGTCTGGCGCTTGGTGCCCACGAGCCGCGCCGGCATCACGCGCGTCCGGTTGGCCACGAGCAGGTCCCCGGGCTCGAGGTAGTCGAGCACGTCGGTGAAGCGCCGGTGCTCCACGTGCCCGTCCCCGCGGTCGAGGACGAGCAGCCGGCAGGAGTCGCGCGGCTCGGCGGGGGCCTGGGCGATCAGCTCGTCAGGCAGCGGGTAGTCAAAGTCATCGGTGCGCATGGCGGTCCTTCCCGAGGTTCCAGCGCACTACGATAGCGCTTGGCGCGCCCCGGTGGGGCGGGCACCCGGCATCTCAGCGGGGCGAGCGCCCGGCACCTCGCCTAGTGCCACAGGCCCTTGCGGTTGAAGATCCACGCGGCCACAAGACAGCACGCGCAGGCCAGAAGGAGCGGGAACTCCCAGTTGTCGAGCAGCGCGTTGCCGTCAAACGGCAGCGTCACGTTCATCCCGTAGAACCCGAAGATGATGTTGGGTATGGCCATGACGATGGTGATGACCGAGAGCACCTTCATGACGCGGTTGAGGTTGTTGGAGATGATGCTCGCGAACGCGTCCATGGTGCCGGAGAGCGTGCTCGAGTAGATGTTGGCCATCTCGATGGCCTGGCGGATCTCGACGAGCACGTCCTCCAGCAGCTCCTCGTCCTCCTCGTAGAGCGGGATGATCCGCCCGTGCATGATCTTGTTGAGCGTCACCTCGTCCGACTTGAGCGACGCGGAGAAGTACACGAGCGACTTCTCGAGGTTGAGCATCTGGATGAGCTCCTCGTTTCTCACCGAGGCGTGGAGGCGGGCCTCGGTGTTCGAGGAGAGCCTGTCGATGCGGCGCAGGTAGACGAGGTAGAGCTGGCTGATCCGCAGGAGCAGCTGAAGCAGGAAGCGCGTGCGGAAGCGCGTGTCGACGTTGCGGACGCGCCCGCCCGCGAAGTCGCCGACCACGGGGTTCTCGAAGATGCTGATGGTCACGAGCAGGTCGCGCTCGGGGAGGAAGACCACCGAGAGGGGCATCGTGTCGTACTGCAGGGGCAGGGAGTCGCGCACGGTGGTGCCCTCCTCGTCGACCCGCGGGTAGTCCACGATCACGAAGGTCTGGCGGGAGTCCTCGTCATAGTCTATGCGGGAGGTCTCCTCCTCGTCGAGCGCCGAGCGCACGAACTCCGGCAGCACCCCGAGCTCCTCGGCGAGCCAGTCGCGTTCCTCATCGGCGGGGGACACCACGTTGACCCAACAGCCCGGGCGGGGCACATCCACCCTCTCCATGACGCCCTTGGCATCAGTGAGCAGGCACTCAATCATGATCTCTCACCTCGCTTGCAGAGTCATCGTGCGCTACGGCGTGTCCACCCTACCACAGCTCTCCCCTCGTCAAGCTTAGGCTCCGGGAGCTGGCGGGGCTCTTACAACCCAGCGGCCACCCGCGCTCGGGCGGAGGCGCGCTCGCGCTTGCGCTCGTCACGGCGCTCGTGGCGCTCGATGGCGGCCTCGGCGGCCGAGAAGCGGCATCCGCAGTAGCTCTGGCGGTACATCCCGAGCTCGCGAGACGCGCGCGTGGCCGCGGCATAGCGCGGGCGGAAGTCACGCCAGACGGGCGTGAGGCCGTGGCGGGCGGCCGTGGCGCGCAAGATCTCGCCGCAGGCGTCGAAGAGCTGGTAGGGCGAGACCGCGAGCGTCGTCGAGACGAGCGAGAAGCCCCGCTCGCGCGCGAGGCGGCAGGCCTCCTCGAGGCGCAGCGCGTAGCAGGCGCGGCAGCGGCGCTCGCGGTCGAAGCCGGCCGGCGCGCAGGCGCGCTCCCAGGCCGCACGGTCGTCCCCGGCGACGACGACCTCGACGCGAGCCACGTCGGCGGCCCAGGCGCGAAGCGTCCTGAGGCGCCGGTCGTACTCGGCGACGGGCTGGATGTTGGGGTTCGACCAGCAGATCGTGGGCTCGAGGCCCTCCTCACGAAGGAGGCGCACCGGCTCGAGCGAGCACGGCCCGCAGCAGGCATGGAGCAGGATGGGCGTCATGGCGTGTCCTCGTCGGGCGTCGATGGGCAGGGGTGCGACCCCGAGTATAGGGCCTCGCCCGGCCGCGCGGCGCGCTCGGGCGCGGGGCCTCCCTCAGCGAGGAGCTCGATCCCGGAGCTGGTGTCCCTCACGTGGGTGCAGCCGGGGGCGAGAAGGACCTCGCGCGCCATGAGCAGGTCGCCGGCGCAGCCCGAGAGGTGCGCCGCGGACAGGAGCGTCGCGAGCGCGGGGCAGCCTGCCGCGGCCGCGCCGGCCGCGAGCGCGGCCGTCACCGCCACGGCCGGCGCCACGAGGACGCAGGCCATGCGGGCGCGGGAGAGCACGGCGCCGTCGGTCTTCGTGTAGAGGAAGGCCCCCTCGAGGCCGAAGCCCACGCGGCATCCCGGGCAGAGCAGCTTGAACCCGGCGGCGTGCACGAGCTCGTGGGCGGGCAGCGCCGCGAGCGTGGCCACCACGAGCGCGACCCACCACCAAGGCGTCAGGACAGCGCCGCCGTCGGCCCCGCCCGCAAGCGCCGCGACCACGCCGCCCACGAGGCCCGCGGCCGCGAGCCACGCCGAGAGGCGCACGATCCGCGCCTGCAGGGCCCCGTCACCCAGGACGTCCATCTCGCCAATCTTTTGCATGCGGCAATGGTACCCCATGGGAAGAAGTGCAAAAATATACGGGCCGAACCCGTCCAGAAGGAGCGTACATGCCCGAGTCCCGCCCGAGGTTTCCCGCGCGCGCCATCATCACCGGCGGCATGCCCTACGGCAACAAGAACCTGCACTTCGGCCACATAGGCGGCGTCTTCGTGCCGGCCGACTTCTTCGCGAGGTTCCTGCGCGACCGCATCGGCCCCGAGAACGTGCTCTTCGTCTCCGGGACGGACTGCTACGGCTCGCCCATCGCCGAGGGCTATCGCAAGAAGGTGGCCGAGGAGGGCTACGAGGGCACGATCGAGGACTACGTGCGCGCCAACCACGACGCGCAGAGATCCGCGCTCGACGCCTACGGCATCTCGCTCGACCTCTTCGCCGGCTCAGGGCTCGAGCCCGCGCGCGACGTCCACGCCCGCCTCACCGACGAGATCGTCCGACGGCTCCACGAGCGCGGGCACCTGATCCGTCGCTCCACGCGCCAGTTCTACGACGTCGAGGCCGGCACCTTCCTCAACGGCCGGCAGGTGCAGGGCCGCTGCCCGGTGCGCGGCTGCAAGTCGGAGCGGGCCTACGCCGACGAGTGCGACCTCGGCCACCAGTTCGACCCCGAGGAGCTCATCGCCCCCGTCTCGCAGATCAGCGGCACCACGCCCGAGCTGCGCCCGGTTGACAACTGGTACTTCGACCTGCCCGCCTTCAGGGACGACCTCGAGCGGCTCGTCGACGAGTGGGACGCGGACCCGCAGGTGCGCGCCGTGGTGACCAAGACCGTGCGCGAGAGCCTCGTGGACCCGGTCATCTACGTGCAGACCAAATTCCGCGAGGCCTATGACGCCGTGGCCGCCGAGCTGCCCGCCCACCGCCTCGCCGAGGCCGAGGGCAACCAGCAGTCCTTCTCGCTCACGTTTGGCGGCTGGGAGGAGCGCGACCGCGCCCGCGAGGTGCTCGAGGCCGCGGGCGTGCGCTTTCGCACGGGCAAGTGCCTGCTGCCGTTTCGGATCACCGGCAACATCGAGTGGGGCGTGCCGGCGCCTGCGATCGACGGGCTCGACGACCTCACGGTCTGGTGCTGGCCCGAGAGCCTCTGGGCGCCCATCTCGTTCACGCAGACCGCCCTTGCGCTCGCGCCCGAGGGCCGCTACTCCAGCACCGACTGGCGCGACTGGTGGTGCGCCGAGGACGCGCGCGTCTACCAGTTCATAGGGCAGGACAACATCTACTTCTACTGCGTGGCGCAACCGGCCCTGTGGGAGGCCCTGGGCTGGGGCCTCTTCCAGGACACGCCCGTCGCCAACTACCACATCCTCTTCATGAACAAGAAGGCCTCGAGCTCGGGCAAGCTCACCCCGCCGATGGCGGCCGAGCTGCTCGAGGCCTACACCCCCGAGCAGCTGCGCGCCCACTGGCTCTCGCTGGGCCTCGATCAGAAGGCGGTGTCCTTCAGCCCCAAGGCCTTCGACACCTCGGTGAGCCACAGGGACAAGGCCACGGGCGAGGACGTGCTCGTGCGCGACGACCCGCGCGTGGTGGACCCCGCCCTCAAGGAGAGCGCGTTTCTCACCAACATCTTCAACCGCCTGGCGAGAAGCTGCCTCTACGGCGCGGCGAGGGCATGCGCGGGCCACCTGCCGAGCGTCCCGCCGGCGGCCGAGGCCACAGACGCCGCGCGCGAGGCCACGCTCGCCTTCGAGCGGCTCGCCCACGCGTTCGACGCGCACGGCGCGCTCGCGGTGGCCGAGGAGTTCGCCCGCGCGGCCAACAAGCGCTGGGACGACGCCTCCCGGGCCGCCCGCGGCGACGACGCGGCCTACGAGCAGGCCCTCGCGGACGCCTTCTGCGCGCTGCGCACCACCACGCTGCTCATGCACCCGGCCGTGCCGGAGGGCTGCGAGAGGATCTGCGAGCACCTGGGCTTCACGGCCGAGGAGTTCTTTGGCTGGGACCACGCCTTGGACGGCGTGGTCGAGCTCGCCGCCGCACGCGGGGAGACGCCCGAGCAGCACGCCATCGTGCCGCTGCCGCCGCGCTACGACTTCTTCGAGCGGCACCCCTCGCAGGTGAGGGACAGGTAGCGCACCGACCGCAGAGGAGCACCATGACCGCCGAGTTCCCGCCCGTCCACGTGCCGCGACCCTATGAGCGCCCCCACGCGCCCCTCGCCGCGCGCGTGGGATGCCCCACCGAGGACGGCGCCACGATCGTTGCCTGGGTCTACGCGCCCGAGGGCACGCGAGACGAGCCCGGGACGCCCCTCGGCGTCTCGCTGGCCGTGCCGCCCGTGCTCATGCTGCACGGCAACGGCGAGGAGCACGGCATCTTCGGCCCGGTGATCGACGCCGTGGTGGCCACGGGACGCGCCGTGGTGGCCCTCGACTCGCGCGCCCAGGGCGAGAGCACCCGCGGCACGGCGGCGCCGCTCACCTACGAGCTCATGGCCGCCGACGCGCAGGAGGCGTGCGCGCGGCTGGGGGTGCCCGAGGTCCACGTGCTGGGCTTCTCGGACGGCGGCATCCTGGGGCTGCTCCTCGCGCGCGACTGGGGCGCCCACGTGCTCTCGCTCACGGCGCTCGGCGCCAACCTCACGCCGGCGGGCCTGCCGGCGGAGAGCACGCGCTGGATGGCCTTCGCCGCAGGTGAGAACCGCCGCTGGGCCGCCGAGGGCCACGAGGGCGCCACGCTCGAGGATGGCACGCCCGTCCCCTCCCCCGCCGAGGCGGCGCAGATCGCCGAGCTCCTGGAGCTCATGGTGGACAACCCGCAGATAGACGCCGCGTCACTCGCGGGGGTGCGCTGCCCGGTATGCGTGATGGCCGGAGAGTTCGACGAGATCCTGCCCGAGGAGACCGAGCGCATCGCGGCGGCGATACCGGGCGCGCGGCGCGTGACCGTACCCGGCGCTGACCACAACCTGCCCAAGGTGGCCCCCGAGGCCGTGGCCCGCGAGCTCCTGGCCACGATCGCCGAGAACGACGTGCGCCACGAGGCGCGCGCGATAGCGATGCCGCCGGGGCTGGCCGCGTGCCGGATCCCCGTGGAGGGCACCTGGGCCGAGCGGCTCGAGGAGCTCTACCGGCGCGTGGACGCCGAGCCCGGGACCTCCGGGTGGGTGCAGGACGTGTGGCCGCCCGCCGGGATGGCCCGCGAGCTCCTGGCGCAGGGCTCGTACTGGGGCGTCTTCGCCGAGGGCGACGTGCGCGACGGCATGCCGCGGGCGGGCGCGGAGCTTCTCGGCGCCGTCGCCGTGAACCACGACGCCGACATGGGGGGCGGCAGCGCCCCCGGCCACGGGACGGGCCTCGGCGGGCCCACGTGGGAGCCGCGTCCCGAGCGGGACGTGGCGTGCTGGCACCTCCTGGCCGCAGACCCCGCCTTCCGCGGGCGCCACGTGGCCGAGGGCCTTCTCGCCGTGGGGGTCCGAGCAGCGCGCGAGCTGGGCGCGAGCGTGGTGCGCATCAACACGAGCGTGGCCAACGTGCCGGCGAACTGCCTCTACCAGGCACACGGCTTCACGAGGTACCGCCCGCTGTGGCTGCCCTACCCCGGTCTTCCCTTGCCCGGCTGGACCAACCTCTGGGAGCTGCAGGTCTGAGGCCGGCGCAGGGTCCGGACGTTTCCGCTGATCGCCGCGCAGACGAAAAAGGTCAGGCGCCTTGCACCTGACCTGCGATTCCATGGTCGGGGCGACTGGATTCGAACCAGCGACCCTCTGCTCCCAAAGCAGATGCGCTACCAAGCTG
>CAZUOD010000024.1:0-15758 GCA_964621975.1 uncultured Atopobium sp.
CGGATTTACAGTCCGCCGCAGTTGCCGCTGTGCCACATCCCCATTCCGTTTTCAGCCACTCGCGAAGCGCTTTCTCCCTCGCAAGCGGGAGATAGATTACGACTCGGGAAAAAACTTGTCAACGTATACCCCGGTGCCGGGCGTATCTATACTCACGTTTCGCACATATCCCCAGCTAGACCGTCGTATCACTGGGGCGTTTCCTCGTCCGTCGGGCATTCCTCTCGTGAGTCTTGGAGGAGCAGGTGAACAAAGGAGGGCCGCAGCAGACCCAAGCCGCGGCCCTCCCGAAGGATTCCTGGAGCCGGCAGAGGGAGTCGAACCCCCAACCCACGGTTTACAAAACCGTTGCTCTGCCATTGAGCCATGCCGGCGCGCCTGTTCATGATAGCGGCTTCGCGCCCGCGTCGCTAGCCGCGCAGCATCCTCCAGAGGCGCTCGCGAGCGGCGGGATCGATGCGGTCCTCGAGCGTCATGTGCTGGTGCTGGCGCGCATCGTTCTCGCGGGCGTACTCCTCGGCCAGGGCATCCACGTCGGCCGCGAGAGCGTCGCTCGAGATCCGCGTCACGGGCACGCCGCCCACCGTGGCCCGGATGGCGCGGTCGGATGTCACCACGGTCACGGCGCGCGGGCGCAGCCGCTCCGCGGTGACCAGCCGCTCGATCACGGTGTCCGCGCTCTCCCCCGCCGCGGAGAACACCAGGCGCACGCCGGCGCGACGGATCTCGGGGCGCTCCGGCGAGACGTTGCCCGCCGCGTCGAAGACGATGACCGCCTCGTAGCGTCCCTTCGCATATGCCGCGACGTCCGCCACGAGCAGCTCGCGCGCCTGCTCGAAGGGGTCGCCCTCGGCCGTCTCGTCCACGCGCGCGAGGTAGCGCCCGCTCTTGTGGATGACGTTGTAGCCGTCCACCACCAAGAGCTCGCGGGAGGCCTCCGGAGTGGCGCTAGGCATCCTTTCCGTCCCCCAGCTCGCAGCGCCGCAGCCACTCGTAGCAGAGCACGGTCGTGGCCTGGGCCACGTTGAGCGACTCCACGCGGCCGCGCTGTGGCAGGCGGCAGGCGAAGTCGCACCTCTCGGCGACGAGGCGCGAGATGCCCTCCCCCTCGGAGCCCATCACCAGCGCGAGGCGCCCTCCCATGGGGGCGTGCCAGACGTCCTCGTCGGCGTGCTCGGTGGCGGCACAGGCCCAGAAGCCCGCGTCCTTGAGCTCGTCGAGGGCGCGCGCGAGGTTGGGCACCTGCGCGATGGGGATGTGCATGACGGCCCCCGCGGAGGTCTTGTATGCCCCGACCCCCACGGAAGCGCAGCGCGCCTTGGCCACGACGACGCCGGCAGCCCCCACGACCTCGGCCGAGCGCACGATGGCGCCGAAGTTGCCCTGGTCGGTCACGTGGTCGAGGACCACGACGAGGGCCGGGCCCTCGCCGGCCGCCGCGATGACGTCACCGAGCGCGGCATATTCGAAGGGACGCGCGCGAACCACCACGCCCTGGTGCGCCCCGTGGCTCGAGAGCGCGTCGAGCCGAGCCCGCGGGACGCGCTCGACGGGCACGCCCGCCTCAGCGAGGCGGCTCGCCAGGCGCTCGAGGGCCTGGTCGCGCTCGCCGGAGCGCTCGGCCACCAGCGCATGGCGCAGGGGCACCCCACACACAAGCGCCTCCTCGACGGCGCGGCGCCCCTCGATGAGGTCAGAGCGGTCCCGCGGCCCCTGACGGCGCTTGTCGCCCCGGGGGCGCCCGGACCCCTCGCCGCGCGGACGCGGCGCGTCCCCGCGGGCCGGGCGCGCGAGGCGGCCCGCCTTGCCCTTGCCGCCGCGGACGTCACGTCCGGGAACCCTCGACTGGCCCTTCGCCATGGCCGCTACTCCTTGCGGCGCAGGCGCGCGCCGGCGGCGGTGTCCTCCACGACGAGGCCGAGCTCGCCTATGCCGTCACGGATGGCGTCGGCGACGGACCAGTTCTTTGCCGCGCGAGCCTCCTGACGCGCCGCGAGAAGCGCCTCGGCGGCCTCTGAGGGCGAGTCCCCCTCGTAGCCCGCGTGCTCACGCGCGAGTCCCACGAGCCCCGCGGGCAGACCGTCCCCACCGTCCGCCCCGCGCGCGAGCGAGACGCCCATGACGCCCGCGAGCTCGCAGAGCATGTCTGCCGCACGCAGGCACACGGCGACAGAGGTGTCCCCGGCCGCCTCCGAGAGATACGTATTGGCGCTTGTGACCAGCGCGAATATGGAGGCGAGACCGCCGGCGGTGTTGAAGTCATCGTCCATCTGGCGGCAGAACTCCTCGCGGGCCTCGTCGACGGCGCGCCCCAGGGCGCGGTCGGCATCGTTGAGCTCGCCGTCCTGCGAGGCCCTCTCGGCGGCCCAGCGCAGGTTGCTGACGCAGGTCTGCAGGCGCTCGAGGGTGCCCGTCACCCCCTCGAGCCGGTCGAAGGAGAAGTCCAAGGGGGCGCGGTAGTGGGTCTGCAGCATGAGCAGGCGCACCGCATCTGCCGGGTACCTGTCGAGTACCTCCTTGAGCGTGTGGAAGTTGCCCAGGCTCTTGGACATCTTCTCGCCGTCCACGCGAAGCATCCCCGTGTGCATCCAGGTGTTGGCAAGCGGGGCGTCCCAGGCGCACATGGCCTGGGCCGTCTCGTTCTCATGGTGTGGGAAGACGAGGTCGGCCCCGCCCCCGTGGATGTCTATCGGCGTGCCGAGGTAGCGGTGAATCATCGCGCAGCACTCAGTGTGCCAGCCGGGACGCCCGTCTCCCCACGGGGACGGCCAGCTCGGCTCGCCGGGCTTGGCCGCCTTCCAGAGGGCGAAGTCAAACGGGTCCCGCTTCTCGTCGTTGACCTCCACGCGCTCGCCGGCGCGCATCTGGTCGAGACTGCGCCCGGAGAGGATGCCGTAGCCCGCATCGGAGCGCACGGAGAAGTAGACGTCACCGGAGGGAACCTCATAGGCGTGGCCGCGCTCGATGAGCCTGGAGATCATCTCCTGCATGGCGGCTATCTCGTGGGTGGCGCGCGGGCGGATGTCCGGGTCGAGCACGCCGAAGCGGTGCATCTGCTCTATGAAGGCGGCCGAGCACTCCTCGGCCACCTCTGCCGCCGTGCGGCCGGACTCGTTCGCACGGTTGATGATCTTGTCATCGACGTCCGTGAGGTTCTGCGCAAAGGTGACCTGGTAGCCCTTGTACATGAGATAGCGACGGATCACGTCAAAGGCGAGGAACGTCCGCGCGTTGCCGATGTGGATCTGGTCGTAGACCGTGGGGCCGCAGACGTACATCCTGATCTTGCCCTCCTCAATGGGGACAAGCTCCTCCTTCTTGTGCGTCTGGCTGTTGTAGACGAGCATGTGCGCTCCTTGGCGTCCGGCGGTGAGATTGTCCTGCCAGTATAGCGCCAGGGACGTCGGCGACGCGCTCCCGCCCGACCTCTGAGGCGGTGCGGCAGGCACACATCGGGAACGGCGTCAGGATTTGGCCGCTCGTGACGTACCAGAGCTCTCGGATTCTCGATTTGCCCGTTCGTGACGTATCCTTCGCAGACCCTGGTCCCCACGTCCCACCGAAAGTGCATAGACATAAAAATCTATCAGGGATTATGCGGGTTTGCATGCATAAGGCGGACAGCCCCCTCGTCCTGATACCCCAAATCACACGTCACGAGCGGCCAAATCACGAACGAGAGCACGGCCTCACATCACGAGCGAGCAGATTCCGACACGCAACGCGCCATGGAGCACTTTCCAACCCGTCCCGCCACGGGAAAGCCCGTCATGGAGCGACCCTTCGCCTCGCATCGGGGGAGCGGTCCGGGCGCCCCCCCGCGCAGCGGCTAGACGCTCTCCAGGAGCACCACGGCCCAGGCGGCGATGCCCTCCTCGCGGCCCACGAAACCCAGCCGCTCCGTGGTGGTGGCCTTGACGCCCACGTGCGCCACATCAACACCGAGGGCCGCCGCCATGTTGGCGCGCATCTCATCGCGGTAGGGGGCCAGCTTAGGGGCCTGGGCAGCGATGGTGCAATCAGCGTCCGCGACGCGCCAGCCGCGCTCGCGCGCGAGGTCGGCCACGCGAGCCATGAGCACGATTGAGTCTGCCCCCTCATAGGCGGGGTCCGTGTCCGGGAAGAGCTCGCCGATGTCGCCGGCTCGCAGCGCGCCGAGGATGGCATCCATGAGGGCGTGAGCCACCACGTCCGCATCAGAGTGGCCGGCAAGACCGCGATCCGCGGGGACGCTCACGCCTCCCAGCACGAGGGGGCGACCCTCGCAAAAGGCGTGCACGTCAAAGCCGTGTCCTATGCGCAGCATGGCCGCTCCCTCCTGACGTGGGCCCAGGCGGACCTAGCACATGAGCCGGTGCGCGAGGGCGGCCTCGGCGACGGCAAGGTCCTCGGGGACCGTGATCTTGATGTTGTCAGGCACGGACTCCACGCAGCGCACGCGCCCGCCGAGACGCTCCACAAGGGAGGAGTCGTCGGTGCCCTGGTACTCCTCGTGGGCCGCGGCCGCATGGGCGGCGCGCAGCATGCGGGCGCGAAACACCTGCGGCGTCTGAGCCGCCCAGTAGAACGAGCGGTCGGGCGTGGCGATGACGGTGTCACCCTCCACGAGCTTGAGCGTGTCCGTGGAGCGCACGGCGAGAATCGCCCCGGCGAGCGTGGGGTCGTCCCGGACGACGGAGATGGCACGCTCGACGAGCTCGGTCTCAACGAGCGGGCGCGCCGCGTCGTGCACGGCGACGAGCTCGAGCTCACGCGGCGCCTCCATGAGCCCCGCACGAACCGACTCCTGGCGCGTCGCCCCCCCGGGCACGAGCGTGACCGGCTTGCGAAGCCTCACACGAGCGAGGATGTCCCCCTCGACCTCCGCGAGGCGGTCCTCGGGACAGACCGCCACGATGCGCGCCACCGAGGGCGCCCGATCGAGCGCCACGAGCGACCAGCACATGACGGGCAAGCCGCAGAGCTCGACGAACTGCTTGCCGCGGGAATCCCCGAAGCGCTCGCCCGATCCACCGGCGAGGACGATCGCGCAGGTGTCGGCCGAACCCTCGGCACGATCCGCGCGCTCAGGGCGCGCGCAGGGGCACGGGGCCGGCGCGCCCATCACTCCCCCTTGCCCCACATGCGATGCAGGCTGTTGGCGAGCACGCCGGGGTTCTTGACGCCGATCTCGCCGAGACGCGACGGATCGTCGTCCACGGCCTCGAGGACCTCCTGCAAGGAGCCGTACTCGTCAACGATCCTGTCGGCCATGCCCTCCCGGACGACCGGCACGCGCGAGAGCGTGCGCAGGCCGAGCGGGGTCATGATGGAGTCCTCGCCGAGCTCGTCCTTGTAGCCAAGGATGCGCGCCACGAACTTCGCCGACCGCAGCTGCGTGTTGGCCGTGTCGTGGAACCGCCGCCTGATGGAGAGCGCCGCCTCCTCGGAGGAGTCGAGCGCGTAGTCGCGGATCATGAGGGTGTAGGTCTCGTCCATGCCGGCCAGGTACTCCTCGCGCTGCATCTGGGTCGTCTTGCCCTCGCTGCCCAGCTGGATGATGCAGTTGTCGAGCTCGGCGCCGGCGGTCATGAGCACCTCGAAGAGATAGAAGATGTTGGTGATGTCGCCGAGCGTGACCACGTTGTCGAGCTCGAGGCTCGTGAGCCGCAGGAGGCTGCGGTCGAGCTGGGAGCGGGTGTTCTGCATGGCGACCGTCAGTTGGCTCACGTGGGCGAGCAGGTCACCCACGCTCTTGAGCTCGTAGCCCTTGCCGTCGACGTAGACGTTCACCACGGAGCGGCGCTCCGAGACGGAGATCACCGTGGCCTTGGTGAGCAGGCTCATCCGCGCTGCCGTGCGGTGGCGCGTGCCCGTCTCGGCGGTCGGGAGGGACGGGTCGGGGTTGAGGTGGTAGTTGGCGTGGAGGATCTTGGTGAGGTCGCGGTCGATCACCACGGCACCGTCCATCTTGCAGAGCTCGAAGAGGCGGTTGGCCGTGAAGGAGACGTCCAGGCGAAAGCCGTCACCGCCAGCAGCGAGGACCCCCTCCGTGTCGCCCACGCAGATGAGCGCGCCGAGGTGGCCCGCGAGGATCATGTCGAGGGCGGTGCGCAGAGGGGTGCCCGGCGCGGTCTTCCTGATGGCATCCTCGAAGCGCTGCTCGCGCTCGAGGGCGCCGGTGTCATGCTGGGGTGCGTCCATGGGCAGCCCTCCGTGTGAGCCCGGCCCGCCCTCTGGGCGGGCCGGATTTGTCTTCCTAGAAAGTATATGACGCGCAACAGCCGAGCGGCACGGCGACCCTATCCCTCCGACGCGAGAAGGCCGCTCGCGCCGGACAGCCCCACGGACGGCTCTGGGACCGACAGGAGGTCGGGGGACGAGAGGTGCTCGCGGCGCCTCGGGGCGGGAATCTCGCCGGTGGTGTGCTCGAAGACGAGCCGGCCGTCTTCCTCGTCCACGCGTATGATCTCCCCGCGCTGCCAGAGGCCCTGCAGCAGCTCCTCGGAGAGCGGGTCCTCGATGAGCGTCTGGATGGCGCGGCGCAGCGGGCGGGCACCGTAGACCGGGTCGGCCCCCTCCTTGGCCACGAGGTCGCACGCGGCATCGGTGAGCTCGATGGACATGCCCTGCTCGATGAGACGCTCGCGCAGGTCGGCCACCATGAGCTCCACGATGCCGCGCAGCTGCTCGGACGTGAGCGACTTGAAGACCACGACCTCGTCCACGCGGTTGAGGAACTCGGGGCGGAAGTGCCGCTTGAGCTCGGACATGACGCGGCTCTCGATCTCCTTGTCGGAGAGGCCCGCCGACCCCTGCGCCGAGAAGCCCATGGTGGTGGTCTGCGCTATGTCGCGCGCGCCGATGTTGGAGGTCATGATGATGACCGTGTTGGAGAAGTCGACGTGGCGGCCCTGCCCGTCGGTCAGGCGCCCCTCCTCCAGGATCTGGAGCAGGACGTTGAAGACGTCGGCATGGGCCTTCTCGACCTCGTCGAACAGCACCACCGAGTACGGGCGGCGCCGGACGGCCTTGGTGAGCTCCCCGCCCTCGTCGTAGCCCACGTAGCCGGGAGGCGCGCCGACGAGCTTGGAGACGGTGTGCCTCTCCATGAACTCGGACATGTCGAAGGAGATGAGCGCGTCCTCGGAGCCGAAGAGGAACTCCGCGAGCGCCTTGGCGAGCTCGGTCTTGCCCACGCCGGACGGGCCGAGGAAGATGAACGACCCACCGGGACGGCGCGGGTCCTTGAGCGGCGAGCGGCTGCGACGGATGGCCTTGGCCACCTTGGTGACCGCCTCGTCCTGGCCCACGACGCGCTGGTGGAGCACGTCCTCGCAGCGAAGCAGCTTGGAGGCCTCGGCCTCGGTGAGGCTTGAGACGGGCACGCCGGTCATGGACGAGACCACGTCGGCGATGTCCCCCTCGTCGACGGTGACCACGTTGGCGGCCAGCTCCTCACGCCAGGAGCCCTCGAGCTCGTCGCGGCGGGCGACGAGGGCCTTCTCCTCGTCGCGCAGGCGGGCCGCCTCCTCGAACTCCTGCGCCGCGGCCGCGGCGGACTTCTCGTCGCGGACGCGGGCGAGGTCGGCGTCCACCTGGGCGATCTCGGGCGGCAGCGCCATCTTGTGCACGCGCGTGCGGGCCCCGGCCTCATCGAGCACGTCGATGGCCTTGTCCGGCAAGAAGCGGTCCTGGACGTAGCGGCTCGAGAGCGCCACCGCCGCCCTGATGGCGGCATCGGTGTAGCGGACGTGGTGGTGGCCCTCGTAGCGGTCCTTGAGGCCCTCGATGATCTTGATCGTGTCCTCGGGCGAGGGCTCGCCGATGTTGACCGGCTGGAAGCGCCGCTCGAAGGCGGAGTCCTTCTCGATGTGCTTGCGGAACTCCTCGGCGGTGGTGGCGCCTATGACCTGGATCTCCCCGCGCGAGAGGGGCGGCTTGAGGATGGAGGCCGCGTCGATGGAGCCCTCGGCCGAGCCCGCCCCGATGACGGTGTGGATCTCGTCGATGAAGAGGATGTCATCCGTGGAGTCCTCGAGCTCCCGCACGACCTTCTTCATGCGCTCCTCGAACTCGCCGCGGTACTTGGAGCCGGCGACGAGGCTCGCAAGGTCCAGCGTCCAGATCTGCTTGCCGCGCAGGATGTCCGGCACGTTGCCGGACGCGATGAGCTGGGCCAGGCCCTCCACGACGGCCGTCTTGCCCACGCCGGGGTCACCGAGGATGAGCGGGTTGTTCTTCTGGCGGCGCGCGAGGACCTGCATGACGCGCTCGATCTCGCGGTCGCGCCCGATGACGGGGTCGAGCCGGTCCTCGGAGGCGAGCTTGGTGAGGTTGCGGCCGTAGCGCTCGAGCACGGAGCCCTCGTCGGCAGGCTGCTGCTGGCCGGGGACCCCCATGAACGAGGGGCCCATGCGCACGTCCGCCGGGGCGGGGCCGGACGTGGCCTCGGCCTGCTTGGAGGAGAGCTCGTTGACGGCGTTGCGCACGGCGTCACCCGAGACGCCCATCTGGCGCAGGGCGTCCATCGCACGGCCGTTGCCCTCGGAGACGATGCCGAGGAGCAGGTGCTCGGTGGCGATGTAGTTCTGGCCGTGGGCCATCGTCTCGCGATAGGCGCCCTCGAGCACGCGCTTGGCGCGCGGCGTGAAGGGGATGTGTCCGCCGGGAACGGGCTCGGTCTCGTTGGTCGTGAGGCCGCGGACGGTGGCGAGCGTCTCCTCGTAGGTGATGTCGAGCTTGGCCAGCGCCCGGGCGGCGACACCGTCGCCCTCCTTGATGAGGGCCAGGAGCAGGTGCTCGGTCCCCACGTACATCTGCCCGAGGCTGCGGGCCTCGTCCTGCGCGAGGCTGATGACCTTGCGGGCCTTGTCGGTGAACTTCTCGAACATATGGGTCCCTCCCCACGCTGGTTCACAGTAGTAGTTTGTACCCACGGCACCATGAGCTCAAACACGCTAAGTGACGCCGCGTTCCTCTCGCCGAGCGAGCGCCGGCCGCGCGGGCCGGGCTCCGCAGAGGTGAGCGCAGACGCCTCGAAGCGTCACCGGAAGGACAGGGACGTCGCAGGGCTGATGGTCGCGGATGCGCCGCCGGGCCGCGGCGCTACTGCCCAAACGTGTCCCGGTCGGGCGCGATGGCACGCATCGCGTCGATGGTGCGCGCGAAGAGCTCGTCGAGGTCCCAGCCCAGGAGCTCCGCGCCATGGCGGATGACGCCCCTGTCACAGCCGGCGGCAAAGCGCTTGTCCTTGAACTTCTTCTTGAGCGACTTCACCTCGAGGTCCATGACGGACCTGCTCGGGCGCATGAGCACGGCCGCGCCGATGAGCCCGGTGAGCTCGTCGACGGCAAAGAGCACCTTCTCCATCTGGAGCTCGGGCTCGGGGAGGTCGGGGTTGTTCATCGAGTTGTGCGTCTGGATCGCGCGGACGAGCTCCTCGGAGCCGCCGGCGGCGCGCAGCCACTCCGCCGCGTAGACGGTGTGATTGGCCGGATCGTCCGCATGCTCCTCCCAGTCGAGGTCGTGCAGGATGCCGACGACCTCCCAGAAGTCAGCGTTCGCGGGGTCGAACCCCTCGGCGAAGGCGTGCATCACCCCGCCGACCGTCCGGCCGTGCTCCAGGTGGAACTCCTCGTGGTTGTGCTCGGCGAGAAGCGCCAGGGCCTCGTCGCGCGCGATCCCGGCCGAGAGGCCGCCCGGGACCTCGGCCGTTGTGGTCGTGACCTTCTCGGAGTCTGCGGCGATATCCTCGACCGAGGCGGCCGCGTTGTCGGTCACCACGCCCGCCACCTGCGCCTGGATGTCGGCATGGGTGACGGTCTCGGGCTTCATCTGCGGGAAGAGCAGGACGTCGCGGATGGCTGGCTGGTCGCAGAAGAGCATGACCATGCGATCGATCCCGTAGCCGATGCCGCCCGCCGGCGGCATGCCGTACTCGAGGGCGCGCACGTAGTCGTAGTCGTAGCCCATGGCCTCGTCGTCGCCCATGCCCTTGGCCGCCACCTGCTCGGCGAAGCGCCCGGCCTGGTCAACGGGGTCGTTGAGCTCGGAGAAGGCGTTGGCGTACTCGTGCCCGGCGATGACCAGCTCGAAGCGGTCGGTGAGGCGCGGGTCCTCGGCCTTGCGCTTGGAGAGCGGCGAGACCTCCTCGGGATAGTCGCAGACGAAGGTGGGGTTGACGATGGTCGCCTCGCCCAGCTCGTCGTAGAGCTCAAAGAGCAGCTTGCCGGCACCCCAGGACCGCTGGACCTCGATGCCGTGCGCCTCGCAGAGCTCGCGCAGGCGCTCGACGGGCGTGTCCATGGTCACGGTCTCGCCGACGCGCTCCGAGACGATGTCGGAGAGGGAGCGGCTCGCCCAGGTGCCGGACATGTCGATCTGCTGGCCCTGGTAGGTGATGACCTCGTGGCCCTCCTCGCAGCCGCAGACCTCACGCGCGATGGCCTTGAACAGGCCCTCCGAGAGGCGCTTCATGCCCTCGAGGTCGGAGTAGGCGCAGTAGGCCTCCATCGAGGTGAACTCGGGGTTGTGGGTGAGGTCCATGCCTTCGTTTCGGAACTGGCGGCCGATCTCGAAGACGCGCTCCAGGCCGCCCACGATGAGGCGCTTGAGCGGCAGCTCGGTGGCGATGCGCAGGTAGAAGTCACGGTCGAGCGCGTTGAAGTGGGTGACGAAGGGGCGCGCGTTGGCCCCGCCGAGGATGGCGTGCATCATCGGCGTCTCGACCTCCATGTAGCCCTGGGACTCCATGTGGCGACGAATGAGCGAGATGATCTGGCTGCGGCGCCTGAAGACGTCCCTGACCTCGGGGTTCATGATGAGGTCGACGTAGCGCTGGCGGTAGCGGACCTCCCGGTCGGTGAGGCCGTGGAACTTCTCGGGAAGCGGGCGCAGGGACTTGGAGAGCATCGTGAGCTCGGTCGGCGAGACGGAGAGCTGGCCGCGGCGGGTGCGCATGACGGCGCCCGTGGCGCCCAGGATGTCACCGAGGTCGAGCTGGGCGAGAAGCCCCCAGCCCGTCTCGCCGAGGACGTCCTTGCGACAGAAGAGCTGGATGGTGCCCGTGACGTCCTCGAGGACGATGAAGGCGGCCTTCCCCTGCTTGCGCAGCGCGCGGATGCGCCCGGCCACGCTCACGACGTCGGTCGTGTCCTCACCGCTGGCAAGCCCCGCGTAGTCCGCCTCCAGCTCGGCGGCGTGGGCCGTCACGGTCGAGGCGATGGGGTACGGGTCCACCCCTGCGTCGATGAGCGCCTGACGGCGGGCCCTGCGCATCGCGCGCTCGTCGGTGATGACCTGGGTGGGGTTGGTCTCGGTGGCCATGTTCTCTCCTGTCGCTTCACAGCGACGCCCCGCACCTGCGCGAAAGGCAGACACGGGGCGCCGCGAGCCATGCTCGTGCGAAGGGCCTAGCGCCTGATCGCCGTAATGGTGTACGTCCTGGTCCTGCCGGATGGGGCGGCGACCACTATCTCGTCTCCCGTCCGATGCCCCACGAGGGCGCTGCCCACCGGGGACTCGTTGGAGATCTTGTGCTCGAGGGAGTTGGTCTCGGTGGTGCCCACGATGGTGAAGAGGGACTTCTTGCCCCGCTCGTCCTCGAGCTCGACCGTCGTGCCGATGGAGACCGTGAGGTCGTGGCCGGGGCCGGCCTCCACGACGGTCGCCACGGCGAGGATCTGGCGGATCTCGTTGATGCGGGCCTGGTTGCGGGCCTCCTCCTCCTTGGCGGCGTCATACTCGGAGTTCTCGGAGAGGTCGCCGAAGCCGCGGGCCTCCTTGATGCGCTCCACGATCTCGTCGTGGCGCTCGCCCTCGCGCTCGGCGAGCTCGTCCACGAGACGCTGACGGCCCTCGGGGGTGAGCTCGATCTTCTTCGTGGTGTCCATCCGGCGAGCCCCCTAGCCCTCGTCGCTGAGCTTGGAGCCGCACGTGGAGCAGAACGCCGCGCCGGCGCCGTTGTGGGCCCCGCAGTGGGAGCAGTACTGGCCGGAGGGGGCGCTCTCCTGCTCGGGGGCGTCCGCATCGTCCTCGTCCTCGATGAGCTCGACGGAGGCGGAATTGTTCTCCTGGGCCTTCCCGGTGCTCTCCTCCTCGCCCTCGGACATGCCCTCGCGGACGTTCTTCACGGTCTTGCCGATGGCGCTTCCGATCTTTGGCAGGTTCTTGGGCCCGAAGATGACGAGCACGATGATGAGGATTACGATGATTTCAGTGGCGCCCATGCCGAGAATCATGATGAGATGTCCTTCCGATGCGATGTCACAGGCGGGCACTGGGCCCGATACAGCATCAGCTAGTATAGCCGACGTCACCAGCTGCTCACAACCTCTATAACGCTGGAGTTGCTGGTCGTCACCAGGATACGCACCCCTTGGAGGGCCCGTGGGAGAAGTCATCGCAGCGCTGTTGGTCATGTCCGTCGTCAGCACGGCCCTTCTCTGCGCCACGCCCTGGCTGCTGCGCCGGCGCGGCGTGGAGCTCCTGCGCACCAGGTTCGGCCTCACCCTCGTCTTTGACTCGGCCGACGCCGACGGCACGCCGGTGCGGCTGCTCAACGTCAACGGCACGTTCCAGTCGGTGAGCTATGTGCCCGAGGGCCTGCGCTTCGAGCTTGCCTGCGTGTACCACCGCACCATGGCGGCCGTGATGGAGGGCCTGGGGCGTCCCATCCGCGTGGCGGTGATGGGCGGGGGCGGGTACTCGCTGCCCAAGTACCTGGCGGCCTACGTCCCCGACGCGCGCACCGAGGTGGTCGAGGTCGACCCGAAGATCACGCAGCTCGCCCGTGAGCGGTTCTTCCTGGACGAGTGCCTCGAGAGGACCGGGGCCGAGAGGGACGGCAGGCTGAGCCTCGTGTGCGGCGACGCCTGGGAGCACCTGCGCGCGAGCCATGAGCCCTACGACGTGATCGTGAACGACGCCTTCTCCGGGAAGCGGCCGCTCGGCCCGCTCACGACGGAGGAGGGCGCGCGCGTGGTCCGCGAGCACCTCGCCGAGGGAGGCGTCTACCTCGCAAACGTCCGCTGCGCCCGCGAGGGGCGGGGCTCGGAGGTGCTCCGGGAGGTGGAGCGCGCCTTCGGCCGGGAGTTCGCCCACGTCTGGCACGTGCCCGAGTGGCCGGACGAGCCCAAGAAGCCCGGGAACAACGTCCTCATCGCCACGAGCGCCGAGATGACGCCGCCCGAGGGCGCCATCAGCGCCCGCGCATGACCTGCCGCGCGCCCAAGCAGGGCACCGAAAGGAGGCCCTCATGACACGGCTCTTCGCGACCGACCTCGACGGGACGCTGCTCAACGCGCTCCACGAGGTCGACCGCACGATCCTCTCCGCGCTCGGCCGCGTCATCGACGCCGGCCGTCACGTGGCGCTCGCCACGGGCCGGCTCCTGCGCTCGCCCTCGGACATGGGCTTCGGGGAGCTGCCCCTCGAGCTCGTGTGCGGAAACGGAGCGGTCATCCGCGACGCCGACGGCCAGCTCCTGCGCAGCGTCCCCCTGGACCGGGAGACCCTCGAGGAGCTGCTCGCGGCCTTCCCCGACGAGTGCCTGTGCTGCGTGACGCCTGAGACGACGCTCGTGCGCGGCTCACGGGAGCGCTTCGTCGCCGGACTGGACGCCCCTCGCGGCATCCTGGGCCAGGTCGTCCGCTGGCGCATGGGACGACACCCCGGCGCCGACCAGGTCTTCGACCAGACGACGGCCGACGTGCTGGCCCACGAGATCTGCAAGGTGAACTTCCGCCCGCTCGACCAGGGCGTCCGACGCGAGGCGCAGGCCTTCGTGTCCGAGCACGCGGACACCATCGTAAACGCCTCCTTCGACGGATCGCTCTTCGAGCTCACCGCCGCGAGCGTGGACAAGGGCGAGGCGGTGTCATGGCTCGCGGCCCACCTCGGGCTCTCCGAGGACGAGGTGGCCGTCTACGGAGACGGCGGCAACGACCTCGCCTTGCTCAGGCGCTTCTCGCGCTCCTTTGCCACGGCGAACGGCAGCGAGGCCGCGCGGTCCGCGGCGGGCACTGTCATCGGACGGTGCCTTTTTCACGCGGTGCCCCGCCACATGGTGGCGACGGTGCGCCGCGAGGGGCCCCTGCCGGGCGCGACGGCGTAGCTGGGGCGAAAAGCACAGCTCACCAGCTCGAAACGCCGCCATCGCCAGCTGGCAACATCTGGCGGCTACGCTGTGGGAGGGTCCAAGGTCCCAGGATTCCCCTGGTCTGCGCGGGCAGGGGCCACAACGGCTGGCCAGCGGGCCTGGCAACCCCGTGCCAGCGCCCGCGACTCCCCATTTCTCCCCAGAGGCCGGCAGGGCCTCTGCCCGCGCAGACTGCGGGCACCGGGCCTTGGGGCCTCGGGCCTCGGGTGCCCGCTAGGCCCTCACCGCGCCCGTGCCGCCCTTTCCCTGCGGGGCCCAACCGGCCGCCGAGCGCTCGTCCCACCAGTCACGGGCCTCCTGCTCGAAGACGTCCAGGGGACGGATGTTGTTGAAGACGTGGCTCGCGTGGGCGATGAGGTACCTGTCCGAGGGCTGCTGGGCGAGCCGGCGACTGAAGTCCCCCTCGCTCATGCCGCGCTGCATGGCGCGCACCCGCCTCGCGGGCTGCGGGCAGACCACGGCCACGATCTCGTCGGCGAGGTCGAAGGAGCCGCGCATGCGGTCGAGCAGCGGTATCTCCACCACCACGACCTTCTCCGGCGCGTCGGGGTCCTCGGCGCGGCTCGCCTCCTCCTCGGCACGCAGCTTGTCGATGCTCATGCGCAGGAGGTCGTCGATCACGGGCAGCTCGATCTCCTCGAGCGTGACGGCGCGCTCCGTCGTGGCGAAGGCGCGCGACGCGAGCAGCTCGCGGTTGACCGTGCCGTTGGGGCGAAGGATGTCCTCGCCGAACTCCTCGACGACCTTGGGGATGATGGGAGACCACGGCGCGAGGGCCTGGCGCGAGAGGTCGTCGAGGTCGATGACATCGGCGCCGCGCTCGCGCAGGACCCGCGCGATGGTCGACTTGCCCGAGGCGATGCCCCCGGCCAGGTAGATGACGTGCATGGCTCCTCCGATCCTTCTGGCCGGCGCTCGGCCTACGACCACACCAAGAGCAGGATGCCGATGACCACGGCGAGAAACACCACGTAGACGAGGCTCACGGAGAGCGCGGCCTTGAGCGCGCCCAAGATCATCCAGAGGCGCTCCCTCGAGGTGAGCTCGACCTCGGGCTCGCGCCCCTGGCGCTCGCGGTCGGGCCGCTCGCGACCGACGCGCCGCCTCGGGGCCTCGGCCCCGAAGAGCGACGGCCGCCCGACCTCGCTCATGTCCGCGATGACACGGCCGTCGTCCTCAACGTCGCCCTCGTGGCGCTCCCAAGGCATCGGGGCCTACTCGTCGTAGAGGTGGCAGGACACGAAGTGGCCCGGCTCGAGCTCGCGCTGCACGGGCTCGCTCTCATGGCAGCACTCCTTGGCGAACGGGCAGCGCGTGTGGAACTTGCACCCCTTGGGCGGGTTCGCCGGCGACGGGATGGAGCCCTCCAGCACGATGCGGTTCTGCTTGGCCTTGGGGTCCGGGATGGGAATGGCCGAGAAGAGCGCCTTCGTGTAGGGATGCAGGGGGTTGCGGAAGATGTCCTCCGTGAGGCCGTACTCGACCATGCCCCCGAGGTACATGACGCCGACGGCGTCGGAGATGTGCTCGACGACGGAGAGGTCGTGGCTGATGAAGAGGTACGTGAGGCCGCGGCTCTCCTGGAGGTCGTGCATGAGGTTGATGATCTGCGCCTGGA
>CAZUOD010000025.1:0-7117 GCA_964621975.1 uncultured Atopobium sp.
TCAGCGCGGCGCGGCCATGTCCGGGAAGGCGAGGAAGACCGTCGTGCCCGCGCCCTGCTCGGACTCGATCCACACCCTCACACCCATCTTCTTGCAGAGCTCGCGCACGAGGTAGAGCCCCATGCCCGTGGATTGCGCGAAGCGCCGGCCGTTCTCGCCGGTGAAGCCCCTGTCAAAGACGCGCCCCACGTCGGCGGCCGGGATGCCGATGCCGTCATCGGCTATGGCGAGCACCGTCTCCCACGCGTCGAGGCCCGTCTCGCGGCGCTCGGCGCTCAGGCGCACGTGGCCCTGCCCGCCGTCATCGCGCCGGTACTTGGCGGCGTTGACGAGCACCTGCCCGATCACGAAGGAGAGCCACTTGGCGTCCGCGTGCACGACGAGGTCCAGGCCCGAGAGCTCGGGCGTCACGCGCGCGCCGATGAGCGTGCGGGCCTTGCGGCGGCAGGCGTCGCGCGCCACGTCGGCGAGCAGGACCTCGCGGATCTGGAAGTCGCGGTCAAGGGAGGTGCTGCGCGAGTAGTAGAGCGCCTGCTCCACGTAGCCCTCGATGGCGTCCACCTCGGCGTCCATGGCGTCGACGGCCGGCGAGGGGTTGTTCTTCGCCACGAGGTGCGCGGCCGCGATGGGCGTCTTGACCTCGTGGACCCACGTCTCCACGTACTCGCGGTACTCGCGCTGGGCGCGGCGCGACCTCGCGACGCGGTTCCTCATGGCACGAGACTCGCGCTCGAGCGCGTCAAAGAAGAGGGCGCCCTCGGCGAAGGTCGGTCGCTCCGCGAGCTCCGTCACGAGGTAGGGCTCGTCCCCCAGGGCATCGAGGAGCTCGTGGAGCTGCCGGTAGAGGGCGCGGCGGCGCAGCCAGTCAAGCAGCGCGGCCAGCAGGCCGGCGAGCGTGAGCACCACGCACACGAGGGCCACGACGTCACGCCCGACGCCGCGGACGATCATCACGAGCGCACAGAAGCCGAGCGCCACCATACCCAGCGCGAGCGACGCGGCACGGTCCGCCAGATAGGTACCGAACCCCATGGGAGCCCCCTATTCCACGAGGTAGCCCATGCCGCGCTTGGTGCGCACGAGGCCTTCCACGCCGATCGTGGCGAGCGTGGCGCGCAGGTGCGAGACGTTCACGGTGAGGGTGTTGTCGTCCACGAACTCATCGGAGGCCCACAGCTCCTCCTGGATGCGCTGACGGCTCACCACCGCGCCGGCGTTTCTCATGAGCAGGGCCAGGATGCGCAGCTCGTTCTTGGTGAGCTCGGCGGAGCGGCCGGCGTACGTGACGCGGCAGCGCGCGGTGTCGAGCGTGACGCCCGCGTGCGTGATCTCGGCGGCGGGGGCACCCTCGCCGTAGCTGCGCTTGAGGACCGACGCCACGTGGGCGAGCAGCACCTGGTCGTTGTAGGGCTTGGCCACGAAGTCGTCCGCACCGAGCGAGAGCGTGAGCAGCTCGTCCATGTCGCTGTCGCGCGAGGTGACCGCGATGATGGGCACGGGGCTCGCGCGGCGCACCTCGCGGCACACGTAGGTGCCGTCCACGCCGGGGAGGTTGAGGTCGAGCAGCACGAGGTCGGGGGCGGCGTCGATGATCTGCTCGGCGGCGCGCGAGAAGTCCGTGAGCGCCAGCGTCTCGTAGCCGTTGCGCTCGAGCAGGACGCAGAGCTCGTCTCGGATGTGCTGGTCGTCCTCGACCACGAGGAGCCGTCTCATGGGTGTCTCCGTTTCTCGTGTCCCTCGCAGAGGGTAGCACACGCCCGGGGCGAGGGCGAAAGCCTGAACGCACGCCAAGAGAGCGCGCGGGGCCTGGCAGGGCCTGGGCCCGCAGCCTGGTGGGCCGACGCGTCCCCCGACCACATGCCCGTCTCATCTCGTCTGTCACCGAGATGGTACTCTATCTCCCGGTACAGACCTGCCCCTCTCGCGGCGCTGTCCTCAGACCTCCACCCGACCAAATGCGACCGCCCGCACAGTTGACGGGTTCCGCGAGCCCCGGGGGGTCTATCGTGGTGCAATCGAACGTCGAGAGAGGCTGGTGATTATCGATGGGACAGTACGTGATGGTTGAGAACGAGGGGCGCTACTGCTTCAACCTCTGTGCCAGCAACGGACACATCCTGATGACCTCGATCGTCTTCCCCTCCAGGGAGGAGTGCCTGAGGGGCATCGAGTGCGTGCGCACGAGCGCCGCGGATGCCACGATCGAGGACAGCACGGTCGACGCCTTCGACCGCGAGAGCTCGCCCAAGTTCCGCATCTACGAGGACTTCGAGGGGCACTACTTCTTCCGGTTCATCACGCAGGACGCAGGCGACATCGCCCGCTCGCACACCTACGACCTCAAGGAGAGCCTGTACCGGAGAATCGAGCGGACCCGAGCCGAGGCGGACTCCTCGCTCGCGGCAGACGAGAACTAGCAGGTTGGCGCCGGCACGTGTCGGCGCCAACGCACGCAACGAGGGCGGGGCGCACGGGGAGCGTGGAAGCGTACCCCGAGCGCCCCGCCCCGACACTAGAGCAGTGCGCCCTCGAGGTCCTGGAGCATGATGCCAAGCGCCTGGATGCCACCCTCGGCGGTGTACCAGACGGTCGGGTTCTCCAGGTAGACGATGTTGCCGTTCTGGTAGGCCTGGGTCTGCTGGGTGAGCTCGTTCTCCACGACCTCCTGGGCCTGGTCGGCGCCGTCGGAGCCGATGGCCGCGTCGCGGTTGAGGACGAAGATGTACTCGGGGTCCTGCTCGACGATGGTCTCGAAGGAGACCTCGTTGCCGTGCGTGGACGTGACCTCGCTGTCAGCGAGGTTGGTGAAGCCCACCTCGTTGCCGATGAGCGAGCAGCGCCCGTCGTTGCCGAGCACGTTGAGGCTCCCGCTCGTGAAGAGGCCCACGAGCGCGGTGTGGCCCTCGGCCACCTCGGCGAGCGCGGCGATCCGCTCCTCGTAGTCGGCCATGAGGCTGTCGACCTCGTCCTCGAGCCCGAAGATGCTCGCGATGGCCAGGGCGTTGGCGCGGGTGCTCTCAACCACGCCCAGGTCGGAGTCGGTGGCGAGGTAGACCACCGGAGCGATCTCGGAAAGGTCGTCGTAGGAGCCGGAGAGGCGTCCCCCGATGAAGATCACGTCGGGCTCGCAGGCGGCAACGGCCTCGAGGTCGGCCTCCTTGATGGTGCCGAGGTTGGCGAGCTCGTCGTTCTCGGCGTAGTCCTGCAGGTACTCGAGGGAGGTCGTGGCCATGCCGACCACCGTGTCGCCGGCGCCGATCGCGTCGATGATGTCAAGCGACGCCATGTCGAGAACCGCGACGCGCTCGGGATTGTAGGGCACCTCGAGCTCGATCGGGTCGGCGTTGCCGTCGAGGGATTCGATGGTCACGGCCGAGGGGGTCTCCTCGGCTGACGAGTCCCCGCCGCCGGAGACGGAGTCGGCGGTGTCCCCGGTGCTCCCGCATGCCGCAAGGGTCAGCGCCGCGGCGGCGCCCATGACGCCGGTAAGAAACGTTCTTCTCAGCATGTAAGTCCTTTCTTTTTCTATCAACCTCAACCGACCGCTCGGGCGCGGTCAGTAGTACAGGGAAAGCGGCCTGCCCTCGATCTCAAGGATCTCGAAGTCAACGCCGTAGATCTCGCTCAACGTCTCCTTTCGCATCACCTCCTCCACGGTCCCGAAGCGCACGACCCTCCCGTCCTTGAGCGCGCAGATGTAGTCGGAGTAGAAGGCCGCGTAGTTGATCTCGTGCAACACGAGCACCACCGTCTTGCCCAGCTCGTCGCACAGGCGCCGGACGATGCGCATCATGTTGGTGGCGTGGTAGATGTCCAGGTTGTTGGTCGGCTCGTCGAGCAGGACGTAGTCGGTGTCCTGCGCGATGACCATGGCGATGTAGGCGCGCTGGCGCTGGCCGCCGGAGAGCTCGTCGATGAAGCGGTCGCGGAAGTCCTCGAGCTCCATGTACTCGATCGCGCGGGCCACGACGGCGCGGTCCTCGTCGGTGAGGTGGTTGCCCGAGTACGGGAAGCGCCCGAACCCCACGAGCTCCTCCACGGTGAGCTTCATCTGGACGTTGTTGGTCTGCGTGAGGATGGCGAGCCGCTTGGAGAGCTCGCGGCTCCTCCAGGACGAGACGTCCCTGCCCTCGAGGTCCACGGTGCCGGCGTCGCGCTCGATGAGGCGCGAGATCACGCCCATGACGGTGGACTTGCCGGCGCCGTTGGGCCCGATCAGCGAGACGACCGAGCCCTTGGGGATATCGAGGTCCACGTCGTCCACGACGGCTATGCCGTCGTAGCGCTTGGTGAGGTGCCTGGCGAACATTCGTCTCCTTCGTGGGTTGAGTCGGGGCCGCTCAGACGCGCTTGGCGAAGAGCAGCAGGAACAGGAAGTACGCGCCGCCGCCCACGGTGATGAACACGCTCACGGGGACGGAGTAGGTGAAGACGCGCTCCACGATGAGCTGGCCCGCCACCAGCAGCGCCATGCCAAAGAGCACGGACCCGGCGATGAGCAGCGAGTGGCGGTAGGTCCTCAGGAGCTCGCGCGAGAGGTTGGCGATGATGAGGCCCAGAAACGAGATGGGGCCCACCATGGCCGTGGCCACGGCGATGGCCAAGGTCACGCCCAAAAGCAGCCGGCGCACCGTGCGGTCGTAGTCGACGCCCAGGTTGATGGCCTGCTCCTTGCCCAGGGTGAGCACGTCGAGCAGGGCGAGGTCGCGGCGCAGGGCAAACGTCAGGGCCGCAAGGATGACAAGCGAGAGCAGGATGACCTCGGTGTTGACGTTGGAGAAGCTCGCCACGAGCGAGGTGAGCAGCGTGTCGTACTCGTTGGGGTCCATCACGCGCACGAGCGTGGACTGGATCGAGCCAAAGAGCGAGCTGAGCACCGTGCCTATGAGCAGCACGTAGAGCACGTTGTAGCCGGTCAGCTTGAAGAGGTAGCCGTAGATGAGCATGGCAGCCACGGCCATGACCACGAGGTCGATGCCGAACGCGAGGTTGGCGTTGGAGACCACGGCGCTCGCCGTGCCCAGGCAGAACACGAGCGCGGTGTGGACGAGCGTGTAGAGCGAGTTCATGCCCAGAAGGCACGGCGTGACGATGGTGTTGTTGATGACGGACTGGAACACGATCGAGGCCCCGCCGATGGCGGTCGCGGCGAGCAGCATGGCGGCCACCTTGGGCAGCCGGATGCGCATCGAATAGGCAAGGAGGCGCTCGTTGGCAAAGTTCACGTCCACGAGCAGGTAGGCCGCCACGGCCACGAGCGTCACCACGAGAAGCACGGCGATGGCCCGGCGCCGCCGGCGGGCCGCGGTGACGGGCGGGCGGGACGCAACCGAGGCGACGGCGCGCGGCCGGCGCGCGACGAGCTCACTCACCCGCCTCACCCCCCTCGGCGGCACACCCGTGCGCCGCTGGCCGGGAAAGCCCGAAGTGCGCCCTCAGAAGCGCCGGCAGGTCGATGGAGCGGCGACCGTGCCCGAGGCGCCAGAGCAGAAGCGCGATGAAGACCAGGCTGCCCACGATGCCGATGATCAGCTCGATCGGCAACTCGTAGGGAGAGATGACGGTTCGGGCCAGGATGTCGCACATGAGCACGAAGATGCCACCGAAGAGCGCCGTGTCCGCCAGGGTCCCGCGAATCCTGTCCCCTTTGAACATGGTCACGAGGTTGGGGACGATGAGGCCGATGTAAGAGATCGAGCCCACCACCACGACCACGCTCGCCGTGATGAGCGCGGCGATGGTGAGGCCCATGAAGAGGACGGCCTCGTACGGGATGCCGAGGTTTCGCGAGAAGTCCCTGCCCAGCCCCACGATGTTGAAGTGGTTGGCGAAGACGAACGCCACCACCACGAGCGGCACCACGAGAAACACCAGCTCATAGTTGCCGCGCAGCACGAGCGAGAAGCTGCCCGTGAGCCAGGACGAGAGCGCCTGGGTGAGGTCGTTCTGGTAGGCGAGGAAGTTGGTGACGCCCGAGACGACGTTTCCGAACATGATGCCGACGAGCGGGACCATCACCACGTCGGCGAACCCGATGCGCTGCACGAACCACACGAAGAGCCACGTCCCCAGGGTGGCGGCGAGAAACGCCATGCCCGCGCGCTGCCAGAGCATGGCCGTGGGCACGAAGACGTAGGCCAGAAGCACCCCGAGCTGGGCGCACGATATGGTGGCCGAGGTGGTCGGCGAGACGAACTTGTTCATGCAGAGCTGCTGCATGATGAGGCCGGCGACGCTCATCCCCACGCCGGTACAGAGAATGGCGAGCAGGCGAGGAAGGCGCGAGGCCACAAGGATGAGCAGGGCATCTCCGTCACCTGCGAGAATCTGGGAGAGGCTCATGTCGAGGACGCCCACAAAGAGCGAGAAGACCGACAGAGCGAGCGCCACGACGGCCAAGACGATGGTAGAGATGTGATTTTTGATGATAGCTCCTCTCGCCTCCACGGCTGGGCCATAAGTTAGCCTTGGCTTACTCATGTGAGAGCCGCAGACTACCATATGGAGGAGAGAGGAGGGTCACATGGCTCCGAACGGACGGGACGGGCCGCTCATGGGCCTCTCCCGGCCGCCCTCACCCAGCGCTCGGCAGGGTGCCCACAGCCCGCAGACGCGACCGTGGGCAACCCAGGCGGCTAGGACCCCAGCACCGTACGCGCCCACCCGGCCGCGCTGAGCCCGTTGAGCAGGGCGCCCGGCCTCCAGATCGCCTCGGGGCGAAGCGAGCGCAGGCGCTGCTCGGCGCCACCGATCCCGCTCCCGCCGGACGTGGCGAAGGGCACGACCGCCTTCCCGTCGAGCGCCGCCGCCTCCACGAACGTGTCCACGATGCGCGGCTCCACGTACCACCAGATGGGAAAGCCGAGGAGCACCGTGTCGTAGCGGCCCATGTCCGGCAGCTCGCCGGCCATGGCCGGGCGGCTGGCGTCGTCGCCCATCTCGACCGAGCTGCGGCTCGCCCTGTCCTGCCAGTCGAGGTCGGCGCGGGTGTAGGGCCGCTCGGGCAGGATCTCGAAGAGGTCCGCGCCCACGGCCTCGGCGGCCTCGCGCGCCGCGCGTGCCGTGACCCCGCTCGCAGAGAAGTACGCAACCAGAACGTGAGCCATCGTCCCTCCCG
>CAZUOD010000025.1:7217-15361 GCA_964621975.1 uncultured Atopobium sp.
CGCACGGAGGCTGGACTATACTTCTGGGGATGGCACGCATCGGAGGGACCATGGCAGAGTTCATACGCGCGAGAAGCGCCGAGCAGAAGGAGCAGCGCCTCGCTGAGATCAAGGCCGCCGCGAGCCGCCAGTTCTCGGAGCGCCCCTACCATGAGATCACCCTCACCACCATCGCCGACGAGCTGGACTGGTCGCGCGCCAACCTCTACAAGTACGTGAGCACCAAGGAGGAGATCTTCCTGCTGCTCGCGGGCGACGAGTGCCGCGCCTACTTCGAGGCCCTGCTCGCCGCGCTGCCCGAGGGCTGCGGCCTCGCCCCGGAGGTCATCGCCGAGGTGTGGGCCGGCATCGCGAACGCCCACAGGGACTACTTCCGGCTGGGGGAGCTCCTGCCCTGCGTCGTGGAGACCAACGTCACCCTCGAGCGCCTCGTCGAGTTCAAGCGCGGGTACTACCGGATGGTCGACGCGCTGTCCGAGCGCCTCTCGCTGCTGCTCGGTGCCGACGCCGGCCGCATGAGGTCCCTGCTCGAGGCCGTCTACTTCCACGCCGTCGGGCTCGTCGGCGTCTGCACGAGCAACCCCCTCATCCTCCGGGCCATCGCCGAGGTGGGCGTCGAGCGCCCCGAGACGGACTTTCGCGCCGAGCTGAGCGACTTCATCGGGATGTGCCTGCGCCACTGCGCCGGCTGACGTCGCGTCCCCGCCGCCTTCGCACGCAGCCGCCCACAGACCCCGCGCGACCGTCCGCGCCCCGTAACGCTCCCGACAGACGCCCGCAACAATTCGTGTCTACGCTGCGAGTAGGGCCGTCCGCGCCCCGCACCGCGTCAAAGGAGCCATCATGACCGACACGTCCGCAGGGTCACTCGCCACCAACCTCGTGGCACGCCAGGAGTCAATCAACCGCGAGCTCGCGCGCAACGGCGTGCGCTTCGGCATCTACAGGAACGGCGAGTACCACGACCGCCTCTTCCCCTACGACCCCATCCCGCGCATCATCGGCTCGGACGAGTTCGACCAGCTCGAGCGGGGCCTCAAGCAGCGCGTGAACGCCCTCAACGCCTACCTCAGGGACATCTACTCCAAGAAGGCCATCGTGGCCGACGGCGTGGTCCCCGAGGAGTTCGTCTACACCTCCCCCGGGTACCTCCCGCAGGTCAACGGCGTCATGCCGCCCGGGGGCGTCTACGCGCACATCGCCGGCGAGGACCTCGTCCAGGGCAAGGACGGCCGCTGGTGGGTGCTCGAGGACAACCTGCGCATCCCCTCCGGTGCGAGCTACCCCCTCTTCGCGCGCGACATCGAGCGCCGCGCCGACCCGCGGCCCTTCCGCGGCGCCCACATCCGCGACAACCGCGACTACCCGCGCCTGCTGCGCAAGACCATGGACTTCGTCTCCACCCAGGGCATCGCCGTGGTCCTCTCGCCAGGGCGCTACAACTCGGCCTTCTTCGAGCACGCCTACCTCGCCGAGAAGACCGGTGCCACGCTCGCCTTCCCCGAGGACCTCGAGGTCGTGCACGACGAGGTCTTCCTGCGCGACTACGCCGGCGACCATCACCGCGTGGGCGTGGTCTACCGACGCCTCTCCGACGAGTTCCTCGATCCCTTCGCCTTCAACCCCGACTCGCTCATCGGCGTGCCGGGAATCCTCGCGGCCTACCGCGCCGGCAACGTGGCCATCGTCAACGCCCCCGGAAACGGCGCCGCCGACGACAAGGGCATCTACTACTTCGTGCCCGAGATGGTCCGCTACTACCTCCACGAGGAGCCCATCCTCCAGAACGCCCCCACCTACCTGCCCATGTTCGAGAGGGACCTGCGCGTGGTGCTCGACCGGCTCGGCGAGCTCGTGGTCAAGGACGTCTCGGAGGCCGGCGGCTACGGCGTGGTCTTCGGCTCCTCGCTCAGCCGGGACGAGCGCGCCGAGCTGGCCGAGCGCATCAAGGCGGAGCCGCGCCGCTTCATAGCCCAGGAGGTCATCGACTTCCGGGACATCGACGTCGTCGACCCCGTCACCGGCGAGGAGACCCCGCGCAAGTGCGACCTGCGCGCCTTCGTCCTCACGGGCAAGCACACCCACGTCTGGTACTCCGGGCTCACGCGCTACTCGTCGGTCCCCGGCGAGATGGTCGTCAACTCGTCGCAGGGCGGCGGCTTCAAGGACACCTGGGTGCTCGCGCCCGAGGACGCGTCGGACAAGACCCGCGACGCCTCCCCGGAGATGGGGGCCATCGAGGCGCTGCGCCCGCGCGTCCACGCGCTCTCCCTCGTCACGACCTCCAAGACCGAGTGCCTCTACTGGCTGGGCCGCTACTCCGAGCGCGTCTTCACCACGCTCACGATGTTCCTCCCCTACTACGACCGCATGATCGACCGCGGGCCCGACGCCTTCAGGCCCCTCGCCCGCGCGCTCGACCTCCCCGAGGACTTCGCCGACCTCGACGCGTTCGTCGGCCACCTGCTCTATGACAAGGGCAACCCCAACTCGGTGCTGAGCGCGCTCAGTGCCGCCTTCAACAACGCGACGATCCTGCGCCCCGAGCTCACCACGCGCCTGCTGCAGTACCTCGAGCTCGCGATGGCCGACATGGAGGACGCGGCGCGCGGCGCGAGCTCCGCGAGCGACCTCTTCAGCCAGAGGGACATCACCGATGACATGCTCGCCTTCTGGGGCGGCATCGAGAACTCCGCCGCGGGACCCGACTTCAAGGCCCTGCTGCTCCTGGGCAAGTACATCGAGCGCATCGACCTCTACACGCGCTTCTCGCTGCCGGCGGAGCTCCTGGACGCCCCGCTCAGCAAGCTCGCGAGCTACTCGACGGCGCTCGCGAGGTCGCCCCTGCCCGAGTGCCTGGCAGACGGCCTGCGCCAGCTCGCCACCGACCTCACGGCGCGCGGCTACGACGGGACCGAGGACAGGCTCTGCGAGCTTCTCGCCAGATGAGCGGTGCTGCCGATCGCGGCCCCGGGTCGGCGCGGCGGTGCTATGATTGCCTGAACGTCGACTGGCTCGTCCATGGGGGAGTTGCGTGAAGAAGCTGTCGTTCGACTACGAGATGCGCCTCTCCTTCAGCGTGCCCATCTGGGAGCATCGCTTCCAGCTGCGCTGCCTGCCGGCGACCCGCGCGCGCCAGCAGGTCGTGGACGCGCGGCTCGTGGTCGAGCCCGAGTGCCGCCTGGAGACCCAGACGGACTCCTTCGGGTCGGTGGTGACGACGGGCTACCTGCCCGAGCCGCACGACTCGTTCTCCTACTCCGTCACGGGCATCGCCTTCGTGGACACGGCGCACGCCGCGCCCGAGCCCATGAAGCCCCTCTACCGCTTCGAGTCGGCGCTCACCACGGCCGGCCCCGCCGTGGAGGCGCTCGTCGAGACCTGCCGCGCGCGCGTGGAGGCGCTCGGCGAGGGGACGGACGTCGTGGAGCGTGCCACGGAGGTCATGCACGAGGTGTTCGCGGCCTTCTCCTATGTCCCGGGGACCACCACCGTCCGCACCACCGCCGAGGAGGCCCTCGCGCAGGGCACCGGCGTCTGCCAGGACTTCGCGCACGTGATGCTCTCGGCATGCCGGCGCCTGGGCATCGCCGCCCGCTACATCGCCGGCATGCTCGGCGGCGAGGGGGCCACGCACGCCTGGGTGGAGGTCTACGACGGACAGCGCTGGATCGGCCTCGACCCCACGCACGACCGACCCGCCGGGGACTCCTACATCGTCATCGCCCACGGACGGGACTACCGGGACTGCCAGGTGGACATCGGGCTCTTCTCGGGTGACGCCGACCAGAGCCAGTGGGTCAACGCCTCCGTCCGCGAGCTCACCCCCTGACCTGCGGTGCGGATGGGCGGGCGGCCCTCGCCGCGGCCGGCGCGCCCGCCCGGCGTCACGACGCCCTGTCCACGCAGGCCAGGGCGTTGAGGCACCTGGGGTAGCCGATGTAGGGCACGAGCTGCGAGACCACGCGGTAGAGGAGGTCACGGTCGTTGCCGAGGCCCATGTTGGCCGCGGCGTGGCTCGTGAGCTGCGGCTCACAGCCGCCTTGGGCTGCGATGAGGCAGAAGGTGACGAGCTCGCGCTCGGGGTCTGAGAGGCCACCGCGCGTGTACCAGTCGCCGAAGCAGTTGTCGGCGAGCCAGCGGTTGATGTGGGCGCGCTCGGCGGGACCCGTCTCCCAGCTCCTGCGCATGCCCTCGCCGAAGTAGGCCACCTGCTTGTCGTTTCCGGCCGCAAGGCGGGTCTCGGCGGTCGTCGTGGCCTGGGGCTCAAGCGGCAGGTCCACGCCGCGGGCGCGCAGGACCTCGTTGGTGGCGCGCAGAAACGGCAGGACCCGCCCGATGCCCAGGTAGGCGGAGGCCTGGTAGACGACCTCCTTGAGCTCGACGGGCGTCACGCCCGCGTTGAGGGCGGCCTCGGCCATGAGGGAGAACTCGTCCACGCCCTGACAGCCGAGAAGCGCCGCGAGGATGGCCAGGAAGCGCTCGCGGTCGCCCAGCGCGGCGGCCTCCTCGTTCACGACCTCGTCGAAGGCGAAGTTCTCGAAGCGCTCGACGAACTCCGGGTCGGTCTCGGCGAGCTCGGGCACCCGGCCTGGCAGGATGCGCTCGCGATAGGCCCGCGCGGCCTCGGAGACCTTGGGCGTGTCTGGCATGGTCCCTCCTCGCTACGACAGGGCGCCGTACGTCGCGTCATCGACGGGCTCGAGCCACTCGTTCGAGGCGCCCTCGGCGGGCACGGCCAGCGCGATGTGCTGGAACCAGGAGTCGCGCGCGGCGCCGTGCCAGTGCTTGACCTCGGGCGGGATGCTCACCACGTCACCGGGGCGCAGCTCCTGCGGCTCCTTGCCCCACTCCTGGTACCAGCCGCGCCCGGCCACGCAGATGAGCACCTGTCCTCCCCTGTGGTGGACATGCCAGTTGTTGCGGCAGCCCGGCTCAAAGGTCACGTTGCTCGCGCCGAGCTGCGGGTCGCCGAGCGGCGCCAGGTAGCTCTGGCCGATGAAGTAGGCCGCGTAGGCATCGTTGGGCTCCCCCTTCGGGAAGATCCCGCTCAGCTCGGCCTCAGTGATGGTGTCCTCAGACATGCTCTCTCCTCCCAGTTCCCGCGCTCCTAGCGAAACGACCTCTCGTAGATGCCGGCGATGTCCTCGTCGGTGGTCTCGCCCGGGTCGCACGCGAAGAGGACGCCCATCGTGGCACGGGCGCAGCGCGCGAGCTCGAGCGCCTCCTCGTGGGTGCCCGAGAAGCCGTAGTCGCTCATCCTGAGGTCGGCCACGCCACAGGCCTCCTGCAGGTCGCGCAGGGCCACGAGGAAGTCCTCCGGGCTCTGGGCGTCCCCCTTGCCCAGGGCGCGCGCCATCTCGACGAAGCGCTCGTCGCACACGTGCCGCTCGACCCAGAACCTGAAGTACTCGAGGCTGATCATCGTGAGGCCCGCGCCGTGCGGGAGCTCCGGGTGATACGCGCTCATCGCGTGCTCCATCGAGTGCTCGGACGTGCACGCCGAGAAGACCATCGAGTAGCCGCTCATCGTGTTGGCGAAGGCCACCGCGGAGCGCGCCTCGAGATTGGAGCCATCGGCCACGGCCACGGGCAGCCAGCGGCCGATGTTCTCGATCGCGGCCATCTGCACCATGTCGGCCATGGGGTTGGCCGCGTTGGAGATGTGACCCTCCAAGCTGTGGAAGAGCGCGTCGAGGCCCTGATAGGCCGTGAAGGCGGGCGGGACGGAGACCATGAGCTCCGGGTCCACGATGGCAAGCGTCGCGAAGAGGCCGGCCGAGCCCACGCCGATCTTCTCGTGCGTCTCCACGTTGGAGATGACGCCGGCCGCGTCCACCTCGGACCCCGTGCCCGCCGTGGTGGTGATGGCCACCCACGGAAGCTCCGGGTTCACGAGCGGAAGGCCCTTGCCCGTGGCCCCGCCCGCGTAGTCCCAGAGGTCATCAGAGGGCTGCGGCGCGAACATGGCCATGACCTTGGCGGCGTCCATGACCGAGCCGCCGCCGAGCGCGACCACGAAGTCGACCCCCTGCTCGCGCGCGAAGAAGGCGCCCTCCTCGGTGACCTGCTTGGTGGGGTTGGCGCCCACCTTGTCAAAGACCACGGTCTCGACGCCGGCGGCCGCGAGCTCGGCAAGCGTGCGGTCCAGGGAGCCGTTGGCGCGCGTGGACCTGCCGTTGGAGATGACGACCATGGCCTTCCTGCCGGGCATCCGCTGCTCGTGGAGGTGGCTGAGCTGGCCCGGACCAAAGAGGACGCGGGTGGGCGCGTAGGCATTGAACGTGTTGAGTGCCATGTGCTTTCCTCTCTTCTGCCGTCAGACGGGACGCTTGCCCCGGTCGCAGGGGCATGCGCCCCTCTCCTCTGGGAGGATACAATCGTGAACTCTTATGAGCAATTCCGATTGATGGGCCTCTGATAAGTCTTGCTAATGGATCTGCGCCCCATCGGAGGGGCCGTCCGCCTGCGAGAAGAGGTCCTTGAGGATGGAGGCGAGCTCCTCGACGTGAGGCGTCGTGCGCTCGCGCAGCCAGAAGGCGTAGTACTCGTGGCTCAGGTGCTCGCCGTCGGCCCCGACGAGCGGGATGCGACGGATGATCCAGCCGCTGCGCCCCTCCTTGCGACGCGCCTCCACGGGCAGGAACCCCCGCCCGCCGGCGACCATCATCCGCGCCTCGTCGAGCGAGCGCGCGAACAGGACGTCACTGTGGAAGCCGACGGTGTTCTGGAAGTACTCGCGCTCGACCTCCTCCTGGTCGGGCGCGGCTATGAGCACGCAGGTGTCCCCCTTGAGGTCCGAGACGCTCAGGCCGTCGCGCCAGGCATGCGGGCTCGCCTCGGAGACCTCCACGTAGTCGTACCCCACGAAGAGCGGCAGGTTCACGGCCTCGGGGTGCAGCGTCCGGCGCCGGTCGGAGAAGATCATGTCGACCTGGCCGCTCATGAGCAGCTCGCGGAGGGTGTCATGGCTGCCGGCCACGCTCGTCACCGTCATGTGCGGGTGCCGGCGCACGAAGGCGGCCATGGCACCGGCGACCTCCCAGCCGTCATAGCGGTTGAGGTACCCCAGGCGCAGCACCGAGGCCTGGCCCTGGGCGAGGTCGGCCGTCTCGCGGCGCAGCGCGTCCACCTCGTCCAAGATCATGCGGGCCCGCCGGTAGAAGTGCTCGCCGGCGGGCGTGAGGGTGAAGGAGCGCCCCTCCCGGTGGAGCAGCTCGGCTCCGAGGTCGCGCTCGAGGGCCCGCACCTGCTGAGAGACGGCCGACTGCGAGACGAAGCTCCTCTCGGCGGCGCGGGTGAAGCCACCCGACTCCACCACCGCGCAGAAGTAGCGCATCTGCCTCAGCAGCACCGAGACCCTCTCACGCGTTGAAGACGTACCTGTCCAGGCGCTCGAACGCCTCCTGGACGCGCGAGAGCGGGAGCGCGAGGTTTATCCGGACGTGGCACGGCCCGTGGAACGCCCGGCCGTCCTGCCAGTACACGCCCACGCGCCAGCCCGCGCGCTCCAGCCAGTCGATGGTGCGCCCGTGCTCCTCGCACCACCTCGTGCAGTCCAGGAAGAGCATGTAGGTCCCCTGCGGGCGGAAGACGCTCACGCCCTCGAAGCGCTCGGCGATGAAGTCGCACGCCCAGTCCACGTTGGCGGCGATCACCTCGTTGAGCTCGTCGGCCCAGGCCTGGCCCTCGGGGCCGTACGCGCCGATGAGCGCATGCTGCGAGAGCACGTTCATCGAGTTGTAGTGGGGCTTGGTGCCCTTCGACTCCACGCGGTCGCGCAGGTAGTCGTCGTAGATCACGTGGTAGCTGCCGATGAGCCCGGCGAGGTTGAAGGTCTTGCTCGGCGCGTAGAGGGCCACCGTGCGCCGGCGCGCGTCCTCGGAGACCGTCTGCGTGGGCACGTGCGTGATGCCCGGCCGCAGGATGTCCGACCAGATCTCGTCGGAGATGACCACGCAGTCGTACGCGCGGAAGAGCTCCATCGCGCACTCGACCTCCCAGCGCTCCCACACGCGCCCGCACGGGTTGTGCGGCGAGCAGAAGATGGCCGCGTGGATGCGCTCCTCGGCAAGGCGGCGCTCCATGTCCTCGAGGTCCATGCGCCACACGCCCGCCTCGTCGAGCACGAGCGGCGAGTGCAC
>CAZUOD010000026.1:0-1778 GCA_964621975.1 uncultured Atopobium sp.
CCGCGCCCTGCTATGCACGACTCTCCGTCTTCATCATCCGTCCACCAGCATCGGACGGATGCGCAGTTGGCTATCGTTTTTGGCAGTCGCTGAGACGTTCATCTTCAGACCACCGACCCACTGGAATCGGCTGACGCGTGGTTCCGGGCCTTGCGCTCCTCCGCCGCCAGCGCCCCTCTTCTTCTAAATCTGCATCTGAATCTGCTTCTGCCTAGGGCCGTTCCGAACCCTCCGTCTCCGCTGTCGTGAACGTACCGACCAGCGTGGCTTCGCACCGGTCTTTCGCAGTGACTCCACCGCTCAACGTCGTTGTTATATCAGTTATTTTACGATGCGCGTCGGGTATACCCTGACCTTTGCAGCCGAAAAGGGCAGCGTCGATTTCCAAACTCAGCGCGACAGCTCCGAGACCCAGCGAAACGCGTCGCGATGGGTCCGGGACCCTCCCCCGAGGGCCAGAGGAGCCGGCCCGCAAAACGGGGGGCACACATGCCTAGGAAGAGGTCGCCCGAGAGGCCCTACGCCAGGCTCACGAGGCACGAGAGGGACGAGGTGGAGAGGCTGCTCGGCCGTGGCAGGCCCCGCAGGCACGGTCCGACAGATGACGGAGGGAGACGCCATCGAGGCCCAAGGGTACGTGACGTCGCTCAGCGCGTTTGAGGGGGAGCCGTCAGTTGCAACCCTATGCATAGCCAACCACCTGCTCGGGGCACCCCCGATCGACGTGTACCAGGCGCGGCTCGATTCTGGCATGAGCCTGAGCGCCGCTGACGCCGGCACGGCGGATGACCCAGGGAGCTTTCGTCTGCGCCTCACGGACGGCCAGCTTGAGGTCGACGCGTAGGCGGGGCCGGCTGCCGCTCGCCCGCCGTCTCACTGCCGCTCAACCGACCTGAAATGTCGCTCGACGGACTCTCGCGCACAGAAACCTCACATGCAATTAGGCTTTGTGCAGGAGGGACGCCATGCACGAGATACCCTGCACCATCACAGACCCGCTGGGCCTGCACATCCAGCTTGCCGTGCTCCTTGCCAGTGAGGCAGGGCGCTGGCGCAGCCATGTGACCCTCGAGCACGCGGGGCGCGCCGTGGACGCGAGCCAGCTCATGGAGCTCCTCATGCTGGGCGTCCGAACGGGAGAGCAGGTGACGGTGCGCGTGGAGGGTCCCGACGAGGCGACCGCGGGCGCGGCGATCGAAGAGCTCGTGGCGACCTTCTAGCCCAGGCCCGAGACCTCCCGGCCCTGGCGCAGATGCGGCCCCAGGGCCTCGCCCCAGCGCTCGATGAGGCGCCCGAGCGACCAGGACGCGTTCGCCGGGCTCGTCGACGGCAGGACCTCCGCCCGCAGGCCCACCTCGGGCTCGACCCAGCGCCGGTAGAGCCTGCCCGCCGTGGCCCCGTTGCAGAGCACGGCCTCGATCGGCGCCGCCGAGACGACGCGCCCCACGTCAGCCGGGACGACGTCTCGTATCGAGGCGTCGCTCGACCCCCTGACGTCGCAGCTCGAGATCACGTCCCAGAGCGCGATGCCGTGGCGCAGCAGCAGCGCGCGCTTGCCGGCCACGTCATCGTTGTCGGGGACGGGCTCGCCCACGCAGGCGGCCACCACGCGCCAGAAGCGGTTCTGTGGGTTGCCGTAGTAGAAGCCGGCCTCGCGCGAGAGCACCGAGGGGAGCGACCCGAGCACGAGCACGCGGCTCCCTCCGTCGAAGACCGGCTCGAACCCGTGGGATATGTGCTCGTAGCCTGCCATGCCCACAGGATAGCGCACGCCGCGG
>CAZUOD010000026.1:1878-10423 GCA_964621975.1 uncultured Atopobium sp.
CCCCGAGGGCCGAGGCGGCCATCGTGGACGTGACGACCGAGGGGATCCGGCCCAGGGTGGCGATGGCGAGCACGGGGGCGGAGCGCATGCGCGTGAGCCCGGCGAGATACGTGAGGAGGTCCTTGGGCGTGCCCGGGATGAGGAACACGACGAGCATCAGCAGCTCGAGGTGGCGCGCGTTGGTGATCCAGCCGAAGCGCTCGAGGCTCGAGCCCCCAAGGACGAAGGCCGCCGCCCTCCGACCCCAGCGGCGCACCACCCAGAAGATGACCGAGGTCGCCACCGCCGAGGCCACGAGGCACAGCGCCGTGCCCTCCCAGAAGCCAAAGGCGTAGCCGCTCGCCAGCTCGAGGGGCTCGCCGGGGAGAAACGCCAGCACCACCTGGAGCACGTAGGCGCCCACCAGGACCAGGCGCGAGAGCACGGGCCTGTCGCCCACGAAGGCGCGGACCTCATCCGCGTTCGTGACCCACGCGCAGATTCCGGGCAGGTAGAGCCACGCGAGCGCCGCGAGTCCAAGCGCCAGTGCCACGGCGGCAGCGGCGACCGCGACCCGCCGCGCGCGCAGGGACCCGGTGCCGTCCGGCGCCCCCTCGTCTCTCAGCTCCTCCATGCCGGCTCCTCCTCTCTCCCGCACCTGTGGCGGGCGGGTGCGGACCGGGCGCTAGGCGGTGGCGAGGACGAGCAGCGCGAGGGCGATGCCACCAAGCACGAGGGAGACCCCCAGGCACACGACGTGAATGACCCGCTCCGATGCCTCGCACTCCATGCCGTCCCCCGTTCCCTCGTGCCCGCCCTGCCCGGGACGGGGCCGCAATCGAGCCCGCGCGGCCCGCCCGGTACCTCAGATCGTGAGGCCTGCCCGACCCAGCGTCCATCGATTGGCCTTGCGCCCACATGACGCTTTGGTAAGGTTCGCACCCAAGGATGGCAGCGACCCCCGAAGCGGGGGGTTAGCGCAAGGTGAAGAGTTCCTTAAGGTCAGATGAAACCCCGGGGCCGGCGATGGCAGCGCCCGTCGGGCCCGGGTGTCGGCAGAGCGGGGCCGACAGGACCTCGCTACCGGCCGACGGCCGAGAGGGCCACGCGCACGGCCTCGTCCTCGTCGTCTGTCACGAGGACGAGCTCGGGGTCGAGCGGCGAGATGGAGCCCGCGCCCAGGACGGCGCCCTCGAGCCAGCCCATGAGGCCCTCCCAGTAGGCGCTGCCGAAGAGCACCACCGGCCGCGGCGTCACCTTGTGCGTCTGCACGAGGGTGAGCAGCTCGAAGACCTCGTCGAGCGTGCCGAAGCCGCCCGGGAACACGATGGCCGCGCCCGAGTACTTGACGAACATCGTCTTGCGCACGAAGAAGTAGCGGAAGGTGATGCCGAGGTTGACCCAGCGGTTGATGCTCTGCTCCTGGGGGAGCTCGATGCCCAGCCCCACGGACGTGCCGCCCACGGACGCCGCCCCGCGGTTGGCCGCCTCCATGATGCCGGGGCCGCCGCCCGTGATCACGGCCACGCCCGCCTCGGCCAGCATGCGGCCCACCCGGCAGGCCGAGCGATACATCGGGTCCGAGCGGGGCGTCCTGGCCGAGCCGAAGCACGACACGGCCGGCCCGAGCTTGGCGAGCGCCCCGAAGCCGTCCACGAACTCCGCCTGGATGCGCAGCACCCGCCACGGGTCCATGTCCGTCCAGTCGGCGGACCCCTCCGGCGCGAGGAAGCTCGCGGTGGTGGTCTGCGAGGGGATCATGTGCCCGCGCATGATCTCGGAGCCGCGGTGATAGGTCACGCCCTCGGGCTCGTCCGTCGGGTCAGCCTGACCGGTCACGTCCCTCTCGTCCTCCATGGGCACCTCCCTGCGCGTCCTGGGCCCCTCTCGGCCCCTCCCTATTCTCGCACGAGAGGGTCACGCCGAGGGTGCCGGAACCTCCCGTCGTCCGTGGTGGCGCGCATGGCGACGAGCCGCGGCACATGAGCCCTCCGACCACAATATTCACAAGCAAATGTGAGATGCTAGGGGCCCGCCGCCCGTGTGCGACGGCATCTGTTTCGGAACCCTGTGAGGAGGCTTGCATGTACCTCGAGCGCATCAGCTCACCGGAAGACGTGCGCCGCCTCCCCGAGGATGCCCTGCCGGCCCTGTGCGACGAGATCCGCGACGCCGTGATCAGGAGCTCGGCCGTCGTGGGCGGGCACGTGGGCCCGAACCTGTCGGTGGTGGAGCTCACGGTCGCGCTGCACCGCGTCTTCTCCTCCCCGCGTGACAAGATCGTCTTCGACGTCTCGCACCAGACCTACCCGCACAAGATGCTCACAGGCCGCGCGCAGGCGTTTCTCGACCCCACCCGCTACGAGGAGGTCTCCGGCTTCGCCAGCCCGGCAGAGTCGGAGCACGACCTCTTTGCCATGGGCCACACCTCGACCTCGGTGAGCCTCGCCTGCGGGCTCGCCCGGGCGCGTGACGCCGCGGGTGAGCGCTACGACGTGGTGGCGGTCGTGGGCGACGGGGCCCTCTCGGGCGGGCTGGCCTTCGAGGGGCTGGACAACGCCGCCGAGCTCGAAGGCGGCCTCATCGTCGTGGTCAACGACAACGAGTGGTCGATCGCGCCCAACCACGGCGGCATCTACAGGAACCTCGCCGAGCTGCGCGCCGGGCACGGGCAGGCGCGAAACAACCTCTTCGAGGCGCTCGGCCTCGAGTACCGCTACCTGGAGGACGGCCACGACGTGGCGGCGCTCGAGCGTGCCCTGGGAGAGCTCCGCGGCACGGACCACCCCGTGGTCCTGCACGTCCACACGAGGAAGGGCCACGGCTTCGCCCCCGCGGAGGCCGACCCCGAGACGTGGCACCACGCCACGCCCTTCGACGCCGCCACCGGCACCCTCCTGTCCGGCGCCGACAAGGGCGAGGGGAAGGGCTACGCCGGGCTCACGGCGCAGTTCCTGCTCGGGCGCATGGAGCAGGACCCGCGCGTCATGGCCGTGTGCGCCGCCACCCCCTACATCATGGGCTTCACGCCGCAGCTGCGCGAGCGCGCGGGCTCGCGCTTCGTGGACGTGGGCATAGCCGAGGAGCACGCGCTCACCTTCGTGGCGGGCCTCGCCCGCGGCGGCGCGCGCCCCGTGCTCGGCATCTACGCCACCTTCCTGCAGCGCGCCTACGACGAGCTCTGGCACGACGCCTGCCTCAACGCCGCGCCGGCGGTCATCCTCGTCTTCGGGGCGTCGGCCTGGGGCAACACCGACGCCACCCATCTCGGCTTCTTCGACATCCCCATGCTCGGCTCCATGCCGGGGCTCCCCTACCTCGCCCCCACCTGCCGCGAGGAGTACCTCGACATGCTCGGGTGGGCGCTCGACCACGAGGAGGGCCCCGTCGCCATCCGCGTGCCGGCGGCGGGCATGGTCTCGCGGCCCGACGTCGCGCGGATCGACGCGCGCGGTCCTGTGCCGGAGGTCGTGCGGAGGGGCTCCGAGGTGGCCGTGCTCGCGCTCGGGGACGCCCTGCCGCTCGGCGAGCGGGTCGCGGACGAGCTTCTCGCGCGCGCCGGCGTGCGGGCCACGCTCGTGAACCCGCGCCTGGCCACGACGCCCGACGAGGCGCTGCTCGCACGGCTCGCCGAGGATCACCGCCTGGTGGTCACGCTCGAGGACGGCGTCCTCGACGGGGGCTTCGGCGAGCGCTGCGCGCGCGTGCTGGCCGCCCGCCCGGACGTGCGCGTGCTCTGCTACGGGCTGCCGAGGGCCTTCCTCGACCGCTACGACCCCGCCGAGCTCCTCGCCAGCTGCCACATGACGCCCGAGGGCGTGGCCGCCGACGTCATGGGGGCGCTCGCGGACGGCACGGGGGTGCTCTCGGCGCGGGCGTGACCTGCTCGGGCTATCTTTCGAAGTGGTCGTCGGGGAGGTAGTCGGCGAGGGGCCCGCGCCGCGTTGCGTCCACGCCCGCACAGCCGAGCGCGTAGAGGAACCCCAGGATGGCGATGAGGATCGGCGCCATCATGGAGACGTAGACCACCACGACCGTCGCCCACATGAAGGCCGAGAAGAACCCGCTCCCGAGCATCGGGAGCCCCGCCATGGCGATGAGCGCGAGCCCCACGAGCCCGACCGCGCGCCAGGTGCGCTTGAACCCCCGGCCGAGCATGATCTTCTTGAGGCGCACGAGCACAAGTCCCAGGATGGCCCCGACCGCGTAGAGCAGCCCCGGCCCGGCCAGGACGACGCCCAGCTGCACGAGCGCGGACTCCGCGATGGCGGCCGTCACCACATCCGTGTCGCTCATGTGGTACCAGACGAGAAACGCGCCGCACACCGCCGCGACGACAGCCCATGCGACGAGGTTGCCGACGAACGTCGATTTTCTCATGGTTTTCTCCCCAGCTCCAGGAAGGAGGAGCTCCCCCGACGGCAATTGGGCGATTATACCACCACGCTCACGACCGCTCGGACGGCGGATGACGGGAGGAGACATGTCAGAGGCAGCCACCATGGCCCGCCCCGGGGGCAGGGCCCGCCGAGGCAAGGCCTACTCGCTCGGCGAGGAGATCGCCAACTCAATCTCGCACGGAATCGGCGTGCTGCTCTCGATAGCCGCCCTCGTGCTGCTCATCGTGACCGCGGTGTCCCACGGCGGGGGCGTGCGCCTTGCCGCCGCGCTCATCATGGGGATCTCCCTCATCGTGGAGTACCTCTTCTCGACGCTCTACCACGCGCTCGCGCCCGAGGGGGCCAAGTCGGTCTTCCGCGTGCTCGACCACTGCGGCATCTACCTGCTCATAGCCGGCAGCTACGTGCCGTTCTCCCTCATCACCCTCGCCGACGTGGGCGGCCTGTGGCTCACGCTGGCCGTCTGGGTCGTCGCGGTGGTGGGCGTGGTGGCCGAGTGCCTCCTGCGCGAGCGCCAGCCGGCCTGGGTCACCGCCGTCGTGTACGTGCTCATGGGCTGGCTCGTGGTCTTCCACGTGGCGGACCTCTGGGAGCTCCTGCCCCGGGCGGCGTTCTGGCTGCTCGTGGCCGGCGGCCTCAGCTACACCGTGGGCGCGCTGCTCTACGCCTTCAAGAGGGTTCCCTACCTGCACTTCGTCTTTCACCTCTTCGTGCTCGGCGGCAGCGTGTGCATCACGCTCTCGGCGCTGCTGTTCGTGGTGTAGCCGCCCCTCTCCGGGCGCTATCATGATGCGGGCCAGACACGCGAGCCGAGGAGGGCACATGGTTGACGCACGATTCAAGCAGCAGGTGGACGAGTTCGTCGACGAGGTCTGGGAGGACGTCGTCGAGGACATTCGCACGCTCGTGCGGATAGAGTCCGTGGAGGACCCCTCGGCCGCGACCCCCGACATGCCCTGGGGCCCCAAGGCGCACGAGGCGCTCGTCGCCGCGGAGAGGATCGCCGAGCGGCTGGGGCTCGAGGTGACCGACGTCGACGGCTACCTCGGCTTCGCCGACGTTCCGGGAGACTCCGGACCCGATCGCTACATCGCCACGATCGCCCACACCGACATCGTGCCCGTGGGCCTCGGCTGGACCTTCCCCGCCCTCGACGTCACCCGCAAGGACGGCTACCTCATCGGCCGCGGCGTCCTGGACGACAAGGGACCCTTCGTGCTCTCGGTCTGGGCCGCGCACTTCTTCAGGCGCCTCTCGGACGCCGGCGTGCGCCTGCCCTACACCCTGCGCTGCATCATCGGCAACAACGAGGAGACGGGCATGGGGGACGTCGACGTCTACCTCAGCCGCTACCCCGAGCCCCTCTTCTGCTTCTCCCCTGACGCCGACTTCCCGCTCATCTGCGGCGAGAAGGGCCTCTACAGCGGCAGCTTCACCTCACCTGCCGTCGCCGGCGAGAGGATCGTGGAGCTTGACGGCGGCACCGTCTCCAACGCCATCCCCGGGCACGCCACGGCCCTCGTGCGCGCGGACCCCGCGGGCCTGCCGCCGGCCGAGCGCATCAGCGTGGAGCCCGCCGGTGACGGCCTTGCCCGCGTGACGGCCACCGGCGTGGGCGGCCACGCCTCGATGCCGCAGGGCACCGTCAACGCCATCGGCGTGCTCGTGCGCTACCTCCTCGGAAACGACCTCGTCGGCGAGGGCGAGCGCGCCTTCCTGGAGCTCGAGCGCGCGCTCACCGAGGCCTCTGACGGCAGCTCCGTGGGCCTGGCCTCCTCCGACGACGAGTTCGGCCCGCTCACCCTCGTGGCGGGCACCGTGCGCACCGAGGGCGGGCGCTTCGTCCAGACCGTGGACTCGCGCTACCCCACCTCCACCACGGCCGAGGAGATCACCTGTGGCCTGAGCGAGCTGGCGGCGCGCCACGGCTGCTCCTTTGCGTGCCGCTCGAGCCACGAGCCGTTCTACATGAGCCCGGACACGCCCGAGATCCAGGCCCTCCTGGGCACCTACGCCGAGTACACCGGCCGCGAGGGCCGCGCCTTCACCATCGGCGGCGGCACGTACGCGCGCCACTTCAGGCACGCCTGCGCCTTCGGCCCGCACGAGCCCGCGGAGCCCGAGCCCGACTGGGTGGGGATGGAGCACGGCCCCGACGAGGGCGTCTCCGAGGAGACCCTGCGCCGCGCGCTCAAGGTCTACATCGTCTCGATCGCCCGTCTCATGGAGCTCTGAGCGCGGGACGGCCGAAGGCCCCTCGCCCTCACGCCTCCGCCGTGACCTCGCCCCCATCGGGCGCGGTCACGGCCGCGGGCGTCACGTCGGGCTGATGGAGGATGCACATCGCGAGGTAGAGGCACGTGCCCGTGAACAGGGTGTCGAGCATGACGTCAAAGGACAGCCCTGAGACCCCGTGCAGGATGACGGCGTACCCCACCCGGGCGAGGTCGATCGCGAGGGCGACCTCGCTCAGCACGAGGAACGGCCTGACGCGCGCCGGCCGGTTGGACCCGTAGATGCCGAGACACCCCACGAGCAGGTCCACGACGGCCGCGATCGCGCCCTCCACGAGCAGGGCGAGAAGGTCGCTGCCGACGGTGACGGTGGTGCCCAGGACGCTCACCTGCCCGCCCTCGCCGTAGACGACCGCACAGACGGCCGCCACGGTGATCACCACGGCCGTGAGCACGCCATTCAAGACGATGACCTCGCACAGCAGGTGAAGCGCCCGCTGATGGCGCGAGCGCAGGAAGGTCTCGCCGACGATGCCCCTGTCGTGCTCGTCCTTGACCTTGTCGGCCAGGGTCGAGCATATGAGCACGTAGACGATCGTGGTGGTGAGGATGATGGGGTTGAACAGGATGAACGTCCCGAGCCCCCAGCCCCAGACGATGGCCACGAGCACCGCGAGGCCCACGAGGTAGCACAGGAAGCGGTAGGGGCCCACGCGCGCCGAGTCGTTGGAGGCGACGATGCCGAGGGTCGCCGTGAGGAGCAGGAGCCCCGCCGTCACGACGATGATGATGCCGAAGGCGAGGATGGCCCAGGGGTCGCCCCCGACGACGCCAACGCTGTCATCGGTGACGATCACGACGATGCCGCCGAGGAGCACGAGCGCGCCCACGAGGGCCATGATGACGGAGACGATGCGCAGCACGGACTGGGTGGGCGTGCGGGGCACCGACGGCTCGAGCTCTGCCGCACCTGCCATGCGAGGGCTCCTTCCGTTCGGGGACGCGGGGACTACACCCTTGGTCATGGTAGCATCTGCGCGCCTGGCGCAGACGAGAGGTTCCGTGAGGGAGCGCGCGGGCACGTGGGGCTCCCTCATCGGCCAGGGCAGGTAGGGCCTGCGAGCGCGGCCCCGGTGCGGGCGCGGCGTCAGTCGCTCACGCCGAGGCGCCAGTCGGTCGTGCGGGTGGGGTCAGAGCCTTGGTCCTGATTCGGACTCGTGTCCTGCTCGAAGCTCGACGGGAGCGATGACGCGTCCTCGTCCCGCACGATGGGATGAGCCGAGAACGCCTGGGTTCTCGAGAGGGCGCCCGTCTGCCCCGCGACGAGCCCGATGAGCACGGACATCGCACCGAGAAGGGCGAACAGCAGCGCGATCGCCACGACAATGAGCCCGCGCGCGTCGTGCTGCCGGCCCCGTGCGCCCAGGCGTGCTCCCTCCCGACGTGCCATGTGCCTCCCATCGAATCCAAGCCAATGGAAAGCTCATTGTACGCCATCTGAAATATCAGTGGGAACGCCAGGCCGCCCCTGTCCCTAGGAGAGCACGACGCCGCCGAGCCAGCCGCAGCGCACGGTGGCCGTGATGCTGTACTCGCTGATCCAGCTGGAGAGGCTGCTCGTGCGCAGGACGCCGCTCGCGTTGTCCCGCACGGTGCTGTCGCCCACGTAGATGCCCACGTGACCGTAGATGATGGCCGCCGAGCTGTAGGGGGCGGTGGGCACGGCGATGATCATGCCGGGCTGGATCTGCGAGGTGGAGTAGCCGCAGTACCAGTTGTACATGTCGCACGCGTTGCCGCTGAAGGAGCCCACGCCGGCGTTGCGGAAGACGTTGGAGACCCATGCCGCGCACAGGCCCGAACCGGGCGACGGCGTGGAGTACGCGGCGCTCACCACGGCGGAGAGCAGCCCCGAGCCGTCGGAGGAGCTGC
>CAZUOD010000026.1:10523-15198 GCA_964621975.1 uncultured Atopobium sp.
TGGCCTCGATCTCCTCCTGCTTGGCCTCGATCTCCTCCTGCTTGGCCTCGATCTGGTCGCGGACGTCTCCCACCTGGGACTGCGTCTGCGAGAGCTGCTCGGCGATGGCGGCATACTCCTCGCCGATCTGCTCGAGCTGCTCCTGGGCCTCCTCGTAGCTCAGCTGCGCGGCATCGAGCTTCTCCTGGGTGGTCGTGGCCCGCGCGATCGCGGGAAGGAAGGTGGCGCAGATCCCCGCGCCCATGAGAAACCTCAGGGCATCGCGGCGCGTGACGCCGCGCGGCGAAAGGCCGGCGCCGTTGAGAGAAGCGTGCGTTCTGGGCATCGGACCTCCTCGGACGTGGCATCGTGGCAAAGCACCCATCATTCTAGTGGCAAACGCGCCCGGACACGAGATGCACATCCACCGGCGCGCGCACGCGCCAGGTGGGCGGGCTAGCGGCTCTCGATCCTGGTCACGTTGCCGATGGTGATGGTGACCCGGCCGTCCGCGCCCGTGGAGAAGTCGAGGTAGCCGGGCCGATCGACGAGCTCGGAGGGAAACGTGACCTCCACGCCGGTGTCCGTGCGGATGCGGTGGCTCCTCGCGAGCCGTCCGGCGACGCCGCGGCGCACGGGGGCCTCCTCGGGCAGCTCCGCCGCCCGGGCGCGCTCCTCGAAGCGCTCCGCGAGCTCGGGGCGCCCGTCAAAGACCTCGCGCGCCACCTCGCTCGGCGAGAAGCTCTCGCTCTGGTCGGCATGGCGGGCGACGGCGGCCTTGGCGCGGCTCACCTCGAGGGCGGGCTCGAGGCCGAACTCCTCGGCCACGTCGCGCACGATGGCACCCACCTCGTCGATCACCTCGTGGCTCGAGGCCTCGCTCGTGCACTGAAGGAGGCGCTCGGGCACGAGCAGGACCTTCTCGCCGCCCACCGAGCGCTCCTTGTCGTGGAAGTCTATCGCGCCCGTCTCGGCGTCGACGAGCAGGTACGTCGCCACCTTCTGCGAGGGGTTGGGCAGCGTCGCGTCCAGGCGGCAGATGCCGTTGGCGTCGGCGGCCACCTCGTGCGCGAAGGTGGTCCTTCTCGGCAGCAGCAGCACGGCGAAGAGGCGCCGGCCGGCCTCGCCGTCAAACCCCACGTCCTCGCCCGCGGGCGCGTCGGTGTCGGTGAAGTCCGCGACGAGCAGGTCGCACTGCTCGAGGTCCTCGGCGCGGCGCAGCTCCTCCCAGAACCACTGCGCGAGCTCGCAGGAGAACTCCACGAGCTCGCGGCGGCCGGCGAGGTAGTCCGCGAGCTCAGCGGCAAAGCCCGACCCCTCCGAGAAGCGCCCGTGGCGGCTCTCGGCGCACGAGACGATCTTGCGCAGGTGGCGCTGCACGTAGGAGCGCGTCTGGCGCACCGTGAGGTCGAGCGGGCGCTCCGAGAGGAAGACCGAGCCGGAGTCGAAGTCGAAGACGTGCAGGATGGCGGCGGCTACCCTGAGCACGCGCTACCCCTGGGCCCCGGGGGTCTGGGCCTCGCGGGTCTCCTCGACCTCGGCGGCGCGGTCAGGGCGCCGGCCGTCGGCGTCGCGCTCGAGCGCGGGGATGAGCATGCGGTAGGAGTTCTCGGTGGCGTTCTTGCGCGGGGACTTCTTCGCGTAGCGCCTCACGGCCGCGGCGGTCTTGTTGATCGCCTGGAGGGTCCCGGCGCCGGCCACGCAGCCGCCCGGGCAGGCCATGCCCTCGAGCAGGTAGCCGGGGTACTTGCCCTTGACGGCGTCTTTCATCATCTTGCGGCAGTCCTCGAGGCCCTCGGCGTTGGCGACGTTGACCTCGCGCTCGGGGTAGCGACGGTGGATGGCGTTGACCACGGCGCTGGCCACCCCGCCCGCCACGGCGAAGCCGCGGCCGTCCGCGGAGGCCACGCCGAAGTCCGAGGCGCCCTCGCCCTTGAGCTTGGTGTACTCGTCCATGCCGCGGCCGTGCATCATGCCGGCCATCTCCTCGAAGGTGAGGACGAAGTCGACCTCGGAGCGCACGGAGCGGCGCATGGCCTCGAGCTTCTTGGCCGAGCACGGCCCCACGAACACGATCTTGGCGTTGGGGTGCTGCTTGCGGATGAGGCGCGCCGTGAGCGTCATGGGCGTGAGGGCCATCGAGATGCAGTTCGCGTGGTCCGGGAACTCCTTCTTCGCCATGACCGACCACGCGGGGCAGCACGAGGTTCCCATGAACGGGATCTTCTCGGGCACCTCCTCGAGGAAGTCCTCGGCCTCCTGCACGGTGCACAGGTCCGCGCCCAGCGCCACCTCCTCCATGCCCGAGAAGCCGAGCTCGGTGAAGGCCTGGCGCAGCTTGTCCACGTTGCCCTTGCCGCCGAACTGCCCCACGAAGGCCGGGGCCACCTCGGCGATGACCTCGTCACCGGCGTTGATGGCCTGGATGACCTGGAAGATCTGGCTCTTGTCGGCGATGGCGCCGAAGGGGCAGTTGATGAGGCACTGGCCGCAGGAGACGCACCGCTCGTAGTCGATCTCGGCGCGGCCGTGCTCGTCGGAGCCGATGGCGTGCATGCCGCAGGCGTCGGCGCAGGGGCGCACGTGGTGCTGGATGGCATGGTAGGGGCAGGCCTTGAAGCACTGGCCGCAGTGGACGCACTTCTCCTGGTCTATGTAGGCCTTCTTGTCGCGGAAGGAGATGGCGCCCTTGGGGCAGATCTCGCGGCAGGGGTGGGCCAGGCAGCCCTGACAGGCATTGGTCACGCGGTAGACGTTGTCCTCGCAGGAGTTGCAGGCGAACTTGATGACGTTGATGAGCGGGGGCTGGTAGTAGGTCTCGGTGACGGAGGCGTCGGCCAGGCCGTCGGTCAGGTCCTCGGGCCTGTCGACGTCCTGGAGGGGCAGGCCCATGGCCAGCCGGATGCGCTCGGAGACGATGGCGCGCTCGAGAAAGACGCTCTCGCGATAGGTGGCCACGTCACCGGGGATGATCTGGTACGGGAGCTCCCGGAGCTTGCGGCCCGTGGTGGCCTCGTCATCATCGCTCATCTCGTAGGCGATCCTCGCCACGTTGCTGAAGACGTTGCGGCGGATCTCGGTAAGGTTCGTGTACACACCACGCATGGTGTCGGCCATCGCTGCCCCTCTCCTGGCGTTTCCCTGTCGCGACGCCTCCCCCCAGAGGCGCGCCAGTAAAGTATCGCGCAAAGCGGCGGGCGGCGCACGCGGCGCCGGCCGGAGGGGCGGCCGGGGCTCAGCGCAGCGAGACGTCCGCGCGGTCCCAGAGCCGCCGCGGCCAGGCGGTCTCGAGCCTGAGGCGCTCCCCGCTCACGGGGTGGACGAGCGTCTCGCGCCACGCGTGGAGCAGAAGGCCGCGCCCCTCGCGCGCGCCCCCATAGAGCGCGTCCCCCACGATGGGCAGCCCGATCGAGGCCAGGTGCACCCTGATCTGGTGGCGCCGGCCCGTCACCAGGCGCACCTGCAGCAGCGTGCGCCCGCCTGAGCTCCCGAGGCGGCGCAGCCTCGTCTCGGCGGGCCTGCCCTGCCCCGGGCGGCACACGCGCATGCGGCGCGCGTCGTGACGGTCGCGGCCCACGGGCGCGCGCACCACGCGCTCCTCCCATCCCACGCGGCCCGACACCACGGCGAGGTAGGTCTTCTCCATGTCGTGTCCCGCCACCTGGGCGTCGAGCGCGGGCTGCGTGGCCCTGTCGAGCGAGAACAGCACGAGCCCGGTGGTGTCCACGTCAAGGCGCTGCACCGCCTGCGCCCGTGCGCCGGCGCGGCCCTCGGCTGCGAGATGGGCGACCACGAGGTCCGTGAGCGTCGGCGCGGAGGTGCCGTCGGCGTGGACGAGCAGCCCGGCGGGCTTGTCCGCCGCCAGGATGACCTCGTCCTCGTGCACCACGACCAGCTCGTCGCTCCCTGCGCTCACGCGTCCCGTCCCGCTCACCCCCTGCCATCTCCCGCGCCCGTGGCCCAAGGATAGCGCGTGCGCGGCGCACACGTGCCACGGCGCCATGAGATCTGCCCGTCTCCCCGTGACGGAGCCCGCACACGAGGAAGGCGCCCGGACATGTCCGGGCGCCTTCCCTGGGGAGGTATGTTCCCGACGGGGCTAGTTCTTCTTGGCGACGGGCAGGAAGCAGCCGACCAGCAGGAAGAGCGCCGAGACGACAAGGCAGCCCGCGGAGGCGACGGCCTTGTAGAACATGTCCCAACCGCCCGTGTCCATGGAGTTCCAGGAGAACAGGCCGGAGATGGTGAGGGCACGAGAGCCCACGACCTGGACGCCCGAGAAGATCAGGAGGAAGATGGCGATCCCGAGGGCGATCGAGGCGATCGGGCTGGGGCCCTTCTTGGCGGAGCTGAAGTCGAGGTAGATGGCCACGACCACGAGGAGCACGCTCGCGACGGTCAGGCCCAGGTACAGCGCCATCGAGTCAAACTCGTAACCCGAGGTGCTGCTCATGACCATCGCGACGATGCCCGCCACGGCCAGGACCAAGGCAACGATGTCGAGGTAGAGACCCGTGCCCTTCTTCACGGAAGTGTTGGCCATGTCTCTACGCCTCCTTTCCCTTGTTCGAAGTCACGATGGAGGACGCTGCAGCACCCACGGCGAGCACGCCGAAGGCAGCCGCGGCACCGAGGTACGCGCCACGCCACCACGTCATCCGCGGCTCCATCGTGGAGGTGCTGTTGTAGCGGTTGA
>CAZUOD010000027.1:0-15066 GCA_964621975.1 uncultured Atopobium sp.
TGCGCAGCGGGTTCTCGGCGTAGGGCGGGAAGACGTCCACGGTGTCCCCGCGCACGCGAAACGTCCCGCGAGAGAGGTCGTAGTCGTTGCGGTCGTACTGAATGTCTATGAGGCTGCGGATGAGGTCGTCTCGCTCGAGGGGCTCGTCCTTGCTCACGTTGGGCGCGAGGCCCGCGTAGTCCTGCGGGCTGCCGATGCCGTAGATGCAGCTCACCGAGGCGACCACGATGACGTCCCTGCGCGAGAGCAGGCTGGACGTGGCCTGGTGGCGCAGCTTCTCCACCTCCTCGTTGATGGAGGCGTCCTTCTCTATGTAGGTGTCCGTCTGGGGAACGTAGGCCTCGGGCTGGTAGTAGTCGTAGTACGAGACGAAGTAGACCACCGCGTTGTTGGGGAAGAGCTCGCGCATCTCGCTCGCCACCTGGGCCGCGAGCGTCTTGTTGGGCTCCATGATGAGGGTGGGGCGGTTGAGCCGCTCGATGGTCTTGGCCATGGTGAAGGTCTTGCCCGAGCCCGTGACGCCCATGAGCGTCTGGTAGCGCAGGCCGCGCTCCACGCCCTCGGCGAGCCTGTCTATGGCCTGGGGCTGGTCCCCGGCGGGCTCGAAGGGGGACACCACGCGCAGGGGCTCGCCGCCGCTCACGCGACCGAAGCGGACGAGCTCCCCGCCGACGCGCTCAACGGGCCGATCACTCGATGCGCCCATGCGCCTCCTCCCGGGACTGCGGTCAGTGAGATGAGTGTACCCCATCCCAAAGGCTCCAAACACCTGTTCTACTGAACCTCTCGGCCCAGGAGAAGGCGCGGGCCGGCGACCGCTCAGGTCTCCGTGATGCCGTCGGGATAGGCGCTCTGATAGCCCTCGTAGGCAGCGGTGACGCGCGCGAGATAGATGCTCGTCTCGGCGTACTCGATGGCCTCCGAGATGGTGTCGCCGTCGGAGATCCACTCCTGCACGGCACCGAGGCCCGCGTTGTAGGCGGCCACGATCTCATCGAGCGACGAGAGGTTGCTCTCCAGGTAGGCCAGGTAGGCGCATCCGTACTCGAGGTTGACCGCAGGGTCCGTGAGGTCATCGGGGTCGTAGCTTGCCTCGTCCACGAGGCCCATGTCGACGAGGCTCTGCGCCGTGGTGGGCATGACCTGCATGAGGCCCACCGCGCCCGCACTGGAGACCGCGTCCTCGTCCCAGCCGGACTCGCACTTGATGATCGCGCACACGAGCAGCGGGTCGAGCCCGTGCCTCTCGGCCGCGGCCTCCACGAGCGCGGAATACTCGACCGGGTAGACCAACCGCATCACGAGGGCCGCCGGGGTCGCGAGGGCACCCCCGCTCACCGCCAGCGTCAGGGCCAGCACCAGCGCGGGAACCACGCGATACCAGCGCAGGAGCCTCTCTCGCCTGTGTCTGGGCGCCACACGACCTCCCCGTCTGAGGGGAGCTCGCCCCCCTTGCCGTCGAACGGTGTCCCATCATCGCACAAGAAGCGACCGCCCTCAGAAACTCCAGGCCGCTTGAGGCAGGCGGGAGGCCCGCCTACGCGTCGACCGGACCCCGGTACACGGCGCTGCCAAAGGGGATGACCAGGTACGCCACGGGCGGCACGAGCGCGAGCGCGACGGTGAGCCCGATGCCCCTGCCAAAGGAGCGCGCGACCTTGTGGCACAGCACGCAGTTGGCCGCCACGGCAGCGAGCAGGACGAGTTGGGCAAACCAGCGAAGGCCATCGGGCATGAGGGCCTGCGAGAGGGCGTTCGCGACCTCAGTGACCACGATGCAGGCCGCGAGCCTCCCGTTTCCCGACGCGCCCATGCAGAGCTGCCAATCCGCGTAGAAGGGGATGAGCGCCGCCCACCGCGGCCTGCCCATGTCGGCGAGCACCATCCACTTGCCGGCGATCAGGCAGATCAACAGGACCAGAGCGAGCGGAGGCGACACGAGCAGCATCGTCAGGGCCAGCCCGATGAGAACGACGTCCATGAGAGCCCCTTTCCCATGCGATTGTGTGGGTCCCGCCCTGCCTTCCGGCAAGGCCTCGCCCGCGCCCACCTGGCACCATGCTAGCACTACATTAGACTGGCTTACAGCGATCTTTCAGCGTGTGGTCAGATGGGGGGTGAGCGGCGTCGCTGGCAGGACCCGGCCTCCCCCACGCGCCAGGAGCGCACGCAGGATGGCCACACCTCAGACCAAGAGGCTACCTTCGCATCTCAGCGCGCGCCTTGGCGACAATCCTTCCCCTGACGATCTCAAGGACGACGACAACGGCCAGGGCCACGAGCAGCACCAGCATTTCCGTCTCAAACGGAATCTGCCAGTCCATGGCAAGGGCCATCACCTCAAACACCAGGCAAATACATGCAAGTCCCATCGAGACGAACCCGAGCACCCTGTGAATGCGCCTCGGCTCGGCAGGGATATCGCCATACTCGACATGCTCGTGCCTAATCGTGAGAATGGCCCAGACCACGGTGACGCACAGAGCAATCACCCTGAGGACAACGTCCATGTTCTGGTTGAAAATAAGATCAAACATAGTCCCTCCCCCTCACAAAGCCTGGAGCTTGAAATACTGGCCCGCTCCCTTCCCATCAATCGATCGCTATAGACTATTTCTATAAGTTCAACTGTAAAAGACCCTTGTTTGGAAGACTTACAGGTCATCTCTATCCCAAAAGTGACACATCAGGGTCCAAGAGTCCTGCCATAAAGACGTATGGACCTTGCCATAAAACAAGGTTTTCCAGCTAGATTCCTATCTCGTGAACGAGAAGACGTCGTAGCTCCCGCGCACTGTGAACATTTAGTTTTCTATATCCGCTCAATCGATAGGAGTTGAGCGTCCCCGACGCGATACAGAGTTGCTCGCAAATCTGAGAGCGCGTTAGTCCCTCTGCCGTCAGCAGAATGACCTTCGCCTCAGTGTCACCAAGGCCCTTCGCCAACAAATAGTGATTTGCCCTGCTACGGGAGCTTCCGTCGAGCGAGACAGGCTCGAGCCCGCCCCTCCAAACCGTAACGAGATAAAGAGCTGTCGCAGCGATTACGACATCGAGGTATAAGGACGCATAGTACCCATCGCCCACCTGCATCGCAGAGGGGGTAAGAACCATTGTCGCCGCAATAACAACAAGAATGCTCGCATCTCTCGATACGCGACTCAGCCCTGTTCGAACAAGCTTGGCCACCCGTCGCACGAGAGGTTCTCGAGAGCCGCCTGCGTATGAAGCTCCTTTGAGCACCACCATCAGGACCCAAAGAAACGGAACTATACGCCGTGAAGCCGGGTATCCGTGCCAGCATGAGTACGAGAAGTATCCGATAGCCACCGATATCGCGATCGCAAAGCAATCGGAGACGCCAACACGTAGGCCCACCGGCCTTGCACCTCCTACAACACCAATAAGGAGCAGGGCAAAGGGGATGACAAGCGTATAAATATCGTACTGAAAATCCCTGAATGGCATGAGAGTCAGAAGGAGCAGCGTAACAAGAGTCACACGGCCCGCTACTTCACTCATCCGAAGGCTCGGCACCTCTCGCACTTCGATAACTTCATTCGCAGGTTCCTTTGCAGCTGCCATATCCCCCAGAGCAGCAATCAGCTCGGCCTTGGTACGTAGACCGAGCTTCGCCATCCCCCTTCTGCGGTAGTCACTCACAGTGCCAGGCCCCACTCCCAGCTCCGCGGCGGTCTTGGCATTGGTGTTTCCCGCCGCAAGGCGCGCGAGCGTCTGCCCCTCACGCATGCTCAGCGTCTCCCCGCCCGCAAGACCCCGAATCGTGGCCTCCAGATAGTCGACCTCAGCGTACCAAGGGGCATCATCCTTGGGCGCACCTACGCCCCCGGCGTCTCTCGTCGCCTCGTCTGTCCCCTCCGCCCTCATGCACCAAGAAGCCACAGTCACAGCGGCGACATAGAGAAGAGCGGCTGGCACAACAAAGGCCATGAACCTCCGGAAGCTCTCCCCCATAAGCGGCCAGCCGTCATCTGCCAGCACGATAGCCACCATGCTGAGGGAGGAGACGAGCTGTCGCATCAGTCCGGAGAGCAGGGCTCCGCTCGCAGCCGCAAAAAGTGCGGCGCGGCACTCCAGCGCGGGGCGGCTGCACAGCCATGTGCACCCTCGCCACGCTAACGCAGCAGTCACCACGCACAGCAGGACGCCCACCGACGCCCATGGAAAGAGTAGCGATAGGCCAAGTGCGGCCACGGGTACGAGCGCGGCCGCGAGCAGGGCGGCAGCACCTACGCGCCCGACGGCGGTGTCCACGTTCTCCTCCCCATCGCCGAGCAATCCTGCGCCGAAGGCGAGCCATCCCAGCAGCGATGCCGCTTGGGCTATGCCTCCCACCAAGTCGAACATCTCGTGCATGTCCACGAACGAGAGGTAGTCCAGCCTCATGGGCAGCCAGCCGAGCTCACAGACGAGTGTCGTCAGAAGCGTGACCACCGCAAACGACGCACCCACAACCGGTGCCATCCTGGGGACGTGCCGTCCTCCAGAAAGCTTCTCCCAGAGCGCGCAGACAAGCACCACCGCGGCGATGGCCGGAAGGCAGGGCTGGCTGGGAGCCAACAGCGCGCTCACGTCGTATAGGAGCACGAGGTCAAGTCGCAACACAAACGGAAGCCCCGCCAGGGCCGCACCCCACACGCACCAAATCGCCCGCGCCTTCTTGATCCTTTCCGACACCTCTGCCATATGCGAACCCTCCCGATGGCAGTATGTGCTGTCATCGGAAGCCGCGCTCGGTATTTCGGCAAGAGGGTGCCTACATCCCCGCATGCGGCCGGGCTCGCGTGATGCTCGCGTCCCCCACGCGCCAGGCCGCGCAGCCGTCGAACCACGCGAGCTCGCGCTCGTCATGCGTGACCCAGAGGACGGTCCTGCCCGCAAGCAGCGGGAGGGCAAAGTCCATGAGGCGCCCCACGGTCCGCTCGTCCATGCCCTTGAGCGGCTCGTCGAAGAGGAGCGCGTCGGCGTCCGCCAGGAGCGCGCGCAGGATGGCCACACGGCGGCGCTGCCCGCCCGAGAGCTCCCGCACGGGACGTGCGTCCACGGGAAGGCCCACGGCGGCCAGGGCCTCTCGCTCCCGCGCGAGGAAGGCCTCGAGCTCGGGTCCGCGCAGCCGGCCGTGTGGCAGCCGGATGTTGGCGGTGGCCGTGAGGTTGCCGAGCAGGCGGTCCTCCTGGAAGGTCATCGCCAGGCGCAGGCCCTCGGCACGGCCGACCTCGCCCACGTCGGGGCGCTCGAGGCCCGCCAGCAGGCGCAGCAGCGTGGTCTTCCCGGCGCCCGAGGGCCCCGTGATCACGTGCGTCCGCCCGGCCTCGAAGCGCGCCGACGCCCCTGAGAGGACCGTGAGACCGCCGTAGCGCTTGGTGACGTCGCGCAGCTCAAGGGCGACCGCACCCTTGTCCTGTGTCCTCACGGCCGGGCCTCCCATCGCGCGACGACCCAGGCCAGCGCCCAGTTGACGAGCGCCTCCAGGCAGACTGACACCACCACGACGGCCACCGTCCAGGCAAAGAGGCTCGGCGTGTCGAGGTAGACCTTGGCGTCGTAGAGGTGCTCGCCCACCGTGAGGTCGGGAAGGCCTATGACCTCGGCCGCGATCCCGGCCTTCCAGGACATGCCCAGGGCAAGCGTCACGGCCACGCGAAAGTACGGAAGGACCTGCGAGACGTAGACGAGGCGCACCCGCTCGAGCGGGCCCACGCCAAAGACGCGCGCCATCTCCAGGAGCTGCGGGTCGGTCTGGCGGATGCCCTCGAGCACGTTGGCGTAGACGATGGGCAGCGCCATGACGAAGGATATGACCACGGAGAGCCAGCGCGAGGAGACCCACAGCAGCACCAGGATCACGAACGACGCCACCGGCACCGCCTTCATGGCCGCCACCGCCGGGGCGAGAAGCTCGCGCACCGCCGCCACGCGGCTGGCCAGCGCCGCGAGCAGCGTGCCCAGCACGATAGCGCCGGCGAGCCCCAGGAGCACGCGCCCGAGCGACACGGCGAGCGACGCCCAGAACTCGGCCGTGAGCGCGAGCTCGCAAAGACGCGCCAGCACCTCGGACGGCCCCACGAGCACGATGCGCGCGTCGATCGCCCAGGCGACGAGCTGCCACACGACGAGCCAGAAGCAGACGGCAAGCAGGCGGATGGCCCACCTCCGGGGCCGCCCGGGCGCACCCAGGTCCCTGTCGGAGTCGCTACGCACCGTAGTAGAAGTCGTCGCCGGGCAGCGAGCCGCCCACGGCCTCCGCGTTCTGGTCGGCGAGCACCGCGAGGTAGCCGGAGAGCTTCTCCTTCATATCCTCGCCCGTGACGCAGACGATGCTGCACTCGGGAAGGGCGACCTCGGCGACCTCGGCCGTCACGATGTCGTAGTCCTCCACGAGCTGGGCGGCCTCCTCCACGTTGTCGTTGACGTACTCGACGGACTCGGCGTAGTGCTCGAGGAAGGCGTCGACGGCCTCGGGATGCTCGTCGGCAAACGCCGAGCGCACGATGGTCACGCCCGTGATCATGGAGCTCCGCTCGTCGCCGGTCTGCAGGGCGTCCCACTCCTCGGTGAGGTCGAGCGCCACGCGAATCTGGTCGTTCTGCATCTGGGCCGTGGTCACGAAGGGCTGCGGCAGCATGGCCACGCCCTCGGGGTCGCTCAGCAGCTGCGCGAGCGCCTCGGAGTGCTCGCTCGCCCACTCCACCTGCACGTCCTCGCCGATGGTGAGGCCGTTGCCCTCCAGGATGTAGGCCAGTCCGTACTCGGGCGTGGAGCCCTTGCCGGAGGTGTAGATCGTCTTGCCGGCGAGGTCCGCCACGCTCTGCACGGTGTCACCCTGCTCGCAGATGTAGAGCACGCCGAGGGTGTTTATCGCGATGGTGCGCACGCCGGCGTCGGTCTGGTTGTAGAGCACGCTCGCGAGGTTGGCCGGGACGGCCGCGATGTCGACCGCGTCCTGGGCGATGAGCGGGGTCACCTCATCCGAGGACGCGTAGATGTCGAAGGTGTAGTCGTTGTCCGCGATGTTGCCGGCATCGACCTCGCTCATGAAGCGCACCAAGCCCATGGCAGTGGGACCCTTGAGCGCAGCCGCGCGCACCGTGACGGGCTCCGCGTCCTCGGACGTCTCGTCAGCGCTCGTGGAGGCGTCCCGCCCGTCCGTCTCGTCCGCAGCCTCATCCGAGCACGCAGCCAGTGCGAGCGACGCCGCCCCCGCACCGAGGAGCGCAAGGAACTTCCTTCTGCCGATCATGTGAGTGCCTCCCCTTTTCCCTGTTCACGCAGCGCCTCATATGGACGGGCAGCGTCCAGAGGAAGCGACCGCCCCTCGAAACGCTGCCCGTACAGAGAGTCACGATAGCACGGGAAGGTGACCTGGAACGCCAGGGTCTAGGACCTGACCTCGAACTTGGAGCCGCACCTGGGGCAGGTGACGCGCAGCTTGCCCTTCTTTCTCGGCACGCGGACCTTCTGGCCGCAGGAGGTGCACTTCGCGTGCTTGTAGGTGCGAAACTCGCCCCATGCCGCCTTGGGGTTCTGGACCCACGGGCGCGCGGGGCCGAGCGCCTTGAGGAAGGCCTCGTTCTCCCGCGCGCGGCGGCCCAGGTTCCTCGACTGGATGCGGAAGATCGCGTAGCCGACGAGCACGAGCACGAGCACGCTGATCCACAGGGCGCTCGCGAAGAGGTTGATCACCACCAGGACGACGGCCACGTTGACGCAGAAGAGCGCGAGGTCATCCGGCCCCTGCCTTCCCCGCATCCAATCTGCCACCTTGCGCTGCCAGTCTCCCGAAGCCATGAGCCATCCTTTCCTCGCACGATAACTTTGGTTTGATACCCGTTCTGAGCCGAAAGGAATCGCCCGGGGAGGGCGATTCCTGCGGTTGTGCACTATCGCGCGGGCACCCTCACAGCGTGCGGGGAAGGCGTAGCTCGCGGGCGCTAGCGGCCCTCGCCCATGAGGTAGGCGCGGCAGAGGCGCTCGGTCTCCACGATGGCGTCCACGTGGCAGCGCTCGCGACCGTGCGTGTTGAGGCACGCCATGCCGAAGGCACCGCTGCGCAGGTCGTTGGTGTGGGTGTAGGCCGCATTGGCATCGGTGGAGTAATGGAAGCAGACCTGGGTGTTCCAGCGCCCGGGCGTGCAGGCGCCGCGGGCGCACTCGATGAGGGTGTTCGTGAGCTCCCAGTCATAGGGACCCCTGGCGTCGGCGGCGATGACGCCCACGCTGTGCTCGTCGGAGTCGTAGTCCGGGCCGATGAGGGTGATGTCGAGCGCCACGTACTCAGAGACCTCCTCGGGCACCCACGCGCCGCCGTGGCCGATCTCCTCGTAGATGGGGAAGGCGAAGAGCGTGTCGTAGGCGGGCCTCTCGCCGGACTCGGCAAGCCAGCGCAAGACGTCGAGCAGCACCGCCACGGCCGCCTTGTCATCGATGTGCCGGCTCACGACGTAGCCGTTGTCAAAGGCCTCGAAGTGCGGGTCGATGCCGACGATGGCGCCCTCCCCCACTCCGAGCGCGCGGGCGTCAGCCGGGCAGGACACGTCACCGATAATCGAGACGGACATGGTGTCCTCGGTGCGCTCGTCGGTCTTGGCCTCGGACCACACGTGAACGGAATGGTGGTTGCAGATGACCTGGCCCGCCACGGTGCGACCGTCCCGGCAGTGGATGAGGCAGGTCTCGCCCTCGATGCTTGCGTAGTTGATGCCACCGAGCGCGCGCACGCGCAGGGTCCCGTCGTCGTTGATCCCGCGCACCACGAGCCCGATGGTGTCCAGGTGCGCGCCCACGCAGACGCACCTGGAGCTGTCGCGCCCGTCCACGCGCACGTACGCCGTGGCCTTGTTGTCCACGGTCATCTCGTAGCCCATCTCGGCGAGCGTCTCGCGCAGCCACGTGTGGACCTCGGGGTAGTAGCCCACGGGGCTCTCCACCTCGACGCACTCGTGCAGGGTGCGGACCAGCCAGCCCGCGTCGATCTCTTGGCTCATGGTTTTCCTCCCAAGGGGTCGCGTGTCCAAACATGGGCATTCTACATCGCCGGCCGGCAGGGTCATCGGCACGAACACGCAACGGCGGGTGCAGCCCGGACTGAGAATCTGGCCGCTCGTGATGTGAATGGCCGTTCTGGTGCGGGATTTGCACGCTCGTGATGTGTCGTGTTCCGGCCTCTCGTGACCGGACGCCATCTTTATGCACGATCGTCCAGAAAACCGCAGGTAACGTTTGATACGTATGCAGGTCGCTCCACCGTCCCCGGGCACCACGGCCCGAAGGACACATCACGAGCGGCCAAATCGTGAATCTGGGTCCCCGCACACATCACGAGCGCCCAGATTCCAACGGCGCGGCGCCCGGGCGAACCATTCGCCCGGGCGCCGCAGGGATCCGCCTGACCGGCCTCGCCGCTGCCTCCCTATCCCTTTGCGGCGCGGACGAACGCCTCGGCGCGAGCCGGGTCGACGTTGTTCCAGAGCAGGCCGTCGTACTTGATGCTCGTCCCGACGACCACGCCGTCGGCGTGGGCGAGGAGCCCGGCGATGTTGTCCGTCGTGCCCCCGCTGCCGATGAGGATGGGAACCTCCGGGAAGCGCTCCTTGAGACGTGCGATGTGGGACTGCTCGGGCGGGAGCCCCGCGTGGGCGCCGCCGAACAGCGCACCGGCGATGGGCAGGTTGGCCGCAGCCGCCTCAAGCATCTCCTCGCTCGAGCGCGTGTCCAGGCTCGTCCCCGCATGGGCCTCGAGGTAGGTGTAGACGCGCACGTCGCTGGCCTCGATCTGGCGCTGGTAGCGGAAGAGCTCGCCCGGGCAGAAGCTCTGGGACCCAAAGAGCCCCTCGTAGGCACCGGTCACGTAGGTCCGCACGAACCTGGCGCCGATGGCCTTGGCCACGGCGATCGTGGCGATGGGATCGATGAGGACGCCGCAGCCGTAGGGGACGTCGAGGACGGGGATGACCTCGGTCGCGATGCGCGTGTAGTTGGCCACGGTGTCGGGACCCACGGGCGTGAGGTAGGGACGGTCGCCCTCATTGGCGAAGACCACGGCGTCAAACCCGGCGTCCTGCAGCGTCCGCGCGTCGGTCTTGAGGCGGCGCACCTGCTCCTCGAGGGTCATCTCCGGATCGGAGTAGGGCGTGCCCGGCAGCGCCTGCATGTGCAGGCACCCGATGAGCGGACGCTCGGTCCCGAAGGTCTGACGGTGCTTCTCCATGAGCTCTGACATGTCGTGGCTTCCCTTCTCTGATGGTGGGGCGACGGGCCGCGGGGCTGCCCGCAGCCCATGTCCGCAGGTCCTACGCGAGAATCCCGAGCGGCGAGAGGACGATCGCGATCACGAACATCGCGACGATGACCACGGTGGGCTTGACGCCGCGCTTGATGGCCTGGTAGGTGAGCAGGAAGGCCGCAAGCGGCAGCATCTGCGGCAGGATCGTGTCGAGGATCGCCTGGATCTCGATCGTGCCCGAGGAGAGCTCGAACACGAGCGGGCAGGTGATGGGGATGACCGTCGCCACGAGGCAGCCGAGCACCATCATGCCCATGGCGCCGAGGCCCTCGGTCAGCTGCCTGACGAGGCCGCCCGCGAGCAGCTTGGTGACGGCGTCCTTGCCGAACCTGTAGCCGCTCATGTAGCAGAAGTAGCCGACGATGAGCGCGTAGGCGCTGAAGAGCACGACGAGCAGCACGGGGCCGAGGGCGTTGCCCTGGGAGGCCAGGCCGATGGCGATGGAGAGCAGCACGACCTTGACCAGGCTCTGGGTCACCGAGTCGCCGATGCCGGCCATCGGGCCCATGAGGGCGGTCTTGAGGTTGTTCTCCATCTCGTCGTCGATGGCGGCGCCGCCCGCGCGCTCCTCCTCCATCGCGGCGGTGATGCCGGGGATGATGGCACCCCAGGTGTTCTCGGTGTTGAAGTAGATGAGGTGGCGCTTGAGGCCGGCCGCGACCGCCTCGCGGTCGTCACCGTAGAGCTCCTCGAGGACGGGCACCATGCAGTGGCAGAAGCCCAGTCCCATCATGCGCTCGTAGTTGTAGCAGATCTGGCCCCAGCACATCCAGTTGAACCAGGAGCGCCGCAGCGTCCTCTTGGAGAGCTGCCTCACGCCGGCGGCCTCGTCGGCGATGTCGGAGACCTCCTGCCCGCTGAGCGAGAAGCCCCCAAGGACGCCCGTGTCGCCACCGGAGGTGTAGATGAGGTGCAGCACGCCCAGCCCGGCGCCGATGATGGCGATGGGCATGGTCCCCAGGCCGAGGTAGGCGGAGAGCGCGAACCCCACGACGAAGAACGGGATGAGCGAGCCCTTGATCAGGACGCTCATGAGCATCGCGAGGCCGAGCGCGGGGATGAGGCTGCCGGCGAGGCCCAGGATGGAGGTGATCTGGTCAGGGATCACGGCAAGCAGCTGCTCGAGCACGCCGGACCCGAAGTACACGCAGAGGAACGCCGGGATGAAGTAGGTGATGAACGGGAAGACCTGGGACGCGAAGAGGTTCATCATGACGACCCCTCGCGAGTCGCCCCTTGCCGCGTACTCGTCGGCCTTGTGGACCCACACGGCGTTGAGCGACATCTTGGCGTTGAAGCTGAGCAGGCCGAGAAGCCCGAGGGGCACGGCGATGGTGAGGCCCACGGACGGGTCGGCGCCCGCATACATCGTCATCGCGACGCCGAGGTAGCCCGCGATGGCGTAGTCGCTTGGGAGCGACCCGCCGATGGCCACCATGCCGATGTATGCCATCATGACCGTGGAGCCGACCTCGAGCCCGTAGGTCAGATCACCGAGGAGAAGTCCGTTCACAAGACCTGCGACGAGCGGCGCACCGAAGTAGCACGACCAGCGCAGCCACATCGGAAACGCCGTCGCGACGAGCCACGTGCACAGTGCGATGATGAGTGCCTGAAGAGCTAACATGACCAGACCCACCCCTTTCCAAGGACGGACGACAGACGACTATCGGGTTGTCGGTTGACTTACAACATCGCTTCGGTCACCTCGACCGCAGGGTCGGTGTAGAGCATCTGCAGATAGAGCCTCACCCCCAGCCCCTGCAGCTCTCGCACCTGGTCGCGCTCCTCGGCCGAGAGGAAGACGCGACGCGTGAGCTCGGTGCGGCCGGGCCCGGAGCCCAGATTGCCAAGGTTGAGCGATGAGATCTCGTGCGGGGTGCCGGCGAGCGCGCGGGTGAGCTCGAGCGCGGGGCCGGGCACCTTGAACAGCAGCATGACGTTCTCGCTGCCCGCATCGGCGCTGATGCGGCCGGCGGCGTCGGCAACGGTGAGGACGTCGATGGCGACGCCGGCCGGCGCGCTCATGGCGAGCACGGTGCGCATGAAGTCGTCGGCGGCGACCTTGTCGTCCACGATGACGATGCGCCTGAGCTGCAGTCGCTTGGCCCACGAGGCCATGATCTGACCATGCACCAGACGCTCGTCGACCCTGCACGCAACGATGTTCATGGCGTCTCCCTATCCGAGTCCCTCCGACAGGTCACGCATGGGCCGGCGGCCTCCATGACACCGCACACACGCGCAACCGTTATCATTCTATATGATGAAATGGTCATTCAATACATAAAGAATGGCTTATTCTCAGCGGTCAGTTTTCACCGGCGAGCGGATTGGGCGGACCTTTCGTGCCTGTGTCCCCCGGTGTTCAGGAGGTTTGCTATCGTTGCTCTCGTAGGTGCGAGAGACCCGACGACCGCTCGGAGTGCCACGATGACGGACACCTTCCAACAGATGCGCCTCCACGAGGAGGAGCTCACGTCCACCGAGCACAAGGTGTACGAGGCCGTCATGGAGCGGCCTGAGTTCTTCCTCCAGAGCTCCACGACCATAGCGGCCCGGCAGGTCGGCGTCTCCCAGAGCACCGTGAGCCGCTTCTGCCAGAAGATCGGCTACGACAGCTTCGGCGACTTCCAGAGCCATCTCATGCTGACGCTCTCCACCAGGCCCCCGACGCATGACGACGACCGGTCGAGGGACCCGGTGGAGTGCCTCTGCGACATGACGCGCGCGACCCGCGACGCCGTTGGCACCGAGCTCTTCCACGAGCTCGTGGACCAGCTGCTCGCCTCACGCGAGGTGTTCATCGCCGGCGAGGGCCTGAGCGAGCCGCCCGCCCTCATGCTCTCCATGGAGCTCCTCAAGTACAACGTGAGCTGTCGCTTCGTGCCGGCCGGGCAGGACATGCTCTACATGCACGTGGCCGGGCGGGATGACCTGCTCGTGATCTTCTCGTCCAAGAACGACTCCCAGCGGATGGTGCTGAGCTACCTCCACGACCGCCCGCCGGAGCGCCGGCCCCACACGGTGATGATCTCCCACTCGGCCACGCACCCGCTGCGCAAGCTCGTGGACCGCTTCGTCCTCTTGCCCACATGGCAGACGGAGCGCTACCCCATCTACATCGAGCCCATGACCTCGATGCTGGCCTTCTGCTCCATCTTCATGATCGGCGTGTCGCAGGCGACGGGCCGCGACCCCAAGCCGCTGGGGCCCATCGTGAACGGGAGCCCGCCGGCATGGTAGCGCGGGCAGCTCAGCCCCGCGCGTAGATCCCCACGAGCTCCTGCAGCACGTCCACCATCGCCTCGAGCTCGGGCACGGGCACGAACTCGCGCACGCCGTGGGCGTTGTAGTAGCACGCGGACAGGTTCGCGCACGGGAAGCCCCTGAACGAGAGCTGCGAGCCGTCGGTGCCGCCGCGCATGGGCACGCACGTCATCTCGGCGCCCACGGAGGCGTACGCCGCCCGCGCGCTCTCGATGAGGTGGGCGTTCTCCGGCAGGCACACCACGTCGGCGAGGTTGTGGTACTGGTCGCGGATCTCAAGCTCCAGGACGTCGGAGCCCATCTGGGCGTTCACCAGCGCCGCGGCGTCGCGCATGATCTGCTTCCGGCGCTCCACCGCGGCCTGGTCGTGGTCGCGGATGATGTAGGCGGAGCTGGCCTCCTCGCAGGTGCCCTCCATGCGCTCGAGGTAGAAGAACCCGTCGTAGCCCTCGGTGAACTCCGGCCGCTCGGCGGGCGGGATCAGCTGGTGGAGGCGCATCACGGCCTCCGAGGCGTTGACCATCTTGCCCTTGGCCGTGCCTGTGTGGACCGAGACCCCGTGCGCGCGCACCTCGACCTCGGCCGCGTTGAACGTCTCGTAGCAGAACTCCCCAAGGGGCCCGCCGTCGATGGTGTAGCCGTACGCCGCACCGAACTCGTCGAGGTCGAGAAGGGCCGCCCCGTGACCGATCTCCTCGTCCGGCACGAAGGCAAGGGCGAGGCGCGGGTGCGGGATGCTCGGGTCGGCCGCCAGGCGGGCGAGAAGCGCCACGCACTCGGCCACGCCGGCCTTGTCGTCCCCGCCGAGAAGCGACGTCCCGTCGGTGGTCACGAGGTCCTGGCCCACCATGCGCTCGAGCTCGGGGTTGGTGGCCGGGTCGAGCGCGACCTCGCGCCCGTCGCGGCCCGTCCCCAGGACGAGCCGGCCGCCCTCGTAGCGGCGCACCTGCGGGCGCACGGGGTCGCCCCAGCTCTGCCAGGCCGTGTCGAGGTGGCAGCAGAGGCCGAGCGTGGGCAGGCCCTCGGCCCCCTCGCTCGCGGGCCAGTGGCAGGTGAGGTAGGCATGCTCGTCCACGCGCACGTCCTCGGCGCCGAGCGCCACGAGGTCGTCCGCCACCACACGGGCCATCTCGTGCTGGCAGGCCGTGGAGGGCACAGACTCGGCGGTGAGCGGGTCTGACTGCGAGGCCACCTCGCAGTAGCGGATGAAGCGTTCGAGGACGTCTGACATGTGTCGCTCTCCCTTCAGCACGCGCCCCGCGGACGGTCCGCGGGGCGCGTGACGTGCGTGTCGTGATCTGGCTAGGCGCTCTTGAGCGCGGCCTCGGCCTCGGCGAGGGCCTTGGCCATGACGGGCTCGCGCTCCTCGGCGGAGAGCCCGTCATCGAAGAGGTGGCAGGCGCAGCGGTGCCCGCTCGTCACCTCGCGCATCTCAGGGACGCGCTCGGCGCACACGCGCATGCACTGCGGGCAGCGCGTGTGGAAGACGCAGC
>CAZUOD010000028.1:0-15042 GCA_964621975.1 uncultured Atopobium sp.
GTTCACGAGCTTCTGGACGCCGCTCTTGCGCTGGGCGGCCTGGTTCTTGTGGATGATGCCCTTGGAAGCGGCCTTGTCGAGCAGACGGGAGGCCTTGTTGGCGGCAAGCTGGGCGCTCTCGGCGTCACCGGCCTGGACGGCCTCGCGGACGCGGCGCACGGCGGTCTTGAGCTCGGAGCGGACGGCCCGGTTGCGCTGACGCGCCTTCTCAGCGGTGATGATGCGCTTCTTCTGAGACTTGATGTTAGCCACGTGCAGTTCCTTTCGGTTCCCATGAGATATGAGGCCTCTGTGCTGAGACACGGCGAGGTCAACCCGCAGAGTATAGCATGAAGGCCCCGACTTCGCTATCATTCACCTCATGCCTAGACGCGATGCCTCACATATCCGCAACTTCTCGATCGTCGCGCACATCGACCACGGGAAGTCCACCATCTCCGACCGCATCCTCGAGCTCACCCACACCGTGGACGAGCGCGACATGGAGGCCCAGCTGCTCGACACGATGGACATCGAGCGCGAGCGCGGCATCACGATCAAGTCCAACGCGGTGCGCGTGGCCTACGACGCGGACGACGGCCAGACCTACCAGCTCAACCTCATAGACACGCCGGGCCACGTCGACTTCACCTACGAGGTGAGCCGAAGCCTCGCGGCGTGCGAGGGCGCCGTGCTCGTGGTGGACGCCACCCAGGGCGTGGAGGCCCAGACCGTCTCCAACGCCAACCTCGCGATGAACGCCGACCTCGACATCGTCCCGGCCATCAACAAGATCGACCTGCCGAGCGCCCGGCCGGATGAGGTGAGGGCCCAGATCGAGGAGGACCTCGCGATTCCCGCCGATGACGCCGTGTGCGTCTCGGGCAAGACCGGCGAGGGCATCCACGACCTGCTCGAGGCCATCGTGGTGCTCGTCTCGCCGCCGCGCGGGGACTACGAGGCCCCGCTCAAGGCCCTGATCCTGGACTCCTACTTCGACGAGTACCGCGGCGTCGTGGCCACGGTGCGCGTCTTCGACGGGCACGTCTCGAAGGGCGACCAGCTCCTCATGATGCAGGCGGGCGAGGGCTTTCTCGTGGACGGCGTGGGCGTGCGCCGCCCCGCCGAGACGCCCGTCGGGGAGCTTGCCGTGGGCGAGGTGGGCTACGTGGTCACGGGCCTCAAGGACCCCGAGGCCGTGCGCGTGGGGGACACCCTCACCTCCCGCGAGCGCCCCTGCGAGGAGGCCCTCCCGGGCTACCGCGAGGCCAAGCCGATGGTCTACACGGGCCTCTTCCCCATAGACAACAAGGACTACGAGAACCTGCGCGACGCCCTCGAGAAGCTCCGCGTGAACGACCCCTCGCTCACGTGGTCCCCCGAGACGAGCGTGGCCCTGGGCTTCGGCTTTCGCGTGGGCTTTTTGGGGCTGCTCCACATGGAGGTCGTCAAGGAGCGCCTGGAGCGCGAGTTCTCGCTCTCGCTCATTGCCACCTCGCCGAGCGTCGACTACCACGTCCATACCACCGACGGCCGCCTGCTCGAGGTGAGGAGCCCCCAGGACCTGCCCGACCCGACCCGCATCGAGCGCATAGAGGAGCCCTTCCTCAAGGCCTCCGTCATCGTGCCGCCCGAGTTCACCGGCGCGGTCATGCAGCTCGCCATCGAGCACCGCGGCATCACGCGTGACATGGTCTACCTCTCGGACAAGTCCGTGGAGATGCGCTTCGACATCCCGCTCGCCGAGCTCATCCTCGACTTCTTCGACCAGCTCAAGAGCAGGACCAAGGGCTACGCGAGCCTGGACTACGAGTTCTCGGAGTACCGCCCCTCAGACCTCGTGAAGCTCGACATCCTGCTCTCCGGCGACGAGGTGGACGCCCTGAGCTTCATCGTGCACCGCGACAAGGCCTACGCCATGGCGCGCGGCCTCTGCGACAAGCTCAAGGAGATCATCCCGCGCCAGCAGTTCGAGGTGCCCATCCAGGGGGCCATCGGCAACAAGATCATCGCGCGGAGCACCGTCAAGGCCGTGCGCAAGGACGTGCTCGCCAAGTGCTACGGAGGCGACATCTCGCGCAAGCGCAAGCTCCTCGAGAAGCAGAAGGAGGGCAAGCGGCGCATGAAGCAGATCGGCTCCGTGGAGGTGCCGCAGGAGGCGTTCCTCGCCGTCCTCAAGGTGGACGACCAGTGACGTCCTCCGAGGTGCTGGCGCTCCTCGCGCCGCCGGCCGGGCTCTCGGGCTCCGTCGAGCCGTTCGCGGGGGGCGAGAGAGACGCGCCGCTGGCCGCCCGGCTCGCCGAAAACCCCCTGCTCATGGCCCCCATGGCCGGGGTCTCCGACGCGGCGTACCGCCTCATGGCGCGCGCCGGCGGGGCGCGCCTCGCCTATTCCGAGATGGTCTCCGTGGCCGGCCTGCACTACGGCGAGAGGAGCTGGGAGCTCGTCGACCCCGACCCCGCGGAGCCGGACATCGCGGTGCAGCTCTTCGGCTCCAGGCCGGAGCTCTTCCGCGAGGCGGCCGAGCGCGTCGCCGCGCGGCTGGGGGAGCGCCTCGCGCTCCTCGACGTCAACATGGCCTGCCCGGTGCCCAAGGTCACGCGCAAGGGCGAGGGATCGGCGCTGCTCGAGGACCCTGACCTCGCGGCACGGATCGTGCGCGCGTGCCGCGCGGGGGCGCCCGACGTGCCCGTGACGGTGAAGATTCGTCGCGGCAGGTACGCGGGCCAGGAGGTCGCGCCCGAGTTCGCGCGCGCGATGGAGGCCGCCGGGGCCGCGGCCGTGGCCGTGCACGGGCGCTTCGCGTCCCAGATGTATCGCGGCGAGGCCGACTGGGGCGTCATTGACCGCGTGGCCGATGCCGTGAGTGTGCCCGTGATCGCCTCGGGTGACGTCGACGGCCATGCGGCGGCGCTGCGGGCGCTCGCCGAGACGGGCGCCACCGCCGTCATGGTCGCCCGCGGGACCTACGGCAACCCATGGGTCTTCTCGGGCCACGAGCCGGGCCTCGCGGAGCGCGTGAGCGCCTTCGAGTGCCACGTGCGCCTGCTCGAGGCCACCGGCGCCCACCTCAAGCGCGCGCGGAGCCTCGCGGGCTGGTACTTCAAGGGCATGTCGGACGCGGCCCGCTGGAGGGCCGCCGCGATGTCGTGCACCGAGGCCGAGGAGTTCCTCGCCGTGGCCAGCGAGGTCCGCGCCCATGTCCTGTGACGGGGGCGCGGGGGTCGCGGGCGTCGGCGCGCTCTACCTGCACGTCCCGTTCTGCGCGCGCAAGTGCGCGTACTGCGACTTCGCCTCATGGGCCACGGCCGCAGGCAGCCCCCTGATGGACGCCTACGTGAGCGCGCTCGCGGCGCAGCTTGACGAGGCGGCGGCGCTCGGGCTCCTCGAGGGCTGTGAGACCGCCTACCTGGGCGGCGGCACGCCGAGCCTCCTGGGGCCCGAGGCGCTCGGGCGGCTCGTGGGCGCCGTGCGACGGGTGGCGCCCGACGTGGGCGAGCTCACCTGCGAGGCCAATCCCGACTCGCTCACGGACGAGGTGATCGCCGCCGCGCGCGAGGCCGGCGCCACGCGCCTCTCGGTGGGGGTGCAGAGCCTCGCGGACGACGAGCTTGCCGAGCTCGGGCGTCTCCACGACGCCGCGTGCGCCCGGGAGCGGGTCGCGGCGGCCGTGGGGTCGGGGCTCGATGTCTCGGTCGACCTCATGTGCGCCATCCCGCACCAGACGGATGCCTCGTGGGCAGCGACGCTCAGGGGAGCGGCTGAGCTCGGGGTATGTCACGTGAGCGTCTACCCGCTCCAGATCGAGGAGGGAACGCCTCTCGGCGAGCGCTGGGCGGACACGGACCCCTCTTGGAACGACCCGGACGTCCAGGCGGCGCGCATGGAGCAGGCTCAGGCCCAGCTTGAGGGTTGTGGCCTTCGCCGCTACGAGGTGGCGAGCTATGCCGCCGCAGGTAAGGCATGCCGTCACAACATCGCGTACTGGACGGGCACGCCCTACCTCGGCCTCGGCACCAAAGCCTCAAGCATGCTCAACCTCGAGCAGTACCTGAGGCTTGCGCAGGTCTGCCCGAGGCTCCCGAACCCCCCCTCCGACACGGCACGGGTGCGCCTCACGGTCGAGACGTCGCATCGGGCCCTGGTCGCAGCGCCGCGCCTCTCGGAGCTCTCCTTCTCGCTCGAGCTCCTGGACGAGGCCCAGGCCGTGGCCGAGGACCTCATGCTCGGGACGCGCCTCACGGAGGGGCTCGACCCGGCGCTCGTGGAGCGCGGCCGCGAGCTTCTCGGGCCCGCCCTCGACACCACGCTCGAGGGCCTGCTCTCCCGCGGGCTTCTCGGCGAGCGTGAGGGTCGGCTTGCGCCCACCGAGCGGGGATGGCTTCTCGGAAACGAGCTCTACGGCGAGCTCTGGGGCCTTGCTCCCGGCGAGGTCCGCATGGCGAGCTGCTGAGCGGGACCCGCGCCCCAGTCTCCAACGGGCAGGTTCCGGACGGTTTTCAGTCTCGAACCGTCCATAACCTGCCTGTTCCCGCAGGGGGTCTCGGCTACGTGCAGGTTCCGGACACTGTGCGCCCCCGAACCGTCCACAACCCGCTCGTACGCACTTGCGCGGGCACCCACCTTGCGCCATCCTAGCTGCAACAACGACGGGAGGAGCGCCATGCCGGGCAAGCGCACGGATGTCATCAGCTGGGACGAGTTCTTCATGAGGGCCGCCATCGCGGCGAGCCTTCGGAGCAAGGACCCCAACACGCAGGTGGGCGCCTGCATCGCCGACACCGACCACCGCATCCTCTCGGTGGGCTACAACGGCACGCCGCACGGCCTCAACGACGACGAGTTCCCCTGGGGCACCGCCGACAACCCCCTCTACGACAAGCACAACTACGTCATCCACGCCGAGGCCAACGCCATCCTCAACTACCGCGGCTCGCTCAAGGACATGGCGGGCGCCACCGCCTACGTGACGCTCTTCCCCTGCCACGAGTGCGCGAAGACGCTCGTGCAGGCGGGCATCGGGGAGGTCGTCTACCTCGATGACAAGTACGACGGCACCGAGGACAACCTCATCTCCAAGAACATCCTCGAGCGCTGCGGGGTCACCTTCCGCAAGGTCGAGCTCCCCGAGTAGGACCGGCCCCGGCCGCCGCGGGCCACGCGTGCGGGCATGTGGAGAGGCCGCGTCTCGCCCGTTCGCCGAATAGTTGGTGCCTTCGGTGGATATAATCATGACGTTGTGCATCATCTCCGACAACGGGAGACACGCCACATGGCTTCCATGAACGACAAGGACTACTACGCCATACTCGGGGTCAAGGAGGATGCCTCCGCCGACGAGATACGCAAGGCGTTCCAGTCCAAGGCGCGCAAGCTCCACCCCGACGTCAACAAGGAGCCCGATGCCGAGGAGCGCTTCAAGGAGGTCTCCGAGGCCTACGCCGTGCTCTCCGACCCCGACAAGCGCAAGCGCTACGACGCGATGCGCTCCGGCTCGCCCTTCGCCGACCCCTACGGGTCGTCAGCGCCGCAGGGCGGCTACGACCCCTTCGCCGGCTACGGGGGCAACCCCTTCGGCTGGGGCCCCTTCGGCGCGGGTGCCTCGCGCCGCGCGCGCTCCCGCTCATACAACCCGCGTGCCGGGGCCGACGTCATCTACGAGCTCACGCTCAACGCCGACAAGGCCGCCAAGGGCTGCCGGCGCGGCATCACCTACCAGCGCTACGCCCCCTGCGACGTCTGCCACGGCACCGGCTCGGTGGAGACCGGGCACTCCGAGACCTGCCCGACCTGCAGCGGCCGCGGGCACATCACCGTCGACACGGGCCTGTTCGGCGTGATGGGCATGACCTGCCCCGAGTGCGAGGGGACGGGCCATGTGGTGGCCAACCCCTGCCACGCCTGCGGCGGGTCGGGGCGCACCCTCACGGCCAGCGAGGTCATCGTCGAGATCCCCGAGGACTCCCACGACGGCACCGAGGTTCGCGTGACCGGGATGGGCAACGCCGGCACCAACGGCGCCTCCACGGGAGACTTCGTCTGTCGCGTCTGCGTGCCCGAGGAGCGCCTCACGCAGCGTCAGGCCAACGGCTTCAACCTCGTGGGGTTCGTGCTGCCGTTCATCGCCTTCGGCCTCGTGACGCAGACCCTCGCGTCGCTCTCCCTCATCATCCTCGTCCCCCTCGTGGTGGGCGTCGTCCTGATCGTGCGCGACGGCCTCAAGCGCAGCGGCCGCTGGTGGAGAAACGCCGGCATGGCGCTGCTCAACGGCATCTCGAACGGCGTCGTGATCGCGCTCATCATGGTCATGCTATTCTCGTGCAGCTCTGGCCTCGGTCGCTGGGGGTACGTGGGGCCCTACGCCTACTACTGGTAGCGGGTCCGTGAGCTTCGCAACCGCGCGCGGGGCTCGTCCCCGCGCTTTTTTCGGCAAAGGCCCGTTGGGTTTCTGAGCAGACGTGCAGGTATGGGGAGACGGGGAACGTGGAACCAAAGAGGGACTACTACGAGGTGCTCGGCGTCGATCGGGACGCCGACGCGAAGACGATCAAGCGTGCGTTTCTGAAGAAGGCCCGGACCCTTCACCCGGACGTCTCGGACGCCCCGGACGCCGAGGAGCGCTTCAAGGAGGTCAACGAGGCCTACACCGTGCTCTCGGACGACCAGAAGCGCGCCAACTACGACCGCTACGGAGACCCCAACGGCCCTGCCGGCTTCGGGTCCGACTACGTGGACATCTCGGACATCTTCGGCGGGGGAGGCTTCGGCTTCGGCGACATCTTCGACTCGTTCTTCGGCGGGTCGGGCGGGGCGAGCTCGGCCCAGCGCACCCGCGGGCGCGACATGGGCATCCGCCTCACGATCACGCTCGAGGAGGCGGCGTCGGGCTGCCGCAAGACCGTCTCCTACAGCCGCCTGGCGCCCTGCGACGACTGCGGCGGCACGGGCGCGACCGAGGGCGGGCGCACCCGCATCTGCGAGCGCTGCCACGGCACCGGCCGCGTGGTCGAGGTGCAGAGGACCATCTTCGGCCAGATGCAGACCCAGACCACCTGCCCGGCCTGCCACGGCCAGGGCCAGGTCATCGACCACCCGTGCGAGACCTGCGAGGGCCAGGGCCGCACGCCCTCGCGCGAGCGGGTCGAGGTGCAGGTTCCCGCCGGCGTCCACTCGGGCCAGACCATCACCGTGGAAGGCAAGGGCGAGGCCGGCGTGCGCGGGGACGCCTCGGGCAACCTCCTGGTGAGCGTCGAGGTGGCCGACGACGAGCGCTTCGAGCGGCGCGGCGACGACCTCTTCTGCACGGTGCGCGTGGACTCGCTCCAGGCCATCCTCGGCACCACGGTCACCATAGACGGCATCATGGAGGGCGAGCGGGTCACCGTGGAGGTGCCTGCGGGCTGCCAGTTCGGCCAGCAGGTGGTGGTGGAGCGCCACGGCATGCCGCGCATGGGCATGGTCGCCCGCGGCAACCTCGTCGCCGTGGTGCAGGTGGAGACCCCGACCGACCTCACCAAGAAGCAGCTCCTGGACGTGGCCTCCATCGTGGCCGAGCGCACGCTCGACGACGCCTCGGCCGCGCACGCCGAGGCGCAGGACGCAGGCGAGCCGGAGCGCTTCTCGCGCAAGGCCCGCAAGGGCTCCCGTGAGGCCAAGGAGCGCTGGCGCGCGCCCAAAAACCCGTTCAACAAGGACTCGGGCAGGTGAGCGCCCCCGCGGTCGGCGTCTGCCTGCTCAACCTCGGCTGCCGCGTGAACCGCGCGGAGCTTGACCTCATGGCCGCCGACCTCGAGGCCGCCGGCGCGCAGATCGTCGAGGAGGCCGCGGCCGCGGCCGTGGTCGTGAACACCTGTGCCGTCACCGCCGAGGCCGAGGCCAAGACGAGGAAGGCCGTGCGGCGCGCGGCCCAGCTCCCGCAGGGGCCGCTCGTGGTCGCCACGGGCTGCGTGGCGAGCCTCTTCGGGGACGAGCTCTCGTCGATCGCGCCCAGCGTCGTGGTCGAGCGCGACAAGTCCCGCGTGGCGACGCTCGTCATGGAGCGGCTCGGTCTGTCCGGCGCGGACGCGGCCGGGCCGACTCCGAGCTGCTCGGCGCCCACGCCCACCGGACGGACCCGACCGGGCGTGAAGGTCCAGGACGGCTGCGACAACCGCTGCACCTACTGCGTCGTCTGGCGGGCACGCGGCGCCGCGCGCAGCGTGGGCCCCGAGCAGGTGGTCGAGGAGGTCCGCCGGACGCTGGCGCGCGGCGCGCGCGAGGTCGTCCTCACCGGCATCAACCTCGGGAGCTACCGCGCGCGCGACGCGCACGGCCACGAGCTCGACATCGCCGGCCTGCTCGAGCTCCTGCTCGAGCGGACGGACGTCTCGCGCCTGCGGCTCTCCTCGATAGAGCCGCCGGACGTGAGCGAGCGGCTCTGCCGCACGATGGCCGCCTCCGGGGGGCGCGTGGCCCCCTTCCTCCACGTGTGCCTGCAGTCCGGCTGCGACGAGACGCTCGCGCGCATGGGGCGCGTCTACCGCACGGACCTCTTCCGCCGCGTGGTCGACGTCGCCCGCTCCCACCTGCCCGGCGTCTCCCTCGGGACCGACCTCATCGTGGGCTTTCCCGGCGAGACCGACGAGGAGTTCGCGCGCTCGCTCGCCTTCTGCGAGCAGGTGGGCTTCTCGCGCATGCACGTCTTCCGCTACTCGCGCAGGCCCGGCACCCCCGCCGCGTCGATGCCGGCCCAGGTGGACCCGCGCACGAGCGCCGAGCGGGGGCGGCGCGCCCGCGGGCTCGCCCTCAGGATGCGCGCCGAGCGTGCGCGCGAGCTCGTGGGAAGCGAGGACCTCGTGGTGGTGCAGTCGGCGGGCCGGGCCGTCTCGGGCGGGCTCTTCGACGTGGCGGTGGACCCCACGCTGCCCGCGGGCTCGCTCGCGCGCGTGCGCCTCGAGGGCGTGGCCGAGGACGGCGTCACCCTCGTCGGCGCCCTCGTCTGAGCGCTCCGAGCCCCCGTCCCACCGTTCGGCTATCATCAGGAAAAGCCCGTGGGGCCAGACGCCAGGAGGAACATGGAGCCAACCCAGGTCCGTCTCACCATACCCGACTCGGTCGACCCGACCGCCCTCATGGGCCCGGCCGACGCGCTGCTGCGCCGCGTCGAGCAGAGCTTCGATGCCCTGATCTCGGTGCGCGGGAACCAGGTGACGGTCTCGGGCGCGACGGACGAGGTCGACCAGGTCACCTCCGTCTTCTCGCGGCTCATCGGGCTCGTGGAGGCGGGCGCGGCGCCCCGGACGCCCGACGTCGACCTCATCGTTGACCAGGTGCGCCACGGCGCCGAGCGCCTCGAGGTGAGCCCCGATGACATCGTGCTCACGTACCGGGGCCGGGCCATCAGGCCCAAGACGGTCGGCCAGAAGCGCTACGTGAGCGCGATCCGCTCGAGCACCGTCACCTTCGGGATCGGGCCGGCGGGCACGGGCAAGACCTACCTCGCCATGGCCATGGCGGTGGCCGCCCTCAGGCGCCGGGAGGTCGGCCGCATCGTGCTCGCGCGCCCGGTGGTCGAGGCCGGCGAGTCACTGGGCTACCTCCCGGGCACCCTCGAGGAGAAGCTCGACCCCTACGTCCGCCCGCTCCTGGACGCGCTCTTCGACATGACCGACGTGCAGCGCGCCAACGACCTCGTCGAGCAGGGCGTCATCGAGATCGCGCCGCTCGCCTTCATGCGCGGGCGCACCTTCAACAACGCCTTCGTCATCCTCGACGAGGCGCAGAACACCACGCCCGAGCAGATGAAGATGTTCCTCACGCGCCTGGGCCTCTCGTCTCGGTTCGTGGTGACCGGTGACGCCTCCCAGCGCGACCTCGCCGGCGTGAGCGGGCTCGAGTCGGCCCGCCGCGTGCTCGGCGGCATCGACGGCATCTCGTTCGTGGAGCTCGACAGGAACGACATCGTCCGCCACACGCTCGTGGCACAGATCGTGGACGCCTACGCGGCGGACGCGCGAGAGGGGAGGCCCACGGGATGAGCAACGAGTACGACCTCTCCCGCGAGCGGGGCGTCACGTCCCCGCTCACCGACGACGAGATCCGCGCCTGCTGCGACGTGGTGCTCGCGGCCGAGGGCGTGGGACGCCCGTGCATGGTCTCCGTCTCGCTCGTGGGCGAGGGGCGCATCCGCGAGCTGAACGCCACGTGGCGCGGGCATGACCGCGCGACCGACGTGATCTCGCTCGAGTGCGAGCGCCCGGACGACCCCGCGCTCGCGCCCGGCGAGCCCTGCGAGCTCGGCGACATCGTGCTCGCGCCCACCTACATCGCCCGGCAGGCCGCCTCCTTCGGCACCACCGAGGCGGACGAGTTCCGCCTGCTGCTCACCCATGGCCTGCTCCACCTGCTCGGCTACGACCACCTCGACGAGGACGAGGCCGAGCGCATGGAGGCGCGCGAGGAGGAGCTGCTCGCCCTCATGCCGCTCGACGCCCCGATGGGCCGCGTCACGCTCACGCGCCACCGTGAGGGGGCGGACGAGTGATACCGGGCTCTGACAGGGACCACCCGGAGTTTCGCCGGAGCTTCCTCTTCGCCGTCCAGGGGCTCCGCAGCGCGGTGGCCACCGAGCGCAACATCAAGGTCATGCTCGTGATCGGCGCGTGCGCGGTCGTGGCCGGCATCGTGCTCGGGATCGACCTCATCAGCTGGGCGATCGTGCTCCTGTGCTGCGGCGTGGTCATATCCGCCGAGCTGGTCAACACCGCCATCGAGACCGTGGTCGACCTCGTCTCGCCCGAGTTCCACCCGCTCGCGGGCCGTGCCAAGGACATCGCGGCGGCCTCGGTGTGGGTGCTCTCGGTGCTCGTGGCCGTGGTCGGGCTCCTCGTCTTTGCAAACGCGATCGTCGGCTAGCGGCCGGCGCCTCGGGAGGTCTCATGGAACGCGGCGACTCGACGTTTCGAAGCGGCTTCGTGGCCCTGGTCGGGAGGCCCAACGCAGGCAAGTCCACCCTGCTCAACGCCTGCATGGGGGAGAAGGTGGCCATCACGAGCCCGGTGGCGCAGACCACGCGCCGGCGCCTTCGGGCCGTCATCAACACCGAGCGCTCGCAGCTCGTGATCATCGACACGCCCGGCCTGCACAAGCCCAAGGACGCCCTCGGCTCGGAGCTCAACCGCGCGGCGCTCGCCGAGCTCGCGGACGCCGACGCGGTGGCGCTTCTCGTGGACGCCACGAAGCCCGTCGGCACGGGCGACGCCTGGGTGGCGCGCCACGTGGACCGCTCCGACGCGTCCTTTCGGCTCCTTGTGCTCACCAAGGCGGACATCGCCGCCCCCGAGCAGGTCACGGCGCAGCTCGAGGCCGCCCGCGCCCTCGCGCGCTTCGACGACGAGCTCGTGGTCTCCGCGCGGGAGGGCTTCAACGTGGACACGTTCGTCGAGCTCGTCTCGGACCACCTGCCCGAGGGCCCGCGGTGGTTCCCCGAGGACATGGACGTGGACGCCACGCCCGAGGACCTCGTGGCCGAGTTCGTCCGCGAGAAGCTCTTCCTCAATTTGCGCCAGGAGCTCCCGCACTCGGTGGGGGTGCTCTGCGAGAGCCTCGAGCGCGCGTCCGACGGCCACGCCTCGATCGAGGCCACCGTCCTCGTGGAGCGCGAGAGCCAGCGGGCCATCGTGCTCGGCCGGGGCGGCCAGATGATCAAGCGCGTGGGCACGCAGGCCCGCCGCGACATCGAGCGCCTGCTCGGGTGCAGGGTCTACCTCTCCCTCACGGTGCGGGTGGCCCCGCAGTGGCGCCGGGACGAGCGCGAGATCCGCCGCCTCGGCTACGGCGTCGAGGAGTAGGGCGTGGCCGGGCGACGCACCTGGCGCACGCGCGCGATCGTGCTCGACCGCACCAAGCTCGGCGAGACCGACCTCATCCTCACGCTGCTCTGCGCGGATGGCTCGGAGGCGCGTGCCGTCGCCAAGGGGGCGAGAAGGCCGGGCGGGCGGCTCGCCGCGCGCGCGGAGCTCTTCTCCGAGACGGACTTCCTGCTCGCTGCCGGCCGGTCCCTCTCCGTGGTGAGCGAGGCCTCGCTCGTGGAGCCGCACGCCGGGCTGCGCGGGGAGTACGAGCGCGTGGCGGCCGCGAGCGCGGTGGCCGAGGTCGCGCGCCTGACGTGCTTCGCGGACGCGCCCGACCCCTTCCTCATGCCCGTCTGCTCGCGCGCGCTCACGGCCTGCGAGCAGGCCCCCGACCAGGCGCACCTCGACCTGGTCGTCGCCGCCTACGCGATGAAGGTGCTCGCGCACGGGGGCTGGCGCCCCGAGCTCGGGGGCTGCTGCGCGTGCGGGGACGCCTCCTGCTCCCACTTCTCGCCGACGGCCGGCGGGGCGCTCTGCTCGAGCTGCGCGCGCGATGTCGCGGGCGCGCAGGAGGTCTCGGCCGGCGAGCTGGCCTGGATGCGCTCGCTTCTGGGCTGCACCTTCGACGAGCTCCTGTCCGCCGAGGTGTCTGCCCCCACGGCGGCGCTCATGCTCTCGCTCTCCCACGCCTGGGCCGCCACGCACCTGGACTGCCGCCTCAGGGCGATGGAGTTCATGGCCGGCGCGTGAGCCCGTGCGTGCCATAATGGCAGGGCCGAAGCCCGACAGGAGGAGAGCCATGCCCAGAAAGCCCATCATAGGATGCGTCCCGCTCGTCGACCGGGCCCGTGAGAGCCTGTGGATGCTGCCGGGCTACTTCGACGGCATCGCCGAGGCGGGCGGCGTGCCCGTCATGCTGCCGCTGACCGCCGACGCCGCGGACGTCGAGACCCTCGTGGGCGCGCTCGACGGCATCCTGGTCACGGGCGGCCAGGACCTGGACCCCGCGACCTACGGCGAGGGCGACCCCGCGGCGGCCGCGCTCTGCCCGGAGCTCTGCCACGAGCGCGACCGCATGGAGCTCGCGCTCGTCCCGGCCGCCGTGCGGGCGGGCCTGGCGGTGCTCGGCATCTGCCGCGGCATCCAGACGCTCAACGTGGCGCTGGGCGGCACCCTCTGGCAGGACATCCCCACGCAGCTCCCGTCCGAGGTGGTGCACCACGGCACGGCCCCCTACGAGCTGCCCGACCACGAGGTCGAGGTCCTCGCGGGAACGCCCCTGGCAGACCTCGTGGGGGCGGGGCCCCTCCCCGTGAACAGCTACCACCACCAGGCCCTGCGAGAGCTGGGGGAGGGCCTCGAGGTCATGGCGCAGGCGCCCGACGGCGTCATCGAGGCGCTGTGGCGCCCGGCGTCGCGCTTCCTGTGGGGCGTGCAGTGGCACCCCGAGTTCTCGCACGCCACGGACGACGCGAGCCGCAAGATCTTCTCGGCGTTCGTGGCGGCGGCGCGCGGGTAGCGGGGCCCGGGCTCCCTCCCGGGGCTCGTGGAGAACCCGCGCAGCGCGGCCTCGCGCGCACGCCGGCGCGACCCTGTGCTACACTCGCTGGCGTCGGTACCCCGTACTTGGAGGCCCGCCCCCACCGGACGGCCATCCCAGTTCGGGGCGAATCTGTGTGAAAGGTGGTTTTGACATGGCAGTCTCCAAGGAGCGCAAGGCCGAGCTGGTGGCCCAGTACGGCAGTGACGAGAAGGACTCCGGCTCCGCGGCCGTGCAGGTGGCCCTGCTCACCGAGCGCATCAGGGGCCTCACCGAGCACATGAAGGTCCACCCGAAGGACTTCCACACCCGTCGCGGCCTGCTCATGCTCGTCGGCAAGCGCCGCCGTCTGCTCTCCTACATCAAGAAGGGCGACGTCGAGGCCTACCGTACGCTCATCAAGAGCCTCGGCATCCGCGACAACATCCAGTAAGAAGGCAGTATCGAAGGGCGCCTGCGGGCGCCCTTCTCGCGCGCCCGGACACGCCGGGACGCGGGCGGCACGGCCGCCACGACGGCCCGCCTGCAACGGGGCAGGCGGAGATAAGGGAAAAGATATGGCAAAGGTTACCCACGAGTTCGACCTCTACGGAAAGCACTACGTCCTCGAGACCGGCGAGCTGGCCAAGCAGGCCACCGGCTCCTGCCTGGTCAGGTGCGGTGACTCCACGGTGCTGCTCACCGCGGTGGTGTCGAAGGAGCGCAAGGACTACGACTTCTTCCCGCTCACGGTGGACTTCATCGAGAAGATGTACGCCGTCGGCCGGATCCCCGGCGGCTACCTCAAGCGCGAGGCGCGCCCGTCCGAGAAGGCCACCCTCACGGCTCGCATGATCGACCGCCCGCTGCGCCCGAGCTTTCCCGCGGGCTTCAGGAACGAGGTCCAGGTCGTGGCTACCACGCTCGTGGCCGACCAGGTGAACCCCGTCGACACCATCTGCGTCATGGCCGCCTCGGCGGCCCTCACCGTGGGCGGGGTGCCCTTCGAGGGCCCGCTCGCGTGCGTGCGCGTGGGGCGCGACCGCGACACCCACGAGCTCATCGTGAACCCCACCTACGAGGAGCGCGACAACTCCGACCTCGACCTCGAGCTCGCCGGCTCGGCCGACTTCATCTCCATGCTCGAGGCGGGCGCCGAGGAGATCTCCGAGGAGGACATGCTCGCCGCCATGGCCTTCGGCCAGGAGGCCATCGCCGCCTTCTGCGAGGAGCAGCGCGCCTTCTTCGCCAAGGTCGAGGCCGCCAACGGCCCCTTCCCCCAGCGCGAGTACGTGCTCGACGAGCCGATCGCCGAGGTCCACGAGCGCATCTTCGCCCACTACGACGAGATGAGCGCCGCCCTCAAGGACGCCGACAAGCAGGCCCGCACCTCCAAGGTCGAGGAGCTCAAGGCCGCCATCAGGGCCGAGTTCTCCGCAGACGAGCAGCTCCAGTGGTCGCGCGCCATCGCCACCGAGCTCAAGGGCCTCGAGAAGCACGCGATGCGCCTCATGGTCGTGGAGACCGGCGAGCGCGTGGACGGCCGCACGCCCACCGAGGTGCGCCCGCTCATGGTCAAGCCCGACTACCTGCCCCGCGTCCACGGCTCGGGCCTCTTCCAGCGCGGGCAGACGCAGGTGCTCTCCGTCTGCACCCTCGGCATGCTCAACGAGTGGCAGCGCCTCGACACCATCGAGCCCGTCGACGGCAAGC